>DASQOU010000077.1:0-48965 GCA_035644295.1 Bradyrhizobium sp.
GGACGCGGCGAGATGAAGGCCTCCGACGTCGCGCGCGCCATGTATCCCGATTACAAGGAGGAGCGGGTCGCGCGCTATGGCGCGAAGAAGGGCCTTGCAGCCAAACTGAAGCTGAAATCGCCGCCCGAGCCGGGACGCAGCCCGTCGGCCATTCCGATTCGCGGCATCAATTCGGATTTGCCCGTCAAGTTCGCGCCGAATGGCGGCGCGGTGCCGGGTGACCGCATTGTCGGAATCGTCACCCCGGGCGAGGGCATCACGATCTATCCGATCCAGTCGCCGGCGCTGAAGGATTTCGAGGAGCAGCCGGAACGCTGGCTCGACGTGCGCTGGGACGTCGACGACTCGACGCCGCGGCGTTTTCCGGCGCGGATTCGCGTCGATAACGTCAACGAACCCGGAAGCCTCGCCCAAGTCGCCACCGTGATCGCCGAACACGACGGCAATATCGACAATATCAGCATGTCCCGCCGCTCACCCGACTTCACCGAGCTTACCATCGACCTTGAGGTCTATGACCTGAAGCATCTCAGCGCTATTATTGCCCAGTTGCGCGCCAAAGCCGTCGTTGCACGGGTGGAGCGTGTCAACGGGTAGGATTATCTCCTCATGGTGAGGAGGCGTACGCAGACAAGTTTACGCAGTCTGCGTATACTTGACTGCGCCGCCGTCTCGAACCATGAGGCCACAATGCTGCTCATCCTTCGAGACGCGGCGAAGACGCCGCTCCTCAGGATGAGGGAATCGAATCCAAATCCCGTGAGCCCATAATGCCAAGAACTCCTCCGTTACGCCTCGGAGTCAATGTCGATCACGTCGCCACCCTTCGCAACGCGCGCTCGGGGCGTAATCCCGATCCGGTGCGCGCCGCGCTGGTGGCGATCGAGGCGGGCGCCGACGGCATAACCGCTCACTTACGCGAGGATCGCCGCCATATCCGCGATGAGGACATGGCGCGGCTGAAGGCCGAAATCTCAAAACCTTTGAATTTCGAGATGGCGGCGACCGCCGACATGCTGCGGATTGCGCTTGCGACCAAGCCTCATGCCGTGTGCCTCGTACCCGAGCGGCGCGAAGAATTGACCACCGAGGGCGGTCTGGACGCGGTCGGACAGCATAACGCGCTCGCGCCATTCATCGGCCGATTGAACGATGCCGGCGTGCGGGTGTCGCTGTTTATCGCCGCCGATCCCGCCCAGATCGAAATGGCCGCAAAGCTGCGCGCGCCCGTCATCGAAATCCACACCGGCGCCTGGTGCGAAGCCGTGGTCGACGGTCACGAGGCAAAGGCGGAATTAGAATGGCGGCGTATCGTCGCGGGCGCTGCGCTGGCGCGTTCAGCCAGCCTCGAAGTTCACGCCGGTCATGGTCTCGACTATGCGACCGCCGAGAAGATCGCCTCACTGCAAGAGATCGTTGAGTTGAACATCGGCTACTACATGATCGGGGAGGCCCTGTTCACAGGCCTTGCGGAGACGGTTCGCACGATGCGGGCCGCGATGGACCGGGGCCGCCGGAACGCCGGCGGTCCCAGCCTCGCCGGTGAGCGACAGGCGGGCAAGGCATGATCATTGGTATCGGCTCCGACCTGATCGATATCCGCCGGGTCGCCAAGGTCATCGAGCGTCACGGTGAGCGCTTTCTCGATCGCATTTTCACCGACGCCGAACGTGCCAGGGCCGAACGCCGCGCCAAAAACGACAAGATGGTGGTCGCGACCTACGCCAAGCGTTTTGCCGCCAAGGAAGCCTGTTCCAAGGCGCTTGGAACCGGGATCCGGCGCGGGGTGTGGTGGCGGGACATGGGGGTGGTGAATCTGCCGGGTGGCCGCCCGACCATGCAACTGACCGGTGGAGCGCTCGCCCGGTTGGAAGCACTGACGCCGCATGGCTTTGAGGCGAGGATCGACCTCAGCATTACCGACGATTGGCCCTTGGCGCAGGCCTTCGTCATAATTTCGGCGGTCGCCTCCCCCAAACCGTAAGCCGCCGGCGCGCAGCCGCCCGGCCAGCCGAGTAAAACTAAAATGACATATTTGTCAGGGTGTTAGGAAGTTTTAATGAGGCCGTTGATTGCGCGGTTGCCAACAACCGTCTAAAACGCCGCGGGGGAATATTCGGAGCCCGGGCGAAATTCGGGAATCCGGAATTCGCCCGCAACATCAGAACCAAGACCATTTCCTTGACGCGGAGCGAACATCGATTCGCGTGAGGGAAATGTTCTGCCACCGCGCGGGGACCCGCAGCGGGGAATTAGGAAAACCATGAGCGTGACATCCGGCACGAAATCCGAAAGCGGCTTGGGAGAAACCATCCGCGTCGTCATCCATGCTCTCTTGATCGCGCTCGTGATCCGCACCTTTCTGTTCCAGCCCTTCAACATCCCCTCGGGATCGATGAAGGCGACGCTCCTGGTCGGCGACTATCTTTTCGTATCGAAATATTCCTATGGCTACAGCCATTACTCCTTGCCGCTGTCGCCGCCGTTGTTTTCGGGCCGCATCTTCGGCTCCGAGCCGACACGCGGCGACATCGTCGTGTTTCGTCTGCCGAAGGATGACTCCACCGACTACATCAAGCGCGTGATTGGGTTGCACGGCGACCGGATCCAGATGAAAGAGGGGCTGCTCCACATCAACGACGTACCGGTGAAGCGTGCGCGGTTGAGCGATTTCATCGGCGAAGACCCCTGCGGGTCCGACGCCACGGCGCGCGTCAAGCGTTGGAAGGAAACCTTGCCGAACGGTGTCAGCTATGAATCGCTCGATTGCGTCGACAACGGCTTCTACGACAACACCATTGCTTACACCGTGCCGCCGGGCCACTTCTTCATGATGGGCGACAATCGCGACAACTCGACCGACAGCCGGGTGTTGTCGGCGGTGGGTTACGTGCCGTTTGAGAATATCGTCGGCCGGGCCCAGATGATTTTCTTTTCGATCGCCGAGGGCGAGCACGCCTGGATGTTCTGGCGCTGGCCGACCGCGGTGCGCTGGAATCGCATATTCTCAATTGTGCGATGAACGACGACGCGCCGGACATCAAGACCTCACCGTCAGCTGGCGAAGCAGGCCTTCAGCCTGACCCCGGGCGTGAACCTGCGACAGCCAAGAAGAAACGCTCCAAGACCGGCGCCAAGGCCGCCACGGCGGCGCTTGAGGCGCGCATCGGGCACAAATTTGCCGATTCAACCTTACTCGCCACGGCTTTCACGCATGTCTCCGCGCTGAAATCCTCGCGCAAGCGAGGCGACAGCTACCAGCGCCTGGAATTCCTCGGCGATCACGTTCTGGGATTGATTGTCTCCGACATGCTGTATCGCGCTTTCCCCAATGCCAATGAAGGCGAATTGTCGAAGCGGCTCGCCGATCTCGTTCGCAAGGAGAGCTGCGCGGATGTCGCCAAGTCGCTCGCACTGCTCGATGACATCAAGCTCGGCGCGGTAGGCGCAGGGGCGGGCGCCCGCCTGCGCAAATCCGTGCTCGGCGACATCTGCGAGGCGGTGATCGGCGCGGTGTTCCTTGATGGCGGGTATGATGCGGCTTCGCAGTTTGTCCAGCGCAACTGGACCGAGCGGATGCACAAGCCGCGGCGGCCGCTGCGCGATCCCAAGACGGTGCTGCAGGAATGGGCGCAAGGCAAGGGTTTGCCGACCCCGGTCTACCGCGAGATTGAACGCACCGGGCCGCACCACGATCCGCAGTTTCGCGTTGCCGTGGAATTGCCCGGGTTGGCGCCAGCCGAGGGCATTGGTGGCAGCAAGCGCGCCGCTGAAAAGGTCGCAGCCTCCGTGATGATCGCGCGCGAAGGCGTCGCCGGCGGCAGCAATGACGGATGAGTCTCCGGACGAAGCCGTGCCCGCCGCGACAGCTTGCGGTTTTGTCGCGCTGATCGGCGCTCCCAATGTCGGCAAGTCCACGCTCGTCAATGCGCTGGTCGGCTCCAAGGTCACGATCGTCTCGCGCAAGGTTCAGACCACCCGCGCGCTGATCCGTGGCATTTTGATTGAGAACCATGCGCAGATCATTCTGGTCGATACGCCCGGCATCTTCATGCCCAAGCGGCGGCTCGACCGCGCCATGGTATCCACCGCATGGAGCGGGGCCCATGACGCCGATCTGGTCTGCGTGCTGCTCGATGCGCGCGAGGGCCTCGACGAGGAAGCCGACGCGATCCTCACCAAGCTTGGCACCGTCCGGCACGAGAAGATCCTGGTGCTGAACAAGATCGACCTCGTCCCGCGCGAAAAGCTGCTCGCGCTTGCCAAGGCCGCCAACGACCGTCTTGAGTTTGCGAGGACGTTCATGGTCTCGGCGCTGTCGGGCGATGGCGTCGATGATCTGCGCCATACGCTGGCTGCGATGGTGCCGCTAGGGCCGTTTCACTATCCGGAAGATCAGATGTCGGACGCGCCGATGCGGCACCTGGCGGCGGAGATTACGCGGGAAAAGATCTTCCGCCAATTGCATCAGGAACTGCCCTATCAGTCCACGGTCGAGACCGACAGTTGGGCCGAGCGCAAGGACAAATCGATCCGTATCGAGCAGACGATCTTTGTCGAGCGCGAAAGCCAGCGCAAGATCGTGCTCGGCAAGGGCGGCGCCACCATCAAGTCGATCGGCGCGGAATCCCGAAAGGAGATCGCGGAGATCGTAGGTGTCCCCGTGCATTTGTTCCTGTTCGTGAAGGTGCGCGAAAATTGGGGCGACGATCCCGACCGTTACCGTGAAATGGGACTGGAATTCCCCAAGGAATAATCAAGTAATAATCGAGCAATAATCGAGCAATAATCAGGGAACAGCGGCGTAACGATGAAGATCCCCAGGAACGTGTTGTGGTTCGAAGCGCTGCTGTATCTGTCGCTCACGCTCGACGCGCTGTCGGTCGCGTTTCAGGACCGGACACCGGACGGAGACACAATGGCGCAGATGATCGTGGATGCTGGCCTGATCCTTCTCTTGGTCTACTTCGTTCGCCTTGCGGCGCAACGGCGCAAGAACTGGCCGCGCCTGGTGTTGTTTGCCGTATTGGTGCTTTCGATGGTCTCGCTGGTGCCGATCATCGGCGAAAAAGGCCTTGAGCTCGACAGTGCCATCGAGGTCGTCTCCTGCGCGCTGACGGCGGCGGGCCTGTATTTTTCCTTCACCGGAGATGCCAAGGGCTGGTTCAACGCGTAGCGATAATCGTCGTCGTTCCGGGGCGTGAGCGTAGCGAGCGAACCCGGAACCTCGAGATTCCGGGTTCGATGCGTTGCATCGCCCCGGAATGACGGCGGCGAGACAGCTGCGTCCCGCGACGAAATCCTATAAGCTCCACCCATGGAATGGACCGACGAAGGCATCGTGCTGGGGGTGCGACGGCATGGCGAATCCTCAGCCATTGTCGAACTCCTGACGCGCGGCCACGGTCGCCACCTTGGCCTGGTGCGCGGCGGCGCCGGCGCGCGGATGCGGCCGCTGCTGCAGCCGGGCAACAGCGTTACAGCGGTGTGGCGGGCTCGGCTCGACGAGCATCTGGGCTATTATCAGGTCGAAGGCACACGGCTGCGCGCGGCGACGCTACTTGCCTCTTCGCACGCGGTCTATGGCGTGACCCATCTGGCATCGCTGGCGCGACTCTTGCCCGAGCGCGATCCGCACGAAGAGATTTATCAGATGCTCGACCGCACGCTGGACGATTTCGATGATGCCGGTGGAGCTGCGGCGCATCTGATCAAGTTCGAACTCGCCATGCTCGCCGAACTTGGCTTCGGGCTCGACCTGGAAGCCTGCGTCGCAACGGGGGCAACCACAGAATTGATTTATGTGTCGCCGAAATCCGGCGGCGCGGTGTCGCAGGCGGCTGGCGCGCCCTTCCGCGACCGGCTGTTGCGGTTGCCGGCGTTCCTGCGCCAGGGCGAAGCGGGTGTGAATGGCTGGTCGGATCAGGACTTGAGCGATGGTTTTGCGCTGACGGGACTTTTTTTGTTGCGCCACGTGCTGGAGCCGCGCGGGCAGGGCCATTCCGACGCCCGCGACGGTTTTATCAATGCGGTGATCAGACACCGCGCCAAGGCGGCGGTTCCGTAACGTCACGCGGCGGCCTAAATTAGGCTGCTGATTCGCACCTTGTCCATCATGCCTGCACCGGATAACCCGTCCCCATGGGAAAACGACTGATTCCGCCGGATCCGGCCGAGATCCACGAGGTCATGCTGCGTGACGCGCTGGAAGAGCGCTATCTCGCCTATGCCCTCTCCACCATCATGCATCGCGCGCTGCCCGACGCCCGCGACGGACTGAAGCCGGTGCATCGGCGCATCCTTTACGGCATGCGGCTGTTGCGGCTCGATCCCGGCACGCCGTTCAAGAAATCCGCCAAGATCGTCGGCGACGTGATGGGCTCGTTCCATCCGCACGGCGATCAATCGATCTACGACGCGCTGGTGCGCCTCGCCCAGGATTTCTCCTCCCGCTATCCGCTGGTCGATGGCCAGGGCAATTTCGGCAATATCGACGGCGATAATCCGGCCGCTTACCGCTACACCGAAGCGCGTATGACCGACGTCGCGCGGCTCTTGCTCGAAGGCATCGACGAGGACGGCGTCGAGTTCCGCCCCAATTACGACGGCCAGTCGAAAGAGCCGGTGGTGCTGCCCGGTGGATTTCCGAACCTGCTCGCCAATGGCGCGCAGGGCATCGCGGTCGGCATGGCGACCTCGATCCCGCCGCACAACGCGGCCGAGCTTTGCGAGGCGGCACTGCATCTGATCGACAAGCCCGAAGCGAAGTCGAAGACGCTTCTGAAATGGGTGCGGGGTCCGGATTTTCCGACCGGCGGCGTGATCGTCGATTCCAAGGAGGCCATCACCGAGGCCTATGTGACCGGGCGCGGTTCGTTCCGCACCCGCGCCAAATGGCGCCAGGAAGAAGGCGCGCGCGGCACCTGGGTCGTGGTCATCACCGAAATCCCGTGGTTGGTGCAGAAATCCCGCCTGGTGGAAAAGATCGCCGAGCTGCTCAACGACAAGAAATTGCCGCTGGTCGGCGACGTCAGGGACGAATCCGCCGAAGACATTCGGCTTGTGATCGAGCCGAAATCGCGCGCGGTCGATCCGGAGCTGCTGATGGAATCGTTGTTCCGGCTGACCGAGCTGGAAAGCCGGATTCCGTTGAACCTCAACGTGCTGGTGAAGGGCCGCATCCCCAAGGTGCTTGGCCTTGCCGAATGCCTGAAAGAGTGGCTCGACCATTTGCGCGACGTGCTGCTGCGCCGTTCCAATTACCGGAAAGTGCAGATTGAACATCGGTTGGAGGTGCTCGGCGGTTATCTGATCGCCTACCTCAACATCGACAAAGTGATAAAAATCATCCGCAACGAGGACGAGCCAAAGCCGTCCTTGATGAAAGCATTCAAGCTGACGGAGGTCCA
Organism: Bradyrhizobium sp.; assembly: GCA_035644295.1. Lineage (GTDB taxonomy): Bacteria > Pseudomonadota > Alphaproteobacteria > Rhizobiales > Xanthobacteraceae > Bradyrhizobium. The sequence continues at coordinate 7,410 of DASQOU010000077.1, forward strand.
GGCCGACGCCATCCTCAACATGCGCCTGCGCAATTTGCGCAAGCTCGAGGAATTCGAAATCCGCACCGAGGACAAGAATCTGCGGGCCGAATTGAAAGGCATCAAGGTCCTGCTCGGCTCCGAGGCCGAACAATGGTCCAAGGTCGGCGAGCAGGTGCGCAAGGTGCGCGACCTGTTTGGGCCGAAGACGCCGCTCGGCAAGCGCCGCACCCAATTCGCCGATGCGCCCGAGCACGATCTCGCCGCGATCGAGGAAGCCTTTGTGGAGCGTGAGCCGGTCACGGTGGTGGTGTCGGACAAGGGCTGGGTGCGGACGCTGAAGGGGCAGGTTTCCGATCTGTCGGGACTGACGTTCAAGACCGACGATCAACTCGGCTTTACGTTCTTCGCCGAGACGACGTCAAAACTTCTGTTGTTCGCCACCAACGGCCGCTTCTATTCCCTCGATGTCGCAAAGCTTCCGGGCGGGCGCGGCCATGGCGAGCCGATCCGCATGTTCATCGACATGGAGCAGGACGCCGCGATCGTGTCGATGTTCGTCAACAAGGGCGGACGCAAATTCCTGCTCGCGAGCCATGAGGGACAGGGCTTCATCGTCAATGAGGATGATTGCGTCGGCAATACCCGCAAAGGCAAGCAGGTCTTGAACGTTGAGATGCCGAACGAGGCCCGCGCGATCACGACCGTCACTGGCGACAGTGTCGCGGTGATCGGCACCAACCACAAGATGGTGATTTTCCCGATCGATCAGGTGCCGGAGATGGCGCGGGGCCGCGGGGTGCGCTTGCAGAAATATACCAGCGCTGCGCTGTCGGACGTCGCCACCTTCGATTCCAAGAGCGGGCTCTCCTGGAAGGATTCGGCGGGACGCGAGCAGAGCATGACGATGAAGGAATTGTCGGACTGGCGCGGCAACCGCGCCGATGCCGGCCGGCTTGCTCATGGTTTGCCGAAATCGAACAAGTTCGGGCGCGGCGTGGAGTAGGCGCTTCGTCCCGGCGTAAGTAGGGACTGCCCGCGGCACCTCTCGCCGAGGGCCGGGCGCCCTGCGCAAACGATCACCGCCCAATTTCATACATCGAGGGTGTTCTCGGACTGTCCAGCACGGGCGGATACCGCCCGGCTGACCGTGATCGTGGCATCGGTTCGCGCGCGGGTGGTAAATAAGCATTGGCGGTACTAACCAATATACGTTAAAGATGCGCCCAACTCCGTTAATATGATTGTCGTTTCAATATACGCTATATCTATCTGAAAAAAAAGGTATTTTATTCTTCGCTATATATTTGGATAACAAGCTTCACTAGCAGACTGACAATTGAGATATATGCATTATATGAGCTGCACCAGCAGGGCATTTAGGCCATAAATGCAGTTGAATCCAAAGAACCGCACGTGCGGTCAAAATTACCGTTCGAAGGTAACTTGGCTCCAGTACGCGAAAAGTCCTCTCAATAGCTCCGAATAAGTACGAGTAAGTACGTTATAAAGACCAATAATGAATTGTGTTACTTTGTAGATATCGCTATGTATGCGATTGACAGATATGGTGCAGTAACTATCCTCTGCCTCTTCATGATTCGGGGAGTTCGTTATGGCTGAAAACAAGCCGGCGCCGGCGGACGAGGCCAAGCAGCCGCCGGTCGATATGGCGAAGGAAATGGAAGCGATCTCTGGATCGTTGAAATTATTAGGGAAATTGTCGTTGGAGGGCCAACACCGAGCGTTTTCATACATTGGGAATGTTCTAGGACTGTCCAGCATGGGTGGATACCGATCGGCCGACCGTGATGGTGGCATCGGTTCGCCGGCGGGTGACAGACGTATAGACCACGGCGCGGATAACATAACGTATGGAAGTTTGGCCGAGCTTTATAACGCAGCCCGGCCCGAAACTGCTTGGCAGAAAGTTTTGGTCGGCGGCTATTGGTTCCAGATTTGCGAGCGGCTCGAGGAATTTGGGGCGCAGGTCGTCAATGATCATCTCAAGGAGATCGGTGCAAAAATCGCGAACATAACAGTGGCCTTCAACACTTTAAAGGCTGCCAATCCCAGCCTAGTGATTCAAGTGAGAAAGTCTGGGAAGGCTCAACAAGCAAGAAAACAATACAAGCTCACGGCTGCGGGAATTCGAGCGGTCGAAGAATTAATTCGTAGGGAGGGGTAGATTGGATCGCAAACGACTGACGCTCGCACTTTCGACGATGCTTCCAGCTCAGCTGGCGGCTGAGCTCGTAGAAGATTTCATGATTGTTCGGCAGGATTTCTCCAACAAGACTCTCGGTCGTTCTTCACCAGGTAAGTTTGTTGAAACGATCGTGCAGTGTCTTCAGCATTTGGCGCGAGGCTCACACGATCTGAAGCCGGATGTTGAGAAATATCTTCATTGCCATGTTGAGAACGAGAGCATGCTTCCCGGTGATCTTCGGGTTTGCGCAGCGCGAATTTGTCGATCTATCTACACATTACGAAGTCGTCGTAACATTGTGCACAAGGGGATGGTTGATCCGAACATCTACGATCTCGCATATATACATCACGCCGCTAGTTGGGTTCTCGCCGAGTTCCTCCGGCAGGCAAAAGGCATCAAGATGGCGGAGGCGGGCTCACTTATCGCTCAACTCCATGCTCCCATCGACGAAATCGTAGAAGATATTGACGGCGTGAGATTAGTGCATGCGGACGTCTCTCTGGACGAAGAAGTTATTCTATTACTTCGAAGTCACTACCCGGACTATGTTTCGCTTGCAGCGATTAAGACCAGCTTGGTCGGTCGAAACCAAGGAACGCTTGGAAACAAGTTGCGTGCTCTTGTTGATCGCAAGGCGATCTTTGGCAATCCGAAAATGGGTTATCGCCTAACCCAAGCAGGATTTAAGAGTTCTGTGGAGATCGGTAAGCGTCTCGCGATCGCGGCTTAGTCAAGCAGACATCGGAAATAAAGTATCAATCGCCATTTCATCACTTAGGGGTCACCAATGAACGAGCCTCAAGACTACTCTGTGATTGTCGGTCAGGCCGAAAGAGCGGTTGCATCAGTCAAAGATCCAGATTTGAAGCGAATTGCGTTTCAACGGGTGTTGGATGATTTGTTAGGCTCGTCCCAACCCAAGGAGAATAAAGTTAGTATTAGAAAGTCACCCAAAGTACGGACAAAAGGCGCCGAACGTAGCGCATCCAAAACGGGTCCCAAAGCCCACATAGAAGAACTTATTGAAGACGGATTTTTCAAAAAGCCGAAGCCGATTTCCGAAGTTAGGACAGCACTTGAAAATCTTGGTCACCATATTCCGTTGACCTCGTTAAGCGGACCCCTTCAGAAGCTTTGTCAGCAGAAACAGCTTCGGCGCCAGAAATTGGCCGAATCGAAGAGCTACGCGTACTCGGAGTGGTGAATCTCTGAACCCTATGGCCGCCGAAGCTTAGCGCAGCCAGACCCGAAAAAGGCCCCGCCAAAGCTGATGCCGTGACCGGCATCGTCTTTGTATTCCCGTCGCGTCGGCTGCCATGTCGGATCACGGCCTCGGCTTGTTGGTGGGCCAGTTATGGGTTTCGCCGGTCGCATCCCGGCACCAGCGATAGAAGGCATCGTAGAGCGCGATTCCGGCCTCGAGTTGTTCGAGATCGTCGTCGTACATCCGCGACAGGCCCAGCGACGCCGCCAGCAGCCCCGGCGCCTCCGGCGACAGTTCGGGCCGTCCGGTATCGGCGGCGCGCACCATCGTCGCCAGGCGCAGCAATGGCGCCGTAGCGAGAGCGAACTCCTCGATCATGACGTCGAACGTGCAGAGCTCGCCGCGATGGCTCCAAAACACGTTTTCAATGTCGAAGGGGGCGGCGTTGAAGCGCTCACCGACCGCGATTACCTCCGGGGGCGCGACGAACAGAAACACCGCGTTCGGATCGACGAAGCGCCGGATCAACCACGGACAGGCGATGCGGTCGACTTTGGGCCGCGCGCGGGTCACCCAGACGGTGCGGCCCAAGGAATCGCGCGGGGGCAGTTTTGAGGTGGGTACGAGTGGAAGCCCGGCGGCCTTCCAGCCCTCGAATCCGCCCTCGAGCACCTCGGCCTCGACATGGATGTACCGCAGCCACGCCGCGGTGCCCTGCGCGAGTTTCTGGCCGCGCAGGCAGACCACGATGGCTGATCGCCCCGCGAATTCCTCGCCCCAGTCGGCGGTGTTTTCATGATTGCGCCGTACGGCGCCGGGAATCAAGCGTGGGTCGGCGGCAAAGTCCTCGTCGGTGCGCACGTCGATCAGGGCAGGCGTATTCACCGTGCCGATCAGGCGGGCAAGTTTGTCCGTTGCTATGGAAGTCGGGAATGGCATGGATGCGCCCTCGTGAAAGAAACGGGACGCGATACTTGGGCATGCCGCCTCATGGGGGGATCGCAGGCCCCCATTGCCTTATTACAGCCGAAACCTGCGCCGGCTGTCAATGCGGTGCCGCTAGTTTCGAAACTCACCATTGTTTGCAAGGCTGTGGACACGATAAAGTGGTATCCAATGCGCCCGCAAAGATCGGGAAGCGTCGGGGAGGAACAACATGAATCGAACAATTGGCTTCGTGGCGGCGATCTTGTCTGTCGTGCTGATCGATGCCGGTTATGCGCAATCGGGCAAACCGGGCGTCGAGAAACTGTACATTCTCAATTGCGGGGAGGGCGTCGCCGGCGATATTTCGCGATGGTCGCCTGGGGTCAACGAAGGCAAGTCGATGGATTTTGTCGACAATTGCTATCTGATCAAGCATTCGCAGGGTTGGTTCCTTTGGGATACCGGCATCCCCGATGCGGTCGCGGCGATGCCGAATGGCCTCGCGCCGGCTGATCCCAAATCCGTCACCTGGCGCCGGCCGAAGACGCTCGCGGCCCAGCTTGAACAGCTCGGGGTCAAGCCATCAGACATCAAGGCGATGGCGATTTCGCATACCCATCCGGATCATATCGGTAACGTCGAGATGTTTCCAACCACGATGCTCTATGTCCAGAAAGCCGAATATGAGTGGCCCGGCGCCAACAACGCGCCCCGCTTCAAGCCCGAGCATCCCGTGACTAAGCTCGAAGGCGACCGCGACATTTTCGGCGATGGCAGCATTGTCGTTCTTGCAACGCCCGGCCACACCCCAGGCCACCAGTCCCTTGCGGTGAAATTGCCAAAGACCGGCGAGGTCGTGCTGTCCGGCGATGCCGTGCACTTCAAGAGCAATTGGGAAAACCGGGGTGTCCCATCAAACAACGTCAGCAAGGAACAGACGCTGGCGTCGATGCAGAAGATCGCGGATACGCTGGTGAAGGATAAGGCGCAGCTGTGGATCAACCACGACAAGGCGCAGCGCGACGGCCTCAAGATGTCACCCGAATTTTACGACTGAGGGAGGTTGCGGCGATAGACAGGAGCGGGGAGTGAGCCAATGGATCGGCGTGTCGCTCGCATTGGTCTCAAGCGCGCTGGGCGGATCAGCGGCGGCGATTACCCGCTATCTGGTCGGCAATGCCGATCCCGTTACGCTCGCCATTTTGCGCTGGGGGATAGGTTTTGCGTGCTTGCTGCCCATCGCACTTCTCTTGAAGGTACGATGGCCGCCGCGCAGCGATTGGGCTAGCGTTGCCGCGCTCGGGTTTTGCTTCTTCGGACTGTTTTTCGTCCTCTATAACATTGCCGTCGGCCTTACGACGGCGGCCCGCGCCAGTCTCGCTTTGGCGACCTTGCCGCTCCATACCATGGTGGTCGGTGCTCTGCTCAGAATCGAGCCGCTGACCCTGCGGAAGACGATAGGTGTCTGCGTCGCCGTGTTCGGCGTCATTGCTGCGCTGGCGTCCGGCCTCTCGGCGGCGCCGGCCGGTGCGTGGCGCGGCGAGCTGATCATGACCGGCGCGGTGCTGTGCATGGCCTTCTATAACGTCTGGTCGCGACAGTTCATCCTGCGATCGAGTGCGCTCGGCTTCCTGACGGTCGGGATGGGAGCGGGCGCCGCCGGGCTGATCGTGGTGGGATCGCTGACCGGCAGCGTCGCAGTCCTGGGCAGCCTTGGCACGGCGCAATGGATCGCCGGCATCTGTCTTGGAATTGGCGGCGGCGCGCTGGCGTTCATCCTGTGGGTGATGGCGCTTGAGCGCGCGACCCCGACACGCGTGGCAAGCACGATGACGGTCAACCCGGTTGCGGCCGGGGTGCTGGCCACCCAACTCGTTGGCGAGCCGATCACCGCCAATCTCCTGGTGGGGCTGGTCGCGATATTTGCCGGAATATGGATCGCCACGACGGAAGCCAGCAAACCGTAAGCCTAAGCCGTGTCGGCCGTGAGCAAGGATCACACCGCCGCGATGGCTTCGATCTCGATCATGAATTCCGCTCCGTATAGTTTCGACACCTCGACCAGCGTCACCGCGGGCGCGGCCGGTGGCGTGACCGACGCAAAGAACCGGTTGCGCACCTCGCGATAGGCGCCGAGATTTTCCATATTGGTGAGGAACACCGTCAGCTTCACCAGATTGGTGGCGTCGCATCCGCGCGCCCGCAGGGCAATGGCAAGGTTGCGAAACACCTGCGCGGCTTGCGCGGCAAAATCATTCCTGCCGACGAGATTTCCCTCCTGATCGAGCGCGGTCTGGCCCGATATGAAGATGATGCGGCTCGCCGCAACGTCGACAATCTGGGAGTAGCCGGGCGGGGTGCCGAGTTCGGGCGGATTTGTGTGGACGATCGAAGGAACTGCTTTGCGTGTCATGCTGGTAGTCCCGGTTGCTTTCAAAGAATCTCAATTCCGCGGGGCGGCGACGGGTGGCGGACCCATGCCGGGCGGCTTTTTGGGTCGCAGCGTGCCAACGTAGAACGACAATCCGGCAACTAGTATCAGCGCGACGAAATAGGCCGCATAGGCTTGCGGCGGCTTGGTCACCCATCGCGCAAAATCTCTGATCATGTTGCCGCCGGCTCCCGCCGCAGAAGGAATAGCGCCAGCAGCGCCGAAAGACTGAGCGCGGAGGATACAATCAGGACGCGGCTTCCCATCGCATCGATCAGTAGGCCAAATACCAGCGGCGCCAACGCCTGCGCCATCCGCGCCGGCGCGCCGACCAGGCCAAGGCGATAGCCATAGTTCTTCGGACCGAAGATCGCCAGCGGCAGGGTGCCGCGCGCGATCGTCAGAATGCCGTTGCCGAAACCGAAAAAGATCGAGAACGCGCTTGATGCCGCGCCACCCGCGACCGCGAGGATGGCGGCGCCGATCGGGTGCATCAGGCAGGCCAGCCGGGTCGACAGCAGCGGATGATAGCGGCTGAGAAAACTCGCCTCGATGACGCGTGCAACCACTTGCGCAGGGCCGAACAGCGCGCCGGCCGCCACCGCCTGCACGGTGGTCGCTCCTGCGGCCTCGAGTATCCGGGGCATGTGCGCCGCCATTGCGCCGGTGACGGTCCAGGCGGCCGCAAAAATGAACGCCAGGAGGATCATGGTCCGGTCGATCGGGATATGCGGCTTGTTTGAGACCGCTGCGGCAGCCTTCGCTCCCTTCACCGCCGGTAGCATGAAGAAGTTGATCGGCAAGCCGATCAGGATATGCGCGAGTGCCCAGGCAAAACAGGTATTGCGCCAGCCGACGCTTTCCAGGCCGAGAGCGGTCAGCGGCCATCCCACGGTAGAGGCAAACCCCGCGATCAGCGTGATGCCCGTGATCGAGCGCCGCGCGGCGTCGCCATAGATCCGCCCGAGCGCGCCGAAGGCGGCATCGTAGAGGCCACATCCCATGCCGATGCCGAGCAACAGCCAGGCGGCCACCAGCACCGGGATCGAGGTAGTAATGCCGAGCAGCGCGAGCCCCGCGGCGATCGTCAGGTTGGATGTGGTCAGTACCGGCCTGCCGCCAAACAGGTCGATCTGCCGGCCGACGCGTGGGCCGAGCACGGCGGAAATCACCAGCGACCCCGAGAAGGCGGCAAATATCCAGTTCGAGGAGACGCCGAGGTCGCGCGCGATCGGATCGGCCAGGATTGCCGGCAGATAATAGCTCGAGGCCCACGCCAGCGTCTGCGTGGTGCCGAGCGCCAGGATGATCGGAAGCTGGCGGGCGGTTCGCTCAGGCGCCATCAAAATCCCTTGCCCGAGTCATCCGCATCCGCACTTAGTCTTGGTTTCCTGTTTGGCATTTGCATCCGCAGCGCAATGGGCGTCAACACCTGATAAGGCTAGTCCGGCACAGCAATTTCTCGCATCAGGTGCAGCCGTTCGATTGCAAACGCCAGTTTCGGGCAGCACCAGTTCGACGCGTTCCGCTGCCTCGCGGTCGCCAGCGATATCGGCGGCAATCGAGCGAACTTGTTCGTATCCCGTGATCATCAGGAAAGTTGGTGCGCGCCCGTAGGATTTCATGCCGGCAAAATAGAAACCCGACTCGGCTTGCGCCAATTCCCGCGCTCCATGGGGCCGCACGGTGCCGCAGCTGTGCTCGTTGGGATTGATCAGCGGCGCCAGCGCCACTGGGCATTCGATGGCCGGATCGAGCTGGAGGCGAAGCTCGCGCACGAAATCCAGATCGGGCCGGAAACCGGTTGCTACAATCAGTTCGTCGACAACGATTTGACGGCCGCAGCAGGCCGCACCCGTGCCGACAATAAGGTGGGGGCCGCGGGCGTTCAGGTGCGAGACACGAAATCCGCTTTCTACCTTCACCTGACCCGCCGCAACTAGCGCGGCGAATGCCGCGCCTAGTTCGCCGCGGGCGGCGAGCTTGTCATTCGCACCACCCCCGAAGGCCTTCGCGGGGTCGTTGCCGCGCAAGAGCCAGATCGGTTGGGTTTCCGGTACCTGTTCGGCAATCCGTGAGAGATCGGTGAGGGTGCCAATCGCCGAGTGTCCCGCTCCCAGCACTGCGACGGTTTTGCCGGCGTAGCGCGCACGATCCTTTCCCAGCACATCCGGCATCCCATAAGCGATCTTGCTTGTGGCCTGCTCTTCGCCGACGGCGCGGAGGCCGTTCGCGCCGGCCGGATTTGGAGAGTGCCAGGTGCCGGATACGTCGATGACGGCATCTGTTCGGACCATCCGCGAGCCCTGTCCGTTCTGGTAGCGAATCTCGAACGGCGCGGCTTCCCGGCCCTTGCTCTTGAGTTTGTCGAAACCGACGCGGCTGATGTCGGTAACGCGGCTGGAAGTGTGAACGTGGGTCGCCAAGGCGGTTTTGGTCGAAAGCGGTTCGAGATAGCGCTCGACCAATTCGGCGCCGGTCGGATATTGGTCGGGCTCGGGAGAATTCCATCCAGTTGGCGCCAGCAGGCGCGCCGCGGCGCGGTCGATATTGTATTCCCAGGGCGAGAACAGTTGAACATGACCCCACTGCCTCACCGAATGCCCGGCGCTGGGGCCGGCCTCCAGCACGATCGGCCGAAGGCCCCGCTCCATGAGATGCGCGGCTGCGGCGAGACCGACCGGGCCGGCTCCGATCACGGCCACCGTCTTCATTTCACCCATGGCATTCTCCTATCATTCTGGAAATAACGAAATTAAAAGCGATAAGGGCTACGCCGCTCTGGTTTCGTCGTCCTCGGCGGCATCGGTGCAGCATTCGGCGACCAGAAAATCCACCAAACCCCGCATGACATCGTAGTTCGCATGACACACCAGCGTGGTTGCATCGCGGACCTGATTGACCAGCCCGACGACCACCAGCGTCTTGATGTGGTGGGACAGGGTTGAGGGGGCAATTTTCAACTTTTCCTGCAAGCGGCCAACCGCAAGCCCCGCATCTCCGGCGCGAACGAGCGCACGGTAGATTTTGAGCCGGGTGGGATTACCCAGGGCTTCGAGATGTGCGGCGGCATCATCGAGTTTCATGATGGCACCATTTCACAAAGGCTTCCTCTTGTCAACTATATTTCTAGAAATATCGAAATAGATATCTGGCTAATCAGCGTAAACCACGTAATTCGCTTGACAGAATTCAATATATCCATAAGTCTGGATATATGGAATTTGAAAATGTCATTCTGGCGCTCGCCGCGCTTGCGCAACCGACCCGGCTGGAGGTGTTCCGCCTGCTGGTGAAACTCGAGCCGAAGGGGTTAGCGGCCGGCGATATCGCCCGTGCGCTTGCAGTCCCGCAAAATACCATGTCGTCGCATCTCGCCATACTGTCACGGGCGGGACTGGTATCGGCGCAGCGCTTCAGCCGCTCGATCGTCTATCGCGCCGATCTTTCGCGTTTTCGCACGGTCGTGTTGTTCATGCTGAAGGATTGTTGCGACGGCCGCCCTGAAATCTGCGCGCCGCTGATCGACGACCTCGCGCCCTGTTGCCCACCGAAGGCCAAAAGGAAAGCCCATGTCTGAGAAAGCCTCTGAGCGCGTCTACAATGTTCTGTTCCTGTGCACCGGCAACAGCGCGCGCTCGATTCTGGCGGAAGCGATCCTGCGCAAGGAGGGGCGCGGCCACTTCCGCGCTTTCTCCGCCGGTAGCCAGCCGAAGGGAGCGGTCAATCCGTTCGCGATCAGGGCGCTACGTAGTCTCGATTATCCAACGGACGGCCTGCGCTCGAAGAGCTGGGAAGAGTTCGCTACGCCCGATGCGCCGGTGATGGATTTCGTTTTTACGGTTTGCGACAACGCCGCGGGCGAGTCCTGTCCGGTTTGGCCGGGCCAGCCAATGTCGGCGCATTGGGGCATTGAAGATCCCGCCGAGGTCGAGGGCACCGACATCGAGAAGGAAGCGGCATTTGTCGCGGCCTTCCGCTATCTCAAAAATCGAGTTTGCGCTTTCACCAGCCTGCCCCTCAAGAGCATCGACCGTCTGTCGCTCGGCACAAAGCTGCGCGACATCGGTCATACCGAAGGCGCGACATCCGGCCAGGAGAAGGCGAGCTGATGCCTGGCTTCGATTTGTCGCGCCGGCTGGCCGCCGAAGCCTTGGGGACCGCGTTGCTCGTAGCCACCGTGGTCGGTTCCGGCATCATGGCCGAAAGCCTCACCAAGGACGTCGCGCTCGCGCTTCTCGGCAATACGCTTCCCACCGGCGCAATCCTCGTGGTGCTGATCAGCATCTTGGGGCCGATATCGGGAGCGCATTTCAATCCGGCTGTTACGTTCGTCTTCGCGCTCAAGCGCGAACTTACGCCGCGCGAGGGATTGTCGTACGTGGTCGCGCAAGTTGCAGGCGGCATCGTAGGAACGGTATTCGCGCATGCCATGTTCGCTCTGCCGCTTGTGGATGCCTCGCTGAAAATGCGAACCGGCGGCGTGCAATGGCTGGCGGAGGGCGTCGCCGCCTTCGGCCTCGTCGCAACTATTCTCGCTGGGCTAAAATTCAATCGCCCCGCCATCCCCTGGCTGGTCGGCCTCTACATTACCGCCGCCTATTGGTTCACGTCATCGACCTCATTTGCCAATCCTGCCGTGGCGATTGCCCGGTCGATGACGAACACGTTTTCCGGCATTCGCCCCGTCGACCTTCCCGGCTTCATCGCGGCCGAGCTCTGCGGCGCGGTCACAGCGCTGTTATTGATGAATTGGCTGCTGCGGACCGCAGGCGAGAGGAGCGCCGAGGTGAAGGAAGCGAAGGGATGAGCGTGACGATCTATCACGCCGCAGGGGCTTTACAGTGAAGTGAAGCTCGTCATGCCCGGCCCCGTGCCGGGCATCCACGTCCTGGCTGCGTCAGCACAGGAAGACGTGGATGGCCGGGACGAGCCCGGCCATGACGAAAAAGCGAATCATTTTCATGCATCTAGAAAGCTGAAAATGATCGATGGTTTTAAGGTCAGACTCTCAGGGCGACACATAGCCGCTCTTCCGATCCATCTCGCGCCCTCATGCTTCCCGTCTTTCTTCATGCATGATTGCGCGGCATAATGGCGTATGGAACTCGCGCCCCATCTGAACCTGATGAACTGGCTGGTCAGCCAGGGTCTCAGCGGCTTGCCGGAAAATGACCTGATCCGCGGCTTCTGCGAGCGCTGCCGGGCCGCCGGCCTCGAACTATCGCGCGGCCTCGTCTTCATCGACACGCTGCACCCGATCTTCGAGGGCCGGGGATTTCGCTGGAGCGATACTCAAACCAACGAGAGCGACAGTTTCGAGTACGGTTCGACCAGCGTGGGCGATGCCGCGCTGAACTGGCGTCGCTCGACCTTCTTTCACATGCTCGAGCACGGCCATGACGAGCTGCGGCTCGATCTTGGCGATATCGCCTCGCTCGACTTCTGGTTGATCCCGGAGCTTGCGGAAAAAGGCCACCGGCATTTCGTGGCCTTCGTGCACCGCTTCGGCGAGGCCGGAACCATCGGCCAGATGGACTGCGTCTATTCCTATTGGCTGACCCGACGGCCGGATGGCTTCGACGAGCAGGCTTTGGCGGCGCTGCGTGATCTGGTGCCGGTGCTCGGGCTTGCGGTCAAGTCTGCAGCCCAGATCGATATCGCGCGAACACTGGGCCGGGTCTATCTCGGGCGCGACGCGTCCGAGCAGGTGTTGCGCGGGCGGATATCGCGGGGCGTGACCGAGCGCATCAATTCGGTGCTTTGGTTTTCCGATCTGCGCGGCTCGACTGCGATCAGCGAGAGCATGACGCCCGACGAGATCATCCCGTTTCTCAATGATTACGCGCAAGCCGCGATCGATGCGATCCATGAGGCCGGCGGTGACGTACTCAAACTGATCGGCGATGGCGTGCTCGCGATGTTCACCAACGAGGATATGGCCGCCGCCAGACGCGCCGCACTGCGGGCCGAGCATCGTTTCCGCCAAAACGTGGCTGTGCTCAACGCCCGCCGTGCCGCGGAGCATAGGCTGACAACGTCGGCCTATGTCGGCCTGCATGTCGGCGAGGTGTTTTACGGCAATATCGGCAGCGAGGACCGGCTGGATTTCACGGCGGTAGGGCCAGCGGTCAATGAGGTCAGCCGTATCGCCTCGATGTGCCGTTCGGTCGATCGTGAATTGCTAACATCCTCGGCGTTTCGCAGTGGTCTCGATGCAACGGGGCGGGATTATCTAGTCTCCACCGGGAGGTTTGCGTTGCGCGGCATTGGCCGCGCGGAGGACCTCTACACCCTCGATCCCGACATCGCCACGGATGAGGTGGTGGCCGGCGGCTACGAACGTTATCTCGCGGGCTGAGAGTCCGCACTACGCCTTCGCGGCGTCACTCACCATCTCCGGCTGCCGCGCCAGCGAGACCGCGGGCGACAGCAGGATCACCAATGCCTGTGCGGCGAAGATCACGGCGGCGAGATAGAGACACGCTTCCGCGCCGTAAAGCCCGCCGACCACCGCGCCAAGCGCAGAACCAAGGGGACGGGCGCCATAGCTCATGATGTTGATCGCGGACACCCGCCCCAATAGCCGCGGCGGCGTCACCGATTGGCGCAAGGTCGTGGTGCTGATGACCCACAGGATCGGACCGACGCCAAGCAGGAAAAAACTCAAGCCCGCAAGCCACGGCGAGGGAACGAAGGTCGTCAGCGCCATCACGCTGGCGGCGACAAAGCCGGTGATCGGTCCAAGCCCGATCACGGCGCCGAAGGCGAGCCGCCGCATCACCCGTGTCGCCAGCAGCGCGCCGATCACCATGCCGGCACCGAACATCGCAAGCGTCACGCCGACGCCTGTCGCCGATAGGCCGAGATGACGAACCGCATACGGCACATACACGGCGAGCATCAGGAACCAGGCCGTATTGAAGATGAACTGGGTGACGAATACCGGCCGCAGCAACGGATGATGCAAGACGAAGGCGGCGCCTTCCCGGATCTCCTGCCACGGATGTCGCCGCGGCGCGGGCGTGCGCGCCGGCTCGTAAATTCCCGACAACAACACCACCGCCATCACCGAGAGGGCGGCGGCAAATCCGAACGCCGGTGCCGCGCCCAGCCATCCCACAAGAGCCCCGCCCAGCGCCGGCCCGCTGGCAAAGGCAATGGTGCGCGCCAGTTCGATCCGCGCGTTGGCGGCGGGCAATTGTTGGGGCGGCACCAGCGAGGGCACCAGCGCGGGCACGGCCACGCTATAGGCGACCGTTCCGCACACCGCGATGAAGCCGGATAGTGCGAGCAGCGGCAGTGTCAGGAGGTTGAGCCAAATCAGCAGGAGGATTGCGAGCAGCGCCGCAGCGCGCAGCGCTTCCGCGCCCGCCATCAACCGGCGCCGCGAGAAGCGGTCGGCGAGCATGCCGGCGGGGATCGCGAACAGGACGAAAGGCAGCGTCAGCGCGGTCTGCAGCGCCCCGGTCTGGCCTTCGCCGACGCCAAGCAAGAGCACCGCCACAATGGGCGCTGCGGCCAGCGCCACCTGTTCGGCCGATTGCGCCGCGAGATTAGACCATGCCAGCCGGTTGAAGGTCGGGGGCAGGTGAGCCGTCTGGATGGCGGTCATGACAAATTTCCTGAATTGTCGATTTAACCGCCACACTCCCGCCGCGCGAGAGCCGAATCCACCCGCTTTCCGATCAGCTCGATGACGCCAACACACCAGGGCGTGGACTCATAAACGCGTGGCCACAGTCGGATCGAAGCGAGCTTGACGAAGGCGAGATAGTTCACGGCAAGCTTATCGTATTTCGTGGCGATGCGCCGGAAACCGCCCTTGACCCATAGCGGTCCTTCGGATCGATTCGAAAAGCAAGCACCTACCCGGTTCCGAAGGCCATCCACCGCCCACCGCCGGGCGCGATATGGTAGTCTTTCCGCCGGTGGAGCGAGGTAGCCTTGGACAAGGCGGCATCACTCTCATGCTCTCCGGAACTGTTAGTGCGCTAAGGAGGGAGAAATGCCAAAGATCAACAATATCGTTCTTGTCCACGGAGGCTTCGCGGACGGCGCCGGGTGGAGGGGTGTCTATGACATCCTGAAGAAGGACGGCTTCAACGTCAGCATCGTGCAGAATCCGACGATCTCGCTTGCGGGAGATGTGAGCGCGACCAAGTTGATAATCGCTTCCCAACCGGGGCCCGTGATCCTGGTCGGGCACTCCTACGGCGGGGTTGTCATCACGGAGTCGGGGACTGACCCGAAGGTTGCCGGATTGGTGTACATAACCGCCTTCGCCCCGGACAAGGGCGAGTCAGTTAATACCCTGATCGCCAATCCGCCGCCCGGCGCGGCTGTGCCGCCGATTTTGCCACCCAAGGACGGCTACCTATTTCTTGACAAGGTCAGATTCCCGGACTCCTTCGCCGGCGACGTCGATCCGAAGACCGCCGCTTTCATGGCCGACTCCCAAGTACCCTGGGGGGTCGACGCCCTTGGCGGCGCGGTCACAGAGCCGGCTTGGAAATCCAAGCCTAGCTGGTATCTCCAAGTCCGCGATGACAAGATGATTCCTTATCCCGCACAGCAGTTCATGGCGAAACGGGCCGGTGCTACCGTTGTTGAGGTGCCTGGCAGCCACGCTATCTATGTCTCCAACCCCAATGCCGTCGCCGCCCTGATCGTACAGGCCGCCAACGGTGTGAAATAGCTTTGCCCGGAGCCGCGCACCGACGACGGCTTCGCAGCCGTGAGTCACCGCTTCTCGCAAGCAAGACACGATGACAGCTCAGTCTCCGTCCAGTTCGGCGGCTGCGACGGCAAGATTTTCAATGCCTGCGTGTTGTGGCGGGATGGGCCGGCACTTACACGATAACGCCGATGCCGGCCTGAGGCCGAGCTGGTTGGAAGACATCGCCACAACCCTCAAGCCTGCGTCGCGCCCTTGAAGCGCATCGGCGCATCTTCCGCTGCACGCGGATCGTGACGGCGAGGGCTGCGGGCGCGTCTCATCAAGAGGTTCGCTATGGCTAATTTTCTCTTAAGGGGCGCCGTCCAGAGTGCTCCCCGGGGGCGAAATAGATGCAGTTGCAAATGAGTTGCAATAAGATCAGATATCGGCCATCGTGCTGGAATGGACGCACGAACCCCCGAATTGCCCGCTGAATCCTCACCGAAGGCCGTCCCAATCGCGGCTTTGGATAAGTCAGGCTGGCGCAGTGCACGGGGCGAGCCGTCACTGGCGGGCATGTTCGCGACGGTCCCGACCGCAAAGCAGGGGCCGTTCTGGCGCAAGCTGGTGGCGTTCCTCGGCCCGGGTTACCTGGTCGCCGTCGGCTACATGGATCCCGGCAACTGGGCGACTTCGCTCGCCGGCGGTTCGAAGTTCGGCTACGCGCTTTTGTTCGTCGCGCTGTTGTCCAATGCTATGGCGATTGTGCTGCAGTCGCTGTGCATACGGCTCGGCGTCGGCGCCGGGCGCGACCTTGCGCAGGCCTGCCGCGACTCCTTTCCGCGCTGGGTTTCGTTCCCGTTATGGCTGTCGGCGGAGGTCGCGATCACCGCCACTGATCTGGCCGAGGTGATCGGCACCGCCATCGGCCTCAATCTCCTGTTTCATATTCCGCTCGAGATCGGCGTGATCATCACCGCGGCCGACGTGTTCCTGATCCTGGCGCTGCAGGCGTTCGGCTTTCGCTGGATCGAAGCCTTTGTGGTGGCGATGCTGGGCGTGATCGCGGCGTGTTTTGCGGTGCAGATCGCCATGGCCGATCCCGATTGGGGTTCTGTGCTCCGGGGTTTCGCGCCGACCACGGACATTTTCGCCAACCGCGAGATGCTGTATCTGGCGCTCGGCATTCTCGGCGCCACCGTGATGCCGCATAATCTCTACCTGCATTCGGGCTTGGTGCAGACCCGCGGCTATGGCGAGGAAACGGACGAGAAGCGCGAGGCGATCAAACTTGCGACCATCGATTCCTCCTTCGCACTCTGTCTCGCTTTGACCATCAATACCTCGATCCTCATCCTGGCGGCGGCGACGTTTCATAGGGCAGGCCGAACCGACGTCGCCGAACTCGATCAGGCCCACTCCTTTCTTGCGCCTTTGCTCGGCTCGACGCTGGCGCCGACCCTGTTTGCGGTTGCACTGTTATGCTGCGGGCTGAACTCGACGATCACGGCTACGCTGTCGGGTCAGATCGTAATGGAGGGGTTTCTCAACCTGCGCATCGCACCCTGGCTGCGGCGTTTGGTGACGCGGCTGATCGCCATCGTGCCGGCGGTGGTAGTGACGATCTGGGCAGGCGAGAAGGCGACGGGCCAGCTATTGATCCTCAGTCAGGTGGTGCTCAGCCTGCAACTGCCGTTCGCCGTGGTGCCGCTGGTGATGTTCACAGCGAGCCGCCGAAAAATGGGACCGTTCGTGGCGCCGCGCTGGCTCAGCGTGATCGCGACGTTGACGGCGGCGGCGATCATCGCGCTGAATGCGAAACTGGTGTGGGATTATGTGACGGGGTGAGGGAGGGGGCGAATAGCGAATGGCGAGTAACGAATAGGGGGACACCCATTCGCTATTCGCCACTCCCCATTCGCTCACTTAATCCTGTGGCTCGCTTAGCGCTTCGCCTGACGCGTCGATCCGCAACCAGCCCGAGGGCGCAAGGCGCTGCTGCGGCAGGAATCGGCCCTTGTAGTCCATCTTCTTCGAGCCTTCGATCCAGTAGCCGAGATAGACGTAAGGCAGCCCCTGCCGACGGGCGCGGGTGATGTGGTCGAGGATCATGAAGGTCCCGAGCGAACGGCCTTCTTCGGACGGCTCGAAGAAAGAATACACCATCGATAACCCATCGCTGAGTACGTCGGTGAGCGCGACCGCCACCAGCTCGTTGCCGCGGCCGGTGATGCCGGTGTCGACGCCGCGGCGGCGATATTCGATGATGCGGGTCTCGACGTGGCTGTCCTCCACCATCATGGCGTAGTCGAGCACCGTCATGTCGGCCATGCCGCCGTGGCGATGCCGCTGATCGAGATAGGCACGGAATACCGAATATTGCTCGGAGGTCGGCACCGCGCTGCGCTGCTCGCCGGTGATGTCGGCGTTGCGGGCCAGAATCTTCCTGAAATTGCGCGAGGGCCGGAACTCGTTGGCGATGACGCGGACGGAAACACAGGCACGACATTGGTCGCAGGCCGGTCGATAGGCAATCGACTGGCTTCGGCGGAAGCCGCCATGGGTCAGGAGGTCGTTGAGGTCGCCGGCCTTCTCGCCAACCAGATGCGTGAACACCTTGCGCTCGTGGCGGCCCGGCAGATAGGGGCAGGGCGAGGGCGCCGTCAGATAGAATTGCGGGGTGTCACGCGAATGCTGGGTCACGGGATCTCGTCAGTCTCCGAAAGGGCGAGGCCGGCGTCAGCATCGCGCCGCCGAGCCTAACGGTCAATTGGTTTGCAAACCGTTTGCCGGCCTTGGGCCAGGGGTCAGAAAGTCCTGGCCGGGTGGGCGACGGGGTTACGGACCGAGCTGTTGATCACCACGGTTCCCAGCACGACATCGTGCAGCAGGCGCCGCCGGCCGTTAAAAAGCCCGACCAGCAGGATGAGCGGCGACAAGAACGATATCGAAAGCCAGAACAGCACCGCATGCATGGCACCCAGCACAAAATAGCCGGGCGCGCCGTACCAGGTGCGGAGTTCCAGATCCATCACACGCATGCCGAGCGTCGCCGAATGCGGTCCGCCAAGGGATGCGCCGTAATAGAGGATGGCCCAGATGATCGAGGCCGGCCACGCCAGCCAAAACAGCGCCCAGCCGAGTCCGAGCGTGATCAGGCCGAACACGGCAATAAACAGGTAGCCGACGATCACCGGCACCGAAAGCACCAACAGGTCGATCAGGAACGCGAACACCCGCCGTGTCAGCACGCCGCGAAACAACTCGGGCTGCGTCACCGGATCGAAGGCAGGCCCCTGAAAATTGGCCCCGCCGTTGCGCCAGGCGCCGCCGGTATTTCCAGAACCGCTGTCAGACATGGTCGTCCTCCCAAGGGCTGCATTCCCGAAAGCCAGACATGGGAACCGCCGAGGCGCTTGCAAGACCTCGCAATATTGCGAAACCGCAATCATACGCGGCTACCGTCAAACCATCGACGTCGTCCCTGCTTTTCGCCGCGACGACGAACCGAGAGGGTCAGACCTACGCCTCCGCCTTCAGCTTCTCCGCCGCCTGCGGCGCAAAGTAGGTGAGAATGCCGTCGGCGCCGGCGCGTTTGAACGCCTGCAAGCTTTCCATCATCGCCCGCTCGCCATCGATCCAGCCGTTGCCGCCGGCTGCCATGATCATCGCGTATTCGCCGGACACCTGGTAGACGAAGGTCGGCATCGCGAAGGCGTCTTTGACCCGGCGGACGATGTCGAGATAGGGCATGCCGGGCTTCACCATCACCATGTCCGCGCCCTCGGCGATGTCGAGTTCGACCTCGCGCAACGCCTCGTCGGAATTGGCGCTGTCCATCTGGTAGGTGCGCTTGTCGCCCGTGAGCGTCTTGGCCGAGCCGACGGCATCGCGGAACGGGCCATAGAAGGCGGAGGCGTATTTCGCGGCGTAGGACATGATCTGCACGTCGAGGAATCCGGCCGCATCCAGTCCTGCGCGGATCGCGCCGACCCGGCCGTCCATCATGTCCGACGGCGCGATGATGTCGCATCCGGCTTCCGCCTGCACCAGCGCCTGTCGCACCAGCACCGCCACCGTCGCGTCGTTGAGGATCTTGCCGTCCTCGATCAGCCCGTCATGGCCGTGGCTGGTGAAGGGATCGAGCGCCACGTCGCAGAGGATGCCAAGGCCGGGAAATTCCTTCTTGATGGCGCGCACCGATTGGCACACCAGATTGTCGGGGTTGAACGCCTCGGAGCCGTGCTCGTCGCGCAAGCTGGGCTCCGTATAGGGAAACAGCGCGATGCAGGGGATACGCAGTTTCACCGCGCGCTCCGCTTCCCGCACTGCCTGATCGACGCTCAACCGCTGCACGCCCGGCATCGAGGCGACGCCGGTGCGCTTGTTATGGCCATCGGCCACGAACAGGGGCCAGATCAGGTCGTCGGTGGTAAGAACGTTTTCCCGCACCAGGCGGCGCGCCCATTCGGCCTTGCGGTTGCGGCGTGGCCGGATCGCCAGATCGAGGCTGGGGGCGGAGAGGGCGGTCTCGCGGCGCGGCGTGTCGCGCATTTCGATCGGACGCCCGAATTTGATCGCCATTTGATGTTCTCTCCTCAAGCGGCCGGCTGATTTTGATCCGTTCCTAGCACTTTGCAGGGGTTTCGTCACCGCGGCGTTGACTTGTCGCAAGTCCGATTGATTTTGCCGCGGCGAGGGGCCAAGAGTATCCTAAAATGAGTGTCTCCAAAGGCGTGTCCTTGCGATCACGAGCAGCGCTCCCTGATGTCTGAAACCCCAACGCGCGACCCGTCGCGGGACCACGCCATGTCGGCGGCGGCGATTTCGTCCGAACGGATCGAAATCGACAATAATGCCTGGACCCGGCGGCTGGTGCTCTTCCTGCGCATCATGGCTGTCGTCTCGGTTGCCAAGGGATTGTACCACTGGGCGCAGGTCACGGGTTTTATCGGCGGCGAGGAGGAAGCCTTCGAGAACCAGGCGTTGGCATGGCAAACCGCCACCGTGTATTTCGCCGTCATCGAACTGGTCGCCGCTGTCGGGCTTTGGCTGGCGACGCCGTGGGGCGCCGTGGTGTGGCTGACGACCGTGGTGTCGATGGCGGTGATCGAGTTGATGTTTCCGGCGATCTACGGCGGTAGCCTGACGGTGGTGACGCTCGAAGCCTTGATGCTGGCCGCCTATCTCGCCCTGGCGTGGATGGCGGCGCGCGAACGGCCTCCATAGCGCAGGGAATTCCCGCCCCAAATTCGCAAAACCCGGCAAGCACGAAAAATTTTCGCTGGATTCTGGCGGTAACTTTTCAGTCACCCTAAGGCTCCGGTCATACCTGTTACGCAGGCGTTTCGAATTTGAACGATGCTGTTCCCATATGCGACAGCGCGGCAGACGAAGCGTGAACAAGGCGCGCGCACCGTCAATGAAAGGTTGCGAAAAGCCCTTGTGTTGTAGGCTTAATCAGCGATTCACTGTCTTAAATTCATGATCTCTTTATTGTCTTGTTTAAGCTGATCTTCAACCGGGCCCCTTAAGTTGAAGCTATCAGGCGGGACAAAAGTTTCGTCGAATAAGTCGATAAAACGACAACAGGGGAAGTGTCATGATGAAAGCCGTTGCAACGGCGGTGGAAACCGCTGAGCGCGCTCCCGGCCAAGCTCCGGTTCAGCCGCTTTATCTCGAAGCGTTGACCTTGGTGGAGCGGCTGCATCGTCGCTTGCTCGACGTCATCAAGGATGAATTTGATCGCCGCGGCCGCGCCGACATCAATTCGGTGCAGGCGCTGTTGCTCTATAACATCGGCGACAAGGAATTGACCGCGGGCGAGCTGCGCACGCGCGGCTATTACCTCGGCTCCAACGTCTCCTACAATCTGAAGAAGCTGGTTGAACTCGGCTTCCTCGACCATCAGCGTTCGCGCGTCGATCGCCGTTCGGTCCGCATTCGCCTGACCGCGCAGGGCCAGGAAATCCGCCGCATCGTGGACGCGCTTTACCAGAAGCACGTCAAGACCGTGGAACAGGTCGGCGGCATCTCGAACGAGGAGTTCGCGACCCTCAACAAGTCGCTGCACCGGCTCGAGCGGTTCTGGACCGACCAGATCCTGTATCGGCTCTGAGATTTCGTTTGGCCAAACCGGCGATTTGAAAAGACCGGCGGCTACCAAGACTTCCCAACGCATCGGCCCGGCTTTTCCGGACCGGTGCGTTTTGTCATTCTTGCAATGCAAAAACCGGTTTCCGAAATGGAACTTTTGCCCGGAAACCGGCTTATCCGTCCGTATTGGAGGACGGGACTATGCTGGTCGAGCGCGGATTGCGGGTCATGAATGTCGGGGTGGTGGGCGATGCCTATGCCATCGCCTCGAATTACCTGCGCCGCACCGGCGCCATCGCCGACAGCCTAGCCGCCGACGAAGTGCTGCTCGAAATCATCGTGCAACTGTTCGAGCGCGGCGAATTCAACAAGATAAGGCTCGCCAACAAGGCGATCGCGAAGTTTGAAGCCGACGAATTGGTCTGAATCACGCCGAGAGGATCTGATGGAAGCCGCCATTGACCGCATCATGATGACGTACGATCTCCTGGTGAACCGCTCCGCGGCGGCGAGCGCTGAGGCACGCGCCAAGGTAACGGAATACGTCACGACGCTGTTCGAGGCCGGCGAAAAGGATATGCATCGGCTTACGGTGTGCGGGCTGACATATCTGCGCGAGCTCGATGGCTCAAACGATCCGGTCAAGGCCGGGTATACGGGGCTGTAGGACGCTATCTCTTTTATATTGCAGTGCGCGGAATCAATGAATCTCACAAGCGCGCTGGCCGGAGTAGTATTCGGTGTTTTGGCCATCTGAGGCATATTGGATGATCGTCCACAGGTGGGTAAACGAGTGGTTGCTGAAATATACCGCGCCATGCGGCGCGCAGCTTGGCGTTTCCGCCATGGATTACCAAAAACGTCAAGAAGGACCAAACCGCCGCCTCGGCAAACTCGCACCTTAGGACGAAGTCGAATAGGTCGCGCTCGTTAAGGCTTTGTTTGCCCCGACGACGGTCCCAAATGTTTGGCGGAAAAAGCTTTGCCGTGGCCGAAGTGAGCTTACCGGAGCGACCAAAATTCGGCCGAACGCTCATATTCCAATGCACAATCTCATTACGCCTATTGTCAAGTTGACCGATGAGTTTGAAAACGGAATTCCAGTAGAGATTAAATTTTGCCCCATATTTCCGCTTGATGAGCAACTCTATCATCTTGTTACGGGCACGCGAGTTTCCGATTCGAAAGAGAACGATGCCTGCTAAGTCAGGCTTCGTGCCGAGTAAGTCTGCAAAGATGCGCGAAAGCGAAATTTCCAAACCGCCGTAGGCGTCAATTGCTTCTGCCCTGGCGATTTTTAGACGAGCATCGGCTAGCGGATGCGGGGACTGCGGAGGCTTTAGATGAGCGGCCATAAGGCATCTGACCAAATCTGTAGGGGGCTCTCGCAACCAGCTACGCTAGAAGAAAAATAGTCCAGATCGAGGGGACGGTCGATCGTTTTTGGGGATACTCTCCGTGGTAGAATGATAAAAGTTCAGAGGCGGGCTATGAAGTGCGACGAAGCGACTCGTTTCGTAAGGGTGGAGTTTTCCCGCTTCAAAGCATTCAAGCGATTCAACCTTTCCTTACGCCACTTTAATATTTTGGTCGGGCCAAATAACGCAGGAAAATCGACCGTTCTAGCCGCATTTCGCATTTTGGCTGCGGGGATGCGAAAGGCCTACAGCAGGAAACCGGAGATTATACGTGGTCCCATTGGGATGGGGATGACACACGGCTATCGAATCGATTTGAGCTCCATATCCATCGCCGAAGAAAATCTGTTTTACAATTACGACGATTCAGAAGCGGCGATGATCCGGTTCAAAATATCCAACTCAAATGAATTGCTACTCTACTTCCCGGAGCAGGGAACCTGTTACCTGATTGCCCAATCTAACGGAAAATCAAACCATACTCCTGCAACGTTTCGGTCACATTTTAACTGCCGGATCGGCTTTGTACCAATCCTCGGGCCGCTTGAACATCTTGAACCTCTGTTCGAACCCGAAGCCGCGCGACTGGCTCTATTTAACTACCGTGCGGCGCGGAATTTCAGAAACATTTGGTATCATTTTCCAGACAAGTTTGAGGAGTTCCGATCAGCATTGGTGCGAACCTGGCCGGGAATGGACATTGAACCGCCAAGTGTAGACACCTCGCACGGGAAGCCTCGTCTGCATATGTTTTGTCCGGAGGAAAGAATACCTCGAGAGATTTTTTGGGCTGGTTTTGGCTTTCAGGTCTGGTGTCAAATGCTGACCCACATAATCCAGTCGCAAGACACCGCCTTATTTCTCATCGATGAGCCCGATATTTACTTACATTCCGAACTACAGCGGCAACTGTTAGGATTTTTGCGCGACATGGGCCCCGATGTGCTTATCGCGACTCACTCTACCGAAATAATTACCGAGGCAGAAACTGACGATATTGTCCTAATCAACAAGGAGAAAAATAGCGGGCGTAGGATCAAGCAGCCGTCGCAGCTCGAAGAAGTATTCTCCATATTGGGTTCAAATTTGAATCCGATTCTGACTCAGATCGCAAAATCTAGGCGTGTGGTATTTGTTGAAGGGCAAGATTTCCAGTTGCTATCTAAGTTTGCTCTAAAGCTTGACTATTCGAACGTTGGAAATCGGTCGCAATTTGCTGTTGTTCCGGTTGAGGGATTTAATCCGGAGAGAATTCGAAGTCTACGAATTGGGATGGAAACCACGCTTGGCGGAAGGATTCTCGCCGCGGCTGTTTTGGATAAGGATTACCGGAGCGAGACCGAGCGCGTGGCGATCGTGCAAGAGTGCGAAAAATTCTGCTCGCTAGTCGCAATCCATCACTGCAAGGAAATAGAGAATTTCGTACTCGTCCCGAGTGCGATCGATCGCGCGGCTGAGCGGAAGGTCATCGATCAGATGAGAAGGTCGGGTAAAACGGCGAAGGTAGCCTTCGCGCCCTTCGCTGACGCCTTCCTGGAGGATTTCGCGCAACGAAAGAAGAGCTATGTGCAGGCCCAGTACCTAACGTTTCGGCGCTCCTTTGAGAGGCAGCGGGCGTCGAGTATTAATGAAGCGACGTTTGGCGAAGCTATCATAAATGAATTCAAAGAATTGTGGAAATCGAAGCTAACTCGACTAGCGATTATCCCCGGTAAGGACACCCTAGGGGCAATCAACGGCCACCTTCAAGAAAAGTTTGATGTAAATATAACGCCGACGTCGATCGTCGATGCAATGATGGTGGATGAAATTCCTAAGGAAATGAAGTTACTTTTGGCCGATCTCGGGGCTTTTTCATCGATGAAACCCGAAGAAGCCAGCTAAGGGGCGGAGCTGGCTATCGCGCACGGAGGCGAGCGAGTTCGGGGGTGCCCACCTCCATTGCCGCGTGTCTCTCAGCAACTGCGTGATGAAACAGTTCGAGCACGAGGCCAAAGGCCGCCAGGTCGCCTTCGTCGATGGCGCCGTCATCGTAGCTCTTGAGCGCATCGCGGATGATGCCATCCACTTCGCGCTGCATGGCCAATAAATCCTCGGCCGATTCCGCTGTCCGGACCCTGGAAATCATGGCCACGATCTCCTTGCGGTGGATAGTGGTTTCCTCCATCTCGTCGCGCTTCAAAAACTGGCGCAGCCACGCGCCACCCGAACCGAGCCCGGAGAGCAACAGGAGCGTGAACCAGAAATAATCGCTGTACTTGTCGAGGAACGTGCGCTCGTTGCCGTCAATGAAGGCCGCCGCTCCGCGATGTACCGGCAGCTCGGCGTCTTTGTCGGTGTCCGGTTTCTTGAGGTGCGCAGCGCCGGGCACTTGCTTGGCAAGCGACTGGCGTACGGCAAATAATTGCCGGACGAATGCGGCCACCGTCGTCTCCGACAGGGACTTTCGCGCGACGATCACGTGACTGATGCTGACGGTCTCGACCTTGTCGTCCGGCCAGGCCGGGGACGGGTTGAAGACGCTGGGCGGAATTTCCTCGGATTCATAAAGTGGATGCTTCAGGGCGATCGCTTCAGATGCGTCGATGGCGAGAAATTTTGGCTCGCCCCTCGCTTTCGCGGTCGCAGCGATTGCCTCAGAGGTGATTTTGCTGTCCAGCGGGCCCACTGCCATGAACGCATCGATGGTCGGGTCGCGCACGAGTTCATCGATCTGTTTGGTGGTAAATTGCGTGACTGCGACCTTATCAGGGTCAACGCCCGATCCGCGCAGGATAACCCGTAGCAACGCGATATTCGCCTGCGTTCGACCGATAACGCCAAGCCGACGTCCCGCGAGATCGGCAATCTCCTTGATTTTCGGGGCCGATTTTTTCCCAGCGCCCTTGCCTGAACCGGAAGGTGACCAGAGAACGACGAAATTCTTGCGCACAATGGCGACGGTTTCGGCGTCGGCTGGCATGTCCAGATCGGCGCGGGCGACCGCAACATCGGCTTTTGAAGCACCGAGAAGGCCAAGGCTTTCGGCCGCGCCCTCGGTCGTTATCGGCGACAGTCTGACAGTTCTGCCGTCGTCGGCGAAATCCTTCGCCATGGCCTGGATCAGCTTCTCATCATCACTTCCCGGCGGGCCCACCGCAATTCTGAGGGTTACCGGCCGCAACATATAATACAGTCCGCCCGCGGCGGCGCCAAAAAGAAGAATTCCGACGGCGAGCAACAGCAGGAGAGACTTTCTCCTTTGCCGGCGCCGGCCGGTGGGGTCTCTGCTTTGGCTAAGATCGCCGGATGCGGACATGCTGCTGCTAAACCAGGAAAATCAAAGGCACACTTTCGGGCGCAAGATTACCACGTTTGGCCCAGTTGGTCTCACAGATCGACGGCAATAGGCCGAAAGGCGACCGCTCACCGATTTAGCGGTTAACGCAATCTTTTTCGGAATTTCCGAATATCGCTTCGGCTCGGCCCAAATCAGCAATCTATCCCCGGCCGTCCGGTCATAGAGGGGCGTACCGAGCGGGATGCGGGGACGCGACAGTGCCAGCGGCTGCAGTTACGCGGCGCTAAGCCATCTCGTGCGTTAAGGCCCGTGCCTGCAATTCTGATATTTCGATGCGGTACGGAAACGATATCCTCGACAATCGATCCGATCGCGCGCGAAGTTGAAGTAGACTTGGGAGGGATATGGCGTCGCGGAGCGGCGAGGGTTGCTGCCCAGGAATCCAGCGGCTCCGCCGTTCTGCGCATAAAATGGGTTGGCCGCGAAATTGCCTGGGAAGACGCCATCGGTCGGAAAGTCGCGGCTGTCGTCGCGGCCGTCAAAGAAAGCCCCACTTGTGTTGCCGTAGCGCAAGGTGCGCTCGCCATAATACTGAGCAGATGCGGGTGCCGTGGCCACCAATGCCGTCAGAACCGCAACCACCAGGCGTCTGCTTGGCCCTATCGGGGTGAATGGATTGAGCATCATGGTCCGATCGTTCCCCAATCGCCTTTCCATCCTTCTAGTCTCCCGTTTCGAAACTGCAGATAGAGCCCATCGCTGCGTCTGGATAGTGCGCTTCCCTTGACGTTCGACGTTGCGACAAGCAACTCATTACCGGGACGGCCGCGAACGTAGTTCAGCGGTACGCCCAAAGCTTGTGAAACCTCGTCAGCGGTCATGCCGAACAGCAGCGGGACGCCATTCGGTGGGCTTCCGCGCAGAGGTTGCTGGCCGGAAGCCGATGTCAGCGTGACGCTCGCAAGCGCCATCCATGTGGTCATGGAGGTGACCATCAGTTTTTTCCGGGATCGACTGGAGCGCATAGGCATATTAAACGATCCAAGACCTGCAGCGCATGTCGTTTGATTCCGAATATGCCGGTGGCACATCCACCGCGGTTCCAGTCTAGGCGAAGATATTGGACCCCGCGACAGTATTTTCGAGGAATACAAATCACGGGAATGGTCCGTTCACGCTGGCGCGACGCGAGTGGCCGGGCAACCAAGGCGGTTCGGACGGCATGATGAGATTGATTAGACGGGGCGAAAAACGTAAGAATGAGCCTTCGGCGCCCTTGCGAGGTTAATGCGTGCGGCACCCGATCGACATCGCGATAATGTTTGCAGCCCTGTGGCTGTTGGGGTCGATGGTGCTCGATCATTTGACGCCGAAAGAATTGACGGTTTACATGATCGCAGCAGCGACCGCGCCGGCGGTTATCGGCACCGGGCTCAGCTATTATTTGCGGTTTCCCAAAATCGATTTTGCGTTGATATCTGCCACGCTTTGGCTGGTTGCGGCGCTGACGATCGAATGGATCTCGCCGGTGCCATTGCCCAGTTTCCTGATCGGCGCGGCACTTGCGCCGGCGTTGATAGTCGGCGCGATCTTGCACTGGTACCGTTATCGCTCGGGCGAGCGTCGGCCGACCTGGGGTCGTCATCAGCCGGCGCGAACCAGTCTCGATGCG
The DNA here is from genome assembly GCA_035644295.1 of Bradyrhizobium sp. Taxonomy (GTDB): domain Bacteria; phylum Pseudomonadota; class Alphaproteobacteria; order Rhizobiales; family Xanthobacteraceae; genus Bradyrhizobium. The sequence goes on from DASQOU010000077.1 coordinate 35,288, forward strand.
AGTGCGACTGGGGAGCCGCCAACGTTGGGCGGCGACTGAAGATCAGGCCCCCCGACGCGTAACCTTTGCTATGCTGTCTGCTGGATAGGCTGCCGGCATCAATCAAAAACAAGAACGCCGGCTCAAAGCCGCCGCGTGGCGGTCAGGGAGGTCTGCATGACGATCTCACGCCGGAACTTCGCTCGTCTCGCTGCAACGAGCGGTGCTGTTGCCGTTGCCTCGCCCGCGATTGCGCAAGGTGCAATCAAGTGGCGGCTCGCGTCGAGCTTTCCGAAGAGCATCGAAGGTCTGTGGGGAGCGAGCCCGACGCTCGCCAAATACGTGAACGAGATGAGTGACGGCAAGTTCACCATCCAACCCTTTGCAGCGGGAGAGATCGTTCCCGGACTGCAGGTGCTGGATGCGGTCGCGAACGGCACGGTCGAGTGCGGGCATTCCTATGGCGGATACTACATCGGCAAGAATCCGACGCTGATCTTCGACGGGTCGCTTCCCTTTGGGATGACCCCGCGCCAGCACAATGCCTGGTATCTCTACGGCGACGGCAAGAAGCTGATGGACGAGGTCTATGACGGCATGGGCGTGGTCAGCATTCCGATGGGAAATACCGGCGGGCAGACGTTCGGCTGGTTCCGGAAGGAGCTGAAGTCACCGGCCGATTTCAACGGCATCAAGATGCGGGTTGCGGGGTTCGGCGGGAAGGTGCTGTCGAAGCTCGGCGTGATCCCGCAGCAGATCGCGGCCGGTGACATCTATCCGGCACTCGAGAAGGGCACAATCGATGCCGCCGAGTGGGTCGGACCTTATGACGACGAGAAACTCGGCTTCCACAAGGTCGCGAAGTACATGCACCTTCCGGGCGTGCTCGAGCTAGAGGCCAATAGCGGTCTCTACATCAACAAGGCGAAGTGGGCCGAACTGCCGGTGGCCTATCAGGCGATGCTGAGGGCGGCCTGCGCCTACGCGCTGATGGAAATGCTTGCGGGTTATGACGCGCGCAATCCCAAGGCGCTCATTCGCCTCGTCGCGGCCGGCGCGCAGCTTGTCACGCTCAGCCCGGACATCCTGAAGGCGCTGCGCACCGCGCTCGAGCAGGTGCTCGACGAGGAGGCCGCGAAAAGCGAGCAGTTCAAGCGCGTGCTCGATAACTGGCGCGCCTTCCGCGCCGAGCAGCACCGCTGGTTCTGGATCGCGGACGCCCGCGCCGAGATGTCGGTGTATGCGCTCACCGCCGCCCAATAGACAAACCTGATGGGGAGGCGATCAATGTCAGCGGCCGCCCTGCGGCGTAGTGCTTGCCGCACACCGCTGCGCGGCTTTTCCATCTCGAAACTACGGTAGGCCTCCGCCTCGCATGCGACCGCGCCGAATTTCGACGAACCTGACAGAAGCGGAATGCGCGATCTGCCTTGTAGGTCGCCTAAGGGTCCATCTTAGACTTTCGGGTCGCGTCCCAGCCAAGTCTGTTGATCCGCTCAACAACGGACATGCGGCGACTGCATCGACATGTCGGTTTCGTGCCATCAACTGACATATGCGGTGCAACAAATTGTAGCCTATTCGATCACCTCGTCGGCGGTGGCAAGTAGCGTGGGCGGTATTTCAAGATTTAGCGCCTTGGCTACCTTGAGATTGATCACCAACTCGTACCTGGTAGGCGCTTGCACTGGCAGGTCGCTCGGCTTCGCGCCCTTCAGGATGCGATCTACATACGTCGCTGCACGCCCGAAGATATCAATGGTATTCGGTCCGTAAGAGGCAAGGCCACCGCTCAGCATGGAGTACCGGAACGTATGGATCGTCGGCAGGCCATGACGCACGGCGAGCGAATTGATCAATTCCTGATGGGCCGCAGCGGACGTAGATCCTGTTACGATCAAGCCGCCGTTCGGCTCCCGCGCGAATGTGTCGACTGAGCGTTCCAACCCGCACGTTAGCGACCGAGTTGGTGTCGCGATGCAATATGTTGCGACGGGCCATCTTCGGACTTCTGTTCTCCTGCTGCGGCGCACGAGTCTGTGAATTGAACGTGAACGCTAAGCAATCCGTGAGCATCACGCGGAGATAAGCAAAATCGTCAAGGCAGGGTTGCTCTCAGGCAGCTTGGTCCCGAACTCTCCGGGACTAGCTGACCGAGACTTATTTCTCTGGATGAAAAGACCTATCCGATGTCCGCTTTCGCCCTAAATCAGTCCGCGGTGCGCCATGGCGGAAATTTCTTTCTCGCGGCGGCGTGGGTAGCTCTTTTACTGGCTGGCGCTGTTTACACGTTGGAGCCGCCTAGGCGTCCAACCGATTCCGCTCCACCTGTGACCTTTTTGGCTGCAAACGAATTCGAAGCTGCCTCATTCATCGAAGATGGAACGAATGCGGCGACCGCGCCGTCCGAGCCGCCGGCGCGCAATGATGAGCAAGCCGCTCAGTTGTTCGGCATGGAAACCGAGCCTGTCGCCGCAGGCGAGTTGCCGGAAAAATGGCACCACGTCGAGGCCGCGATGGCTCAAGATTTCGCGGTGGTTGCGCAATGCCATGCAAATGGGATCTGCCCTGTCGCCGCGCAAAGATTTATCGACATAAGCGCGGAGGGCGCCGGGCGAAGCGGCCGGGCGCGTGTGGGCCTGATCAACAGAGCTGCGAACCTCGCCATCAGCCCGGTCAGTGACGAGAGGCAATGGGGCGTTGCGGATCATTGGAGCGATCCGTTTGAAACGCTCCTATCCAATCGCGGTGACTGTGAGGACTACGCGATCCTCAAATATGGTGCGCTGCTGGAGGCTGGCATTCCCAAGGACGATGTGAAGATCGTTATTTTGAAAAACTTCTTCCCAAACGAAAATCATGCTGCTGTCGCAACTCGCGTCGATGGTCAGTGGCTGATCCTTGACAATCGTACGCTAACGCTGGTGCGCGACACAGATGTCACGCGCGCGATCCCGGAATTCGTGCTCGACCAAAAAGGGGTCAAGCGATTCAACTGGGCGAGTCGGAATCGACGAGTTGGCAGTTGATCCATGCGCACGGTCTCGCGCTCAACACATCAGCGCATCGACCGGGCTTAGAACACATGGCAAAAAACATCTCCCTCGCGGAAACGCTCATTGCGGGCACGCGAGAACGCTGAATGGTCCGGGATGGCATCTTCGATGCCAAGCCTGCAGAACCAGCGATAGGCAAGGTTCACCTGTACTTCACGACAGATCAGCCGCTCCGAGCGGATCGCAAAGAGGTTTCGTTGCTTAATACCAGCGGCCCCGGCCGTACCAGCCGCCGCCGCCAAGCAGCAGAATGACAAGTACGATGATTAGAAGCGTGGTGGTATCCATGTCGAACTCCTCCTGGCAGTGCCCTGCGTGTTTTCGCACTTCGCGTATGCACTCCCACTACAACCAACCCTTTGATCCCTATCCCGTTCCTATGAAATGCCGGCTACTGTCCGTCGGCCAGTACCCGCTCGGCCCCCCTCGTTGGTCCGTTGGACGCCCCTAATTAAAAATTTCTGAATCTGAGCAATATTGACCATCGCCACCGGGGATTTAGGTTCCATGCTGGTTCCATCACCGCCCCGCCTTCGGCATCCATCGGTGACTGAGAGTGCTGCACACGCTCCCGCCCAACACACGGAAAGCGTCATGCCCTCCATCCATCCCGACCCATTACTTGGTCGCGCTGAAATCGGAAGCTTGGCCTGTTCTAAATGCCGCAAGCCGATGAGGCTTACCTGCATCGAACCGGCTGCGCGGGGTTTCGACGTTCGCACATTCGAATGCTCTGAATGCAATACGATTGAACGTTTTACGGTCGCGATTAAAGCGCCAAGGCAACCTCAAACCCGCCATGGTAGCCAGGGAGTAGTGGGCCATGAAACAGAGAGCAGAAACCAAAGCGGATATTGAAAAGAAGATCGATCAGTGCAATCGGCGGTTAGGGCTTATCTCAGATAACTTAAATGAACTGAAGGCCGCTCGCGCCGATCTTGAGAACTGGCAGCGCAACCTTAGTCTGGCAGAGCAAGACCGCCTCAGTTTATCGGCGATCTGTCCTGCACCGGACCGACAACCAAGCGCCACGGCGCGGGCGCACCCTCGCCAACCATCACCCCACCGTTACGCTTCCGCAGGGCTGACAGTATAGCGGCCTATAGGTCGATGGCTTGCTTGCGCGTGGCCTGAGGGTTGGTGAGAACCGCCCGTTCGCACATTCTGGCACATCTTGCGGACACAAGAGCCCGAAGGAAACCGCTAAAACCATTGCGTGCGGGAATGCCGGGTGAATCCGGCTGTAACCGTGGTGAATATGCTCGTGTGCTACTTACACTTTTGCACGCGAGGCTGCGGGTGGCGCCGGCACCCGGCATTCCCACGCCCTTTGTTGGGCGAAGGAGCGCGCACAACCCGGGCGATATCAGCGCCGCGGGACCGCGGATGTTCGTCCATCTTGCTGCCCTTTTTCAGAGACCTCTGATAAAGCTCGGGGTTAGACATCCCAAGGAGCCCTCATGCTTACCCTGCATCATCTCAACGACTCCCGTTCGCAACGGATTTTGTGGCTGCTCGAAGAACTCGGCACGCCTTACGAGATGAGGCGTTATCAGCGCGATGCCACGACGCGGCTGGCGCCGCCGGAATTGACCGTGGTGCATCCGCTCGGCAAGTCGCCCGTGATTACCGACGGCGCCATTAAAATCGCCGAATCCGGTGCGATCGTCGATTATCTCATCCGCAGCTACGGCAAGGAGGCGATGATGCCCGCAATGGGTACAGCCGATTATGAGGCCTACAATGAATGGCTGCATTATTCCGAGGGCTCGGCCATGCTGCCGCTGATGCTGAATCTCTATGTCTCCCGGTTGAAGGAAGCCGGTGCGCCGCTACATCCGCGCATCGACAGCGAGATCGCCAACCATCTCGGTTATGTCGATAGCGCGCTGAAGGGCAGGGAGTACTTCATCGGCAACACGCTGACGGGCGCGGATATCCAGATGAGCTTCGTCGGAGAAATGGCCAAGGTCTTCAACAAGCTCGGGTCATATTCCAATCTCGGCGCGTGGCTCACGCGGATGCACGCGCGCCCGGCGTTCCAACGCTCGGTCGAAAAGGGCGGCACCTACCGCTTCGCGAAATAGGCGTGTTGTCGATGCTAGGGCTGGAAAAGAAAAAACGTCTGCTCGGGTTGTGTTTGCTGCCGATACTGGCGGCTTGCACGCAGCCGAGTTTTCTCAATTCAGTCGTTTCAAAACCCCCAGCCGAGAGCCCCGTCGTCGATCGCTCGCACCAGTCGATCGGCGGCGTCTCGGCTCACGACTTCCAGCCGCCCTCCGATCCCGTCATCGTCGATGAATCCGTCCAACCTTCTTCGATCCTGCCAGACAAGTTGGGTGAGTGCGCCGACACTACCATCACCAGCATCACCGACCGGTTTGGCGCGGATTTGACGCCCTCCAAAAAGGGGTCCGAGAAGGGGACCTTTGTCCGATTCAGCAATTCGGGGGTTCAGGTTTCGCTGGTAAAGGAGCGCGCCGTCGTTCGATCCCAGGTCTTCGACAAGGTCAACATGTGCCTTGTCGATATTCCCAAGAACTGCGCGGCTGGGGACAATCGCGGGCGCGTCTACAAGACGACCAATCTGAGGACGGGGGAGAGCTGGAGCTTAGCCAACGATGTCCGTGGCTGCGGTGGTGCGTAGTTTCGGAATACCATTGGTTGCCCAGGCCTAGCGATGGCGTGGTCCGGTTCCGCGACGACACCTACAACCGGGACGGGTCAGTTAGGCCAAGGCGGCTCCCCGGCCCGGGGGTATCCCCACCATATCTTGCATAAATGTCGGGCCGGTACCGCAAGCGCTTGGCCATTGCCGGACGATGTGGTATCTCGCAAAGCACTCTTTCGACCGCCATACGTGACCGACCGCGCCGCCTGTAGCTGGTTGCGGCGGAGGAGATATTCGCCCATGAGCTCTTCTTCCCCCAGCGCCAAGACCGCTTCCGCGCCCGACTCGTTCTTCACGGCTGGGCTGACCGAGGCCGATCCCGAGATCGCTGCCGCGATCCAGGGCGAACTCGGCCGGCAGCGCCACGAGATCGAGCTGATCGGGTCGGAAAACATCGTTTCCCGCGCGGTGCTCGAAGCGCAGGGTTCGGTGATGACCAACAAATACGCCGAGGGCTATCCGGGCGCGCGCTACTATGGCGGCTGCGAATGGGTCGACGTCGCCGAGACATTGGCGATCGAGCGCGCCAAGAAGCTGTTCGGCGCCGGGTTCGCCAATGTGCAGGCCAACTCCGGCAGCCAGATGAACCAGGCGGTGTTTCTGGCGCTGCTGCAGCCCGGCGATACCTTCATGGGCCTCGATCTCGCCGCCGGCGGACATCTCACCCATGGTTCGCCGGTCAACATGTCCGGCAAATGGTTCAAGGCTTCGCACTACACCGTGCGGCGCGAGGACCAGATCATCGACATGGATGCGGTCGCAAAACAGGCCGAGCAGGTGCGGCCCAAGCTGATCATCGCCGGCGGATCGGCCTATTCGCGGCCGTGGGACTTCAAGCGTTTCCGCGAGATCGCGGATCATATCGGCGCCTATCTGATGGTCGACATGGCGCATTTCGCAGGTCTTGTGGCCGGTGGCGTGCACGCCTCGCCCGTGCCGCATGCGCATGTCACGACCACCACCACGCACAAGTCGCTGCGTGGACCGCGTGGCGGCTTGATCCTGTGCAACGACGAGGCACTCGCCAAGAAACTAAACTCGGCGATCTTCCCTGGCTTGCAGGGCGGCCCGCTGATGCATGTGATCGCGGCGAAGGCGGTCGCATTCGCCGAAGCGCTGCGTCCCGATTTCAAGGCTTATGCGAAGAACGTCGTCGAGAATGCCAGGGCGTTGGCTGAAAGCCTGCGGGCGCAGGGCCTCGATATCGTCTCGGGCGGCACCGACAACCATCTGATGCTGGTCGACCTCAGGCCGAAGGGGCTGAAGGGCAACGTCTCGGAAAAGGCGCTGGTGCGCGCGGCCATCACCTGCAACAAGAACGGCATTCCCTTCGATCCAGAAAAGCCGTTCGTCACGTCGGGCCTGCGCCTGGGTACACCTGCGGCCACCACACGCGGCTTTGGCGTTGCCGAATTCAAACAGGTCGGCGACATGATCGCCGAGGTGCTGAACGCGGTGGCGCAGTCGCAGGATGGCACGGCGCCAATCGTGGAAGCCGCGATCAAGGAACGGGTAAGGGCGCTCACCGATCGCTTCCCGATCTATCAATAGGACTCTGGCCGGATGCGTTGCCCAAGCTGCAACAGTCTCGATACGCAGGTGAAGGACTCCCGTCCGACCGAGGATTCGGCCGTGATCCGGCGGCGGCGGGTATGCGTCGCCTGCAATTTCCGTTTCACCACCTTCGAGCGGGTGCAGCTGCGCGAACTCACGGTCATCAAGCGCAACGGCCGCCGGGTGCCGTTCGATCGCGACAAATTGGTGCGTTCGCTGCAGATATCCTTGCGCAAGCGTCCGGTCGATCCGGAGCGGGTCGAGAAGATGGTCTCCGCCATCGTGCGCGAGCTCGAGAGCGGTGGCGAAGCGGAGATTTCGTCCGAGGCGATCGGTGAAATCGTGATGGAGCATCTGCGCCAGCTCGACGACGTCGCCTATGTGCGTTTCGCCTCGGTCTACCGCAATTTCCGCGAAGCCAAGGATTTTGAGACGGTGCTGGGCGAGCTTTCCGGCGACGACGACGCGCGGATTGCTCTGTTACGCAAATGATCTTCCGCATTCTGGAAGAGCAGTTTGCGCAGAGAGCGAAGGGATCGAAGGCGGCCGACCAGCGCTTCATGCAGCTGGCATTCGCACTCGGCCGACGCGGGCAGGGCCGCACCTGGCCCAATCCCGCCGTCGGCGCGGTCGTGGTCAACGACGGTGTCATTGTCGGGCGCGGCTGGACGCAAGCAGGCGGCCGTCCGCACGCCGAAGCCGTGGCGCTTGCGCGCGCCGGCGAGGCCGCCCGCGGTGCCACGCTCTACGTGACGCTGGAGCCATGTTCCCACGTCGGCAAGTCACCGCCCTGCGCTGACGCGGTGATCGCCGCCGGCATCAAGCGCGTGGTATCGGCGATCGAGGATCCCAACCCGGAGGTCGCAGGTCAGGGGCACGCCCGGCTCCGCGCGGCGGGGATTGCGGTGGACATCGGGCTTGGCGCGGCAGAGGCGGCGCGCGATCACACCGGGCATTTCAGGCGGATCCGCGACAAGCGTCCCCATGTGACGCTCAAGCTCGCGATATCCACCGACGACAAGATCGCCGCCGCAGGCCACAAGCCCCTGGTGATCTCGGGAGAGGCCGCAAAGGCACGCATGCATCTGTTGCGCGCCCAGAGCGATGCCATCCTGGTCGGGATCGGCACCGTGAAGGCCGACGATCCGCTGTTGACGTGCCGCCTGCCGGGCATGGAGGCGTATTCACCAGTGCGGGTGGTGCTGGACCGCGCCTTGCGAATTTCAGGCACCAGCCGGCTGGTGCAATCGGCCCGCGCGACGCCGCTGTGGCTGATGACTTCGAGCCTCGCCGAAGCACGGGCGGCCATGAAACTGGGCGCCGCCGGCGCGCAGGTGATCCGCGTCGCCACCACGGCAACGCCGCCGCCGGGGTTGGACCTGTCGGCCGCGCTGCAGGCGTTGGCTGAAAGGGGCATCACGCGGCTGCTGGTGGAAGGCGGCGCGCGCGTCGCCTCGTCCTTCGTTACGGCCGGCCTTGTCGACGAATTCTGGCTGCTGCGCGGTCCTGGCGCTGTTGGCGCCGATGGCGTGGCGGCATTGGATGGCATACCGCTCACGTCAATCACGCAGTCGCCGGGCTTTCGCGTTCGTGCTAGCGAAAGCCTCGATAGGGACACTCTTACCGTGTACGAGCGCGCCTAATGTTTACCGGCATCGTCACCGACATCGGCGAGATCGTTGGCCTGACGCCGACCGCGCAAGGGCAGTTGCACCGGCTTCGCATCGCCTGTCGCTACGATCGCGCGACCATCGCGGACGGCGCCTCGATCGCCTGCAATGGTGTTTGCCTGACTGTGGTCGCCTCTGGCGTCGGACAAGGCAAGACCTGGTTCGATGTCGATGCCGCAGCCGAAACACTCGGCATGACCACGGCAAAACACTGGACCGTCGGCACCAAACTCAATCTCGAGCGTGCGCTCAAGATCGGCGACGAACTCGGCGGCCATATCGTCGCCGGACATGCGGATGGCATCGCCGCCATCGTCAAGCGCGATGATCTGCCGGACATGGCGCGGTTCGAATTGCGCACCACGCGCGAACTCGCACGCTTCATCGCCCCCAAAGGTTCGGTGACGCTGGATGGCGTGTCGCTGACGGTGAATACCGTCGACGACGTCGCCTTTTCGGTCCTGATCATTCCGCACACGCTCAATGTGACGACGCTTGGTGACTGGCGTGCCGGCAGCGAGGTCAATATCGAGGTCGACCTGATGGCGCGCTACGCCGCGCGGCTGTTGGAAATGAAATAGAAGCGGCCCTTGGCTTTGGACGCTCACGCGCCTAAAACGCCGCCTGATCCTCATGGTGAGGAGGCGCTTGCGCCGTCTCGAACCATGAGGCCCGGAATTTTGCCCATCCTTCGAGACGCGGCCAATGGGCCGCTCCTCAGGATGAGGGCACCGATCGGAACGGAAAGACTTCATGGCAGACGCGCGACGCGCACAGTTAAAGGATCAGACCGACATTTCAGGCGCGCGCGCGCTGATCGTCGAGGCGCGCTTCTATGACGATATCCAGGACGCGCTGCTGGAAGGTGCGGTCACTGAGCTGAAGGCCGCGGGCGTCACCCATGAGGTGATCACGGTGCCGGGAGCACTGGAAATCCCGGCCGCGATCGCGATCGTGCTCGATGCCGCGGAGACAAACGGCAAGCCCTATGACGCGGTGATCGCGCTCGGCTGCGTGATCAGGGGCGACACCATTCATTTCGAAATCGTATCGATGGAATCTTCACGCGCGTTGATGGACCTTGCGGTGGCCAGAACGATCCCGCTCGGCAATGGCATCATTACTGTCAACACCGACGCGCAGGCGTGGGCGCGGGCGCGCCCCAGCGAACTCAACAAGGGCGGCGATGCCGCGCGTGCGGCGCTCACCATGCTGCGGATCAAACGCCGGCTGATGCGGGCCTGATCATGACAGAAGGCAAGAAGAAGCAGGCAAAAGGCCCGGATAAGAAGGCCAACCGGCGCGGCGCGGCGCGATTAGCCGCCGTGCAGGCGCTCTATCAAATGGACATCGGCGGTGCCGGGATCAACGACATCTTCGCGGAGTTCGAGAGCCATTGGCTCGGCGGTGAGGTCGAAGGCGACAAATACCTGCCGGCGGAAGCGGCATTCTTCCGCGACGTCGTGTCGGGCGTGGTGCGCGATCAGGCAAAACTCGATCCGCTGATCGACGACGCGCTATCGAGGGGCTGGCCGCTGAAGAGGATCGACGCCATTTTGCGTGCGGTACTTCGCGCGGGCAGCTACGAACTCGAGCACCGCAAGGACGTGCCGGGCCGCGTCGTGGTGTCGGAATATGTCGATGTCGCGCACGCCTTTGTCGAGGCTGAGGAGACGGGCATGGTGAATGCGGTGCTCGACCAGATCGCGCGGCAGTTTCGCGCCGACGAGTTTGTGCGGGCGGGCGGCTGAAATGATTGCCCCCGATGCAAGTCCATCCGGAGAGGATTCCCTGATCGCGCGGTACTTTCGGCCTCTTGCGACTGATCCCGGCGCGTTCGACCTCGGCGACGATGCGGCGATCCTGAAGGCACTGGGCGGAGATATCGTCGTGACCACGGATGCCATCGTCGAAGGCGTCCATTTTCTGTCGAACGATCCTGCAGACACCATCGCGCAAAAGGCGTTGCGCGTGAACCTTTCCGATCTTGCGGCCAAAGGCGCGACGCCGGCGGGCTTTGTGCTGACGCTGGCGCTGCGCGCCGCCGATGATGCGTGGCTCGCGCCATTCGCACGGGGGCTTGGCGCGGACTTAGGCCGGTTCGACTGTCCGCTGTTGGGCGGCGATACCGTCTCAACGTCGGGTCCGGTGGTGATCTCGATCACGGCGTTCGGGCGGGTCGCCCCGGGCAGGATGGTTCGCCGCAGCGGCGCCATGCCAGGCGACCGCGTTGTGGTGACCGGCACCATCGGCGACGCCGCGCTTGGCCTCGACATTCTCAGAGGGGGCAGGGTGGCTGCGGCGCTTGCCGGTGACGCTGCGGCAAGAGAGATGCTGGTCGGGCGCTACCGGGTGCCGCAGCCGCGGAATGCGCTGGTGCAAGCATTGCGCGATCATGCGCATGCGGCGATGGATGTGTCGGACGGCCTTGCGGGCGACCTCACCAAGCTCTGCGCGGCGTCCGGCGTCTCGGCCGTCATCGATGCGCCGGCCGTTCCTTTGTCCGCAGCCGTCGCGGCAGCGCTCGCGGCTGGCGCCACCGGCATGCAGGCCCTGGTTTCCGGCGGCGATGACTATGAGATCCTGTGCGCGATCCCTGAGGATGCCTTTGAAGCGTTTGCGCGAGCTGCCGATACGGCCGGGGTAGCGGTGAGTTCGATCGGGACCGTGATTGGCGGGACGTCACCCCCGAAATTTCTGGATGCGCGGGGCAGGGACATGCCGCTGCCTCACCTCTCCTATAGTCATTTCTAGGATTTAGCCGAAAAGCCCCGGTCGGGTCGCAAATACCTGCCGAAATCGACCATTTTGGCGCGCCACGGCGTTGCGCCGGAGATGTGATTTTGGCATGGTCCCGCCCGATTTGAGGCCGCCCTATTGGGCAGGGAAAGGCCTTCTTTTTATGCGCCCGCCGCTCCCGCGGCGACAGGCGTGGGGTGAGCATCAGATAGATCCGAGGCAAATTCAATGACAGCATTATGGGTGATTGTGCTCTGCGGAGCGCTTTCCATCGTTTACGCCATCTGGGCGACGGCATCAGTTTTGAAGTCCGATGCCGGCAATCCGCGCATGCAGGAAATCGCAGCCGCAGTGCGCGAAGGCGCTCAGGCCTATCTCAAGCGCCAGTACATGACGATCGGCATGGTCGGCATCGTGATCTTCGCGCTGCTGGCCTACTTCCTGGGCATGCTGGTTGCAGTCGGATTCGCGGTCGGCGCGGTGCTGTCGGGTGCTGCCGGATTCATCGGCATGAACGTTTCGGTTCGGGCCAACGTGCGCACCGCGCAAGCCGCGACCATTTCGCTGGCCGGCGGCCTTGAACTCGCTTTCAAGGCGGGGGCGATCACCGGCATGCTGGTTGCCGGCCTCGCGCTGCTCGGCGTCACCATCTACTTCGCCTATCTCACCCACTTCATGGGCTTTGCTGCGGACAGCCGCACCGTTGTCGATGCGCTGGTGGCGCTGGGATTTGGCGCCTCGCTGATCTCGATCTTCGCGCGTCTCGGCGGCGGCATCTTCACCAAGGGCGCCGACGTCGGCGGCGATCTCGTCGGCAAGGTTGAAGCCGGCATTCCCGAGGACGATCCGCGTAACCCCGCCACCATTGCCGACAACGTCGGCGACAATGTTGGCGACTGCGCCGGCATGGCTGCCGACCTGTTCGAGACCTATGCGGTGACCGCGGTCGCCACCATGGTGCTCGCGGCGATCTTCTTCGCCAAGTCTCCGCTGCTGGTGAACATGATGACGCTGCCGCTTGCCATCGGCGGCATCTGCATCATTACCTCGATCATCGGCACCTTCTTCGTCAAGCTCGGCGCCAACCAGTCGATCATGGGCGCGCTCTACAAGGGCCTGATCGCAACCGGCATCCTGTCGCTCGCCGGCGTCGCCGGCGCGATCTACTGGCTGATCGGTTTCGGCAAGCTCGCAGGGGTCGACTATACCGGCATGGCGCTGTTCGAATGCGGCATCGTCGGCCTCGTCGTCACCGGCATGATCATCTGGATCACCGAATACTACACCGGCACCGACTATCGCCCGGTCAAGTCGATCGCGTCCGCCTCAGTGACCGGCCACGGCACCAACGTGATTCAGGGCCTGGCGATCTCGATGGAGGCGACCGCGATGCCGGCGATCGTCATCATCGCCGGCATCCTGGTCACCTATAGCCTCGCCGGCCTGTTCGGCATCGCGATCGCGACCACGACGATGCTGGCGCTGGCCGGCATGATCGTTGCCCTCGACGCCTTCGGTCCAGTCACCGACAATGCCGGCGGCATTGCCGAAATGGCCGGGCTGCCCAAGGAAGTCCGCAAGGCCACCGACGCGCTCGACGCGGTTGGCAACACCACCAAGGCGGTCACCAAGGGTTACGCGATCGGCTCGGCCGGTCTCGGCGCGCTGGTGCTGTTCGCCGCCTACAATGAAGACCTCAAATACTTCATCGCCAATTCGGCGAAGTTCTCCTACTTCAAGGGCGTTGTGCCCGACTTCTCGCTCAACAATCCCTACGTCGTCGTGGGTCTGTTGTTCGGCGGCCTGCTGCCGTATTTGTTCGGCGCGATGGGCATGACGGCGGTCGGCCGCGCGGCCGGCGCAATCGTCGAGGAAGTGCGGCGTCAGTTCCGCGAAAAGCCCGGCATCATGCAGGGCACCGACAAGCCGGATTACGGCAAGGCGGTCGATCTTCTGACCAAGGCGGCGATCAAGGAAATGATCATTCCGTCGCTGCTGCCGGTGCTGTC
>DASQOU010000078.1:0-4289 GCA_035644295.1 Bradyrhizobium sp.
AGGTGAAAGCGCAGCGACAGTTCGTGCATGTGGACGAAGGTGAGATAAGCCAGCTTGCGCACCGCGTGCATCGCCACCCGCGCGAAGATTCCATCGCGCCATTGGGTCAGGACCGCCATCAGCACGCGGATGGCGCCGTAGCTGCCGGTCATGATCAGGGGTGACGCGATCAACCACATTGTCCAGTTCGTTGGCTGCACCGGGGCGCTACCCGCGCCGGTCAGAGCATCGATCGCCCATTTGAAGGTGAACGGCACCGAGAGCGTCGCGAGCTTCGCGATCAGCAGCAGCACCATCGACCAGACCACGCGCATCTTGAGATCGACGCGATCGCCGGGCCAGATGTAAGGCCACAGGTGCAGCAGCGTCCCGATCAGGGTCGCTTGTTCGATGGACCTGTCGGAAGAAGCCTGCGCTTCGCCGGCGCCTCTGGACGAATCAGTATGAGCCATCAATAAGAGCCTGAGGAATCGCTGTCGCGCGCCTGTTCTTGGTTGATCTGCATTCTGCCCGTCATATAGAGCGTTTGAACGCCGCTTGCACCCTCGCGGAGCAATTCTTTCGGTATTTTCAGACACTTGCGGATTAATTCAGCCGCCGTCGCCAATTCAATGGACTTGACCGATTTACGCTGCAGTGCCACATGGCAATCATGAACAAGATCAAAACTGTCTGTGTCTACTGCGGCTCCGGCCCAGGCACCAATGCCCACTTTGTTGAAGGCGCGACCACGCTCGGAAAGATCTTCGCCGAGAATGGCGTGAGCTTGGTCTATGGCGGGGGCTCGAACGGCTTGATGGGCGCCATCGCCAAATCCACACTGGATCATGGCGGCAACGTTATCGGTATTATTCCGGACTTTCTCATTGCCCGCGAAAACGCCCTGGCACGCGTTCAGGAACTGATCGTCACGCCCGACATGCACGAACGCAAGCGGCTGATGTTCGAGCGTTCCGACGCGTTCGTGGCGCTGCCTGGCGGAATCGGCACGCTGGAGGAACTGGTCGAGCAATTGACCTGGCAGCAACTCGGCCGCCACTCCAAGCCGATCCTGCTCGCGAACATCGATGGATTCTGGGAACCACTGCTCGCGCTGCTCGCACATATGCGTGCGACACAATTCATTCGACCCAATCTGGCCGTGGAAATTCTCAAGGCGGAGCGGGTCCAGGATATCTTGCCGAGCTTGCGAGCTGCCGCGGCCCGCGCGCCTGAAGGTACAGAGCAGATGGCGTCGGAAATCGTTAAACGGCTTTAATGTCTTGCGCCCCCGGATCAGGTCCGGGGGCGTGCTTTTGCGGAATTTGCGCTAGTACTACTGAGTCAGAAAGCCACAGTCTCAGGTATTTCCGAATCATCTATGGAGGCGAATCGCACTGAAGCAACGGGGGGCAGGGATGGGTCGCCACGGAGCGAAAGACATTGAATCTCGTTTTACCGGCTATGTCGAGGAGCTTGTGAGCGTGATCGGCCACGCGGATCGGGCGGGTCCATTCCGCGACTATTGCACGGGTTTGGTGATGCCTGGAGAGCGCAAGAGCGTGGAGCCGATGGCGGCGATCACGGCGCCCGGGCGGACCGCGGCACAGCATCAGTCGTTGCTGCATTTTGTCGGTCAAGGAGCGTGGTCGGACGAAGATGTGTTGACCAAAGTACGTCAGATGGTGTTGCCGCAGATGACACGCGACGGGCCGATCGAGGCCTGGATCATCGACGATACCGGCCTGCCCAAAAAAGGGCAGCACTCGGTTGGGGTGTCACACCAGTATTGCGGGCAGCTTGGCAAGCAGGCGAACTGCCAGGTGGCGGTGACGCTGTCGCTTGCCAATCACCATGCGAGCCTGCCGGCGGCGTATCGGCTGTACTTGCCGAACGCCTGGGCCGAGGACGATGACCGCCGCGCCAAGGCGGGGGTGCCCGAGGAGATCACGTTCAAGACCAAGCCGCAGATTGCACTCGAACAGATCCGCTGGGCGTGCGAGGTCGGTCTTCCCGGCAGCATGGCGCTGCTGGACGCCGGCTACGGCCACGATTCCAAGCTGCGCGCGGGTATCACTGACCTTGGAAAGCGCTATGTGGCCGGCATTCAGCCGCAGATGCTGGTGTGGAAGCCGGGCGCGCGGCCGGGCCGGGCACCGAAAAAGGGGCACCGTGACGCGCCCGATACGATCTCGGTCAAGGACCTCGCCCTCGGACTGCGGAAGAGCGCTTGGCGCACAATCCAATGGCGGGAGGGCAGCAATGAATGGCTGTCCTCGCGGTTTGCGCGGTTGCGTGTTCACGTTGCATCGAGCCATGAACGGACCGGCAAACCGACCAAAGAATGGCTGCTGATCGAGTGGCCAGAGGGCGAGAAGGAGCCGACCAAGTACTGGCTCTCGACTTTGCCGAGCAGCATCGCATTCCGCGATCTGGTCGATGCCGCCAAGCTGCGCTGGCGCATCGAGCGCGATTATCAGGAGCTCAAGCAGGAAGTCGGGCTCGGGCACTATGAAGGACGCGGCTGGCGTGGCTTTCATCATCACGCCACGATGTGCATCGCAGCCTACGGATTCCTGGTCTCCCGAAAGGGAGACGATTCCCCCCTCAGGACCTCGTCCCGCCGCGCGGCTCCCGCAACTTGCCGTACCCGACAGTTACCGACCCCGAGGATCCCCCATTGCGGCCTGAGCGCCACGTCCCAAATTCGATCGCCACCGTGCGCCGACGCATCATCGACGCGCTCGTCAGACGCTTGCCACGATGTCCTTGCTGTCGCGCCTCAGCCGCGCGACGTGACCGTATGAACTTGTGACGCAGTAGTACTAGCGGCTTAAGCTACCGCGGCGATGCCTCTGCATCATCCTTCGGGAACGTCACCGCTTCAATGCGGTTGCCATCGGGATCAAACACGAACGCTGCGTAATAGCGTACCCGATCGTGCGGACGCAGACCTGGCGCGCCGTCGGAGCGGCCTCCGGCCATCAGCGCCGCGCCGTGGAACGCATCGACGTCGCCGGCCGACTTGGCCCGAAGACAGATATGCACGCCGCTCCCCGGCTGAACCGGCGGCATACCGGTGCGCAGGTTGATCCAGAACTCGGGATAGCTCTTGCCGAAACCGATCGTCGCCGGCCGCGTCACCAGCCGCGAAAGCCCGAGCGGCGCCAGCGCCAGTTCATAAAATCGCGCGGCACGTTCGAGGTCGCTGACGCCAACAGAGACATGATCGATCATGGACGGCACCCAGCCATTGGTCTGTCACGCCGGCGCGTTGGATTTCACCAGCTTGTAAACAACCGAATCCATCAGCGCCTGAAACGACGCGTCGATGATGTTGGGCGACACACCGATGGTGGTCCAGCGCTCGCCCTGCTCGTCTTCGCTCTCGATCAGCACCCGCGTTACCGCCTCGGTGCCGCCATTGAGGATACGGACGCGGTAGTCGATCAGCTTCAGGCCTTCGATGTATTTCTGGTATTTGCCGAGATCCTTGCGCAGCGCCACGTCGAGCGCGTTGACGGGACCGTTGCCCTCCGCCGCCGAGATCAGTTTCTCGCCGTCGACGTCGACCTTCACCACCGCCATTGCCACCGTGACGCGCTGGCCATTGGCGTTGTAGCGCTGCTCGACATTGACGTCGAACTGTTCGACCCGGAAATATTCCGGCACCTTGCCAAGCGTGCGCCGTGCCAACAGATCGAACGACGCGTTGGCGGACTCGTAGGCATAGCCCGCGGCCTCGCGCTCCTTGAGTTCCTCGACGAGACGGGCCAGCTTTGGGTCTTTCTTGTCGTAGGCAATGCCTGCCCGTTCCAGTTCGGCGATCACGTTGGAGCGGCCGGCCTGATCGGATACCAGCACCTTGCGGTGATTGCCGACCGCCTCGGGCGACACATGTTCATAGGTCTGCGGATCCTTGAGCACCGCCGAAGCATGAATGCCGGTTTTGGTCACGAACGCGCTTTCGCCGACATAGGGCGCGTGGCGATTGGGCGCACGATTAAGCATGTCGTCCAGCGTCCGCGAAACCTTCATCAAGGTCGCCATCTGGTCCGGCGACACGCCGATCTCGAAGCAATCGGCAAACTCGCGCTTCAGCCGCAGGGTCGGAATCAGCGAACACAGATTGGCGTTGCCGCAGCGTTCGCCGAGTCCGTTCAACGTGTCCTGGATCTGCCGCGCCCCGGCGCGCACCGCGGCCAGCGAATTGGCGACCGCCTGCTCGGTGTCGTTATGGGCGTGAATGCCGACGTGGTCGCCCGGGATATGCTTCACCACCTCGGTGACGATGGTCTCGACCTCGTTCG
>DASQOU010000079.1:0-2189 GCA_035644295.1 Bradyrhizobium sp.
CTCCCGGGACTTGTGAAACACTCCGCTTCCCTCACGCCTCCGCGAGCTTCTTCAGTACCGCGCTGAAGCGAATGCTGCGCTTGCCGGCCAGAGCGGTGGCTTCCGCGACCGCACCCTCATCGGTGTAGGTGCCGGAAAAGCCGATGCCGACCTCGTAGCCGCCGAACACCGGCCGTTCGCCCTGGTTCGGGGTGTGTTCGTGGTTGACGAGTTCCCCCTTCCACCTGCCGTTCGCGCTGCTGTAGGAACCGATATAATCGAAAAAGGCGTCGCCACCGTGGATCCGGCCGTCGTGCAGCACCATGACACCGGTATTGCCGCCGTCGATGCCGTCGAGCATCCGGATGTGAATGGAATAAAGCCCGTTCTTGATCCCGCCTTTTTCGACCGAAACCGCTGACGGCGCCGCCTCTTCCCTGATGGGGGTCATCACCGAGTTGAAGGCAACGCCAGGCAACTGCGGTGTGCCGCCCTCGAAGAAATATTGTTCGCCCCGCTGCTTGCCTTTCAGCGCGAGGGTGATCTTGTCGGCCTTGAGCAGCGGCTGGAAATTCGGATCTTCATTGTGGCGCAACGTCGATATGTCGACTGATACGTCCCCATCGGCATCCCGGTAGGTGCCGATGAACGCGAAAGCCGAATTGCCGCCCATCATCTTGCCGTCATATACATAGAGCACGCCGCGGCGCGAACCATGCACCGTATGCATCTCAACCTTGTAAAGTCCCTGCAGCACCTGAAACCGCCCAATGTCGAGGAATACTGCGCGACCCGCGAATCCCTGGATTCGCAAGTCGTCAGTCCGACGCTATTCGCCTTGTCCCGGGACCATGGTAGCCGCTCCCCTGCCCCTTGATCAAATCCTCTCATGGGATTCAGGCTACACTTTCACAATTGAGTCGCATTTTCGGCGGCTCCGGAGCCTCGATCGTTGGAAACCGCGCTTTATCTACCCGTCAAACGCTTCCTGGAAAACCTCGGCTTTACGGTCAAGGGCGAGGTCGGCGGCTGCGACCTGGTGGCGCTTAGCGCCGGCGATCCCCCGATCGTGGTGATCGGCGAACTGAAACTTACATTCAATCTTGAACTGGTGCTGCAGGCGGTCGATCGCGCCGGCGCCTGTGACGAGGTCTGGCTTGCCGCCAAAATGTCCGCGCGCGGCAAGGGACGCGAGAGTGATGCGCGCTATCGTAATCTCTGCCGACGGCTGGGCTTTGGCATGCTCGCGGTGACCAATACCGGCGACGTCGAGGTACTCGTCAAACCGCCCACGACCAGCCCGCGCCGCAACCCCAAGAAGCGCTCGCGCCTGATCGCCGAGCACCGGCGCCGCAAGGGCGACCCGGCGCTGGGCGGGAGCACGCGCGCGCCGATCATGACGGCCTATCGCCAGCAGGCGCTGGCCTGCGCGTCGGCGCTGTCGCGAGGGCCGCGGCGTGTGCGCGACCTCAAGCCTGAGATTCCCGACGCGCCGAAGATCCTGCAGCACAACGTCTATGGCTGGTTCGATCGCGCCGAACGCGGCATCTACATGCTGACCGATGCCGGGCATGCTGCGCTGAAGCGCTGGCCGCAGCAGCCGATAGACTTTGCAAGCGCCGGCGATTCAATCCCTTGACGATAACGGAAACGAGAACGGGTGACACCATGATCGTAGTGACCGGCAGTGTGACGGCCCGCGAAGATACCCTCGGCGCGGTTCGCGAATTGAGCCTCGAGCATGTCCATCGCTCGCGCAAGGAGGCTGGATGCATCTCTCACGCCGTGCATATCGATTGCGAAAATCCGTTGCGGCTGGTGTTCATCGAGCAGTGGACCGATCGCGCCGCGTTACAGGCACATTTCGCAGTGCCGGCTTCACGTAATTTTGTCCGCGCGCTGCAGCCGCTTGCCGCTGCCGCCACCACAATCGAAATTTACGACGCCACCAGGCTGGAAAACCTTTGAATCAATCCAGTGCATAGCTGGATTGCCACATCAATTTCATATTGCAATGCAACAATCTTCGCCCTAGGTATTTCTGATCAGACAAGAGGATCTTATGAGCGAAGATTGGAATACCAAATATGGATCGCGGCGCGTCCGGCGCGATCCGCCGACGCTGGATGAAGCTATCTTCGCAGCGATCGGCATCACCGACGATCAGCAGGCTCAGGCTGAAATCGCAGCGTCCCTGATGGGACTGCCGA
>DASQOU010000080.1:0-6479 GCA_035644295.1 Bradyrhizobium sp.
CGGTGGTCAAGCGACCACAGTAGCGGCGCACAAGCGTGCGCCGCCGGAACGCAGGCGACCTTCCCTGGCGGGCGGCGACAACGGCCACTACCCGTCCTCCTGGTACAACAAGGCCAAAAAGCCGGTGAGGCCGCCCACGCAGACGGGCAGCCACGCCGAAGCGATCGGATGCATCAACTCAGCCTTGCTCAAATCCTCAGTTACTTTCGACAAAACGTAGAGCAGAAACCCTGCCCCCACGCCACTTAAAACCATCTTTTGCACGCCGCCGAAGCGGAAGAACCGCAAGCTGACAGCTGCCGCCAGCATGACCATTGCCGCCAGCAAAAACGGCTGGGCGAGTAGCTTGTGGTATTGCAATCGGTACCCGGCGGTGGCGAATCCTGAGCTCTCCGACGAGCGGATGTAGCCGGGTAGTTGCCAAAAAGACACAGTTTCCGGAGTGGAGAAGCTGTTGCGAACTTGCGCTGGCGTCAGGCTGGTGCCCAGGGAGAAGCTGTCCTGCTCGGCCGGGGGGCCGTCGAGCGTATACCGCCGCACGGATTTGAACAGCCAACGGCCCTCTTCAAGCGTGGCTGCCTGCGCCTCGATCCGCTCCTTGAACTGGTAGTCGTTATCGAATCGGAACACGGTGAGGCCAGTCAACCGCACGCCCTGCTGCTCGCTGCGGGCGGCATTGATGATGGCCTGGCCATCGCTATTGACCTGATTGATCCAAAAACCGGAGGCGTCCTGAACGCCGCCGCCGGGTGCGGAGCCGAACAAGTCGGCCTCCATCCGTTTGGAGAGTTCGCGCAGATTTGCAGACATCGGGTTGTAGGTTGTCGTGGCGAGGATTCCGAGCAGGATCGCGCTCGCCAACGCCGGCGCGATGAATTGCCAGGCGGAAACGCCGGCGGCTCGCGCGACCACGAGTTCGAGTCGTCGGGAAAGCGCAAGATAGCAGGTCATCGCCCCGATCAGGATGCAAAACGGCATCATCCTTTCGAGCAGTTGCGGTACGCGGAACAGAGACGTTTCCGCGACCGTAATTGCGGAAACTTCGACCAGCCCTGACGTCTTCCTGACCATTTCGATGTAATCGACCAGCACCAGAAGCATGAAGATGCTGGCAAAGACGCCGAGCGCCGAAACCACAAAGCGGCCGGCAAAATAGCGCCCCAGCGTATTGGTGATCATGCTCATGCTGCGGCAGGCCGTCCGAACAGCCGCAGCAGGCGCGCGTTCGACTTGTTGACAGCCTCCAGCAGCGCAGCCGGCGGCTCTATGACGATACCACCGACGATGATCCAAAAGCTCGCTCCGATCGCCGCGGCCAGCATCAGGTACTGAACGAGCGGTGCGAATGGCGATTTCACCGCCAGGACGGAACAAGCGAATCCCACCATCCGCAGCCCGAAAACGGCGAGGATAGAGCCCCCGATCGAAAAGTTTCGGCTTTGACGTGTTGTGCGCGGCGCGCCGAGAAAGGCAAAGGTGAGTGCCGCAAATGCAAACGGATAGATTGGCGCCATGAATCGGTCGTGCAACTCGGCCCGAAATTGTCCGGGCAGCTGTTGGTAGACTGGATCAGAGGCCGGTGGCGCGAGCAATTCCCAGAGATAGCGCTCGCGAATGCCCAACGCGACGTCGTGACCCTGATTGGAGAATTTCGACATGTCGAATCCATAGCGGCCGAACGCAACCAGTGCCGGATCGCGTTTGCCGGCCTCAAAGCGCTCGAGATTTCCATCCTCCAGGATCAGGAAGGAGCCGCCTTCGTTTTTCAGGACGGTGCCATGGTCGGCGACAATGCTGATGCGTTCCTTTGGATCACGGCGGTCATCGATGAAGATACCCACAAGCAGGCCGCCTGGTTGCCGCTCTCGAATTCGGATGGTCAAGTTCTGATCGAGCTGGGCAAAGCGGCCGGGCTGCAAAATGTTGGCCAGCACATCCGCAGTGATTTCAGCGTCCCACTGCTTGAGCCGGCGCATGCCATCGGGCGCGAGGTAGGAGGCGATAAAGGCAACCAGCAGCGCCACCACAACGGTGGCATAGAGAAACGGGCGGAATAGCCGAAGCGGCGAGAGGCCGGCCGCGTTCATCACAATGATTTCCGAATCGGTCGCGAGCTTGTTCAGCGTATGAGCGATCGCGATCATCAAGGCGATCGGAGAGATGATCAGGACCAGCGCCGGAATGACCAGGCTGGTGACGCCGAGGAAGGTCAGGATCGTCTGACCCTGGCTGGTCATCAGGTCGATGCCGCGCAACGCCTGCGTAATCCAGATCACCCCCGTCAGGCTGACCAGAACCAGCGCAAACGACGCGAGCGTCGTTCGAAAGATATACTTGTCGATCGACCCCATCGTTACCGCACGATCCCACCTTGCGTGCTGGAACTGCGGCTTACGACCAATCCCGAAATCGGGATCCCCTTGGTCGGGCCGCCGTGATTCCGGCTGGCTTACTCTCTCACTACCATCCCTTTGATCCGTCAACAAAATGGCTGGGCGATGGCGCCCTTGCGATATGGTTAATAAATTGGCTGATGTGGCCCTCCAGCCACGCGGGCGCTTGGCAGTGCGGCGGTCGACGGGCCATAGTGCGCCGGAGCACGCTCTTGACGGGTGTCCATCGCAGCCGGGAAGAGAATATTCGCAAGTACCTGGCGGGTCCACGACCCAGCGGCGACAGCCTGATTTTGGAGGATTTGCTAATGACCGACGCCGTCAAGGTCGGCTTCGTCCCGTTTTCCGCCGCCCCGCGCGGAATTCTCGTGGTTTTTTGCGACGAGACGCTGCAATTCGGCCCCGCCACAGGGAAGGTGCTGGGTGCGGCGGTCAGTTTGGTCAGGCGGGCTGCCGAAACCAATCAATTCAAAGGCAAAAGCGGGGCGGCGCTCGATATTTTGGCGCCGGAGGGGCTTAAGGCCAAACGCCTGATCGTGATGGGCCTCGGCAAGCTTGCGGAGATCAAGGACAACGATTTCCTCAAGCTTGGTGGCTCTGCGGCCGGCACGCTTCGGGCCGGGAAGGACGCCGTGACGATCGTGGCCGAACTGGCCACAGGCGCCATGAAACCCGATCAGGCAGCCGCGATCGCATCCGGCCTACGGCTGCGTGCCTATAAGTTCGACCGCTACAAAACCAAGAAGAAGGAGGGCGAGGAGGGAGCATTGCGCGCCGATGTTTCGATCGCGGTAGGCGATGTGGCTGCGGCGCGAAAGGCTTTCGCTCCCAGCGCGCATATCGTCGAGGGCGTCATCACCGCGCGCGATCTTGTCAATGAACCGCCAAACGTCCTGTTTCCTGTGGAATTCGCCCGCCGCGCCAGCCAATTGCGCAAGCTCGGCGTCGGCGTCGAAGTGCTCGATGTCAACGCCATGAAGAGACTAGGAATGGGCGCGCTGCTCGGCGTTGCCCAGGGCTCCACGCAGCCTGGCCGGATGGTGATCATGCGCTGGAATGGCGGCAAGCGCGGCGATCAACCGGTCGCCTTTATCGGAAAGGGCGTTTGCTTCGACACCGGAGGCATTTCTATCAAGCCCGCGGGAAGCATGGAGGACATGAAGGGCGACATGGGGGGTGCCGCTTGCGTCGTTGGATTGATGCATGCACTGGCCGCGCGGAAGGCGAAGGTCAATGTGGTCGGCGCCATCGGTCTTGTCGAGAACATGCCCGACGGCAACGCGCAGCGTCCCGGCGATATCGTCACCTCGATGTCCGGCCAGACCATCGAGATCATCAACACCGACGCCGAAGGCCGGCTGGTGCTGGCGGACGTGCTCTGGTACGTGGCCAAAAAGTTCAAGCCGAGATTCATGGTCGATCTTGCAACCCTTACCGGCGCCATCATGGTTGCGCTCGGCACCGAATATGCGGGCTTGTTCTCCAACAATGACGAATTGGCCGAGCGCTTGACCAAGGCCGGGCTTGCGACCGGCGAGCGGGTCTGGCGCATGCCGCTTGGCCCGGAGTACGACAAGCTGATCGACTCGCAATTCGCCGACGTGAAAAACACCGGCAACCGCAACGGCGGTTCGATCACCGCGGCGCAATTCCTGCAGCGCTTTGTTGACGGCACGCCATGGGCTCATCTTGATATCGCGGGAACGGCCATGGGCGCGCCGAAAACCGAGATCAATCAAAGCTGGGGTTCGGGTTACGGGGTCCGGCTGCTGGATCGGCTCGTTGCGGATTATTACGAAGCCAGGAAATAGCTGAAAACCGGATGACGGAAGTTCTATTCTACCATCTGCAAGACATGTCGCTGGAAAGCGTCTTGCCGCCGTTGCTCGAAAAGTCACTGGAGCGCGGCTGGCGTGTGGTCGTGCAGTCGACATCGCACGAGCGCGCCGACGCGCTTGACGCACATTTGTGGACCTACCGCGATGATTCGTTCCTGCCGCACGCCACTTGGCGCGTCGGCGACGCGCAGGATCAGCCGATCGTGCTGGCGGTGGAAGACAGCAACCCGAATCGGGCCAATGTCAGGTTTCTGGTCGACAGCGCCCCCTTGCCGGCGGACTGCGGCGCCTATGACCGGGTGGTTCTGGTCTTCAACGGTGACGATGGCGAGGCGCTCGCCGCCGCGCGTCTTGCCTGGACCGATTGCAAGACGCGAGGTTTCGAGGCCACTTACTGGCAGGCCGACGAGAGAGGCCGCTGGCAGCGGCGCGAATTGGCAGGTTCCGGCAATTAGTGATAATCTACGGTTTCGGCCTGTGGCCTTGTGTTAAGCCACGGTCGTGCCGCAAAGTGATGGTGGGACAATCGCTTAAGGCGGGGATGGGGCCAAGTTCATCGTGCGAGACAAATACCGTCACCGGAAATCAGTGCTGACGCTGATGCTGTTCGCCCCCATGATCGCGGGCTGTGCGGCTACGTCCGACTTTTTTTCGTCCGATCTTTTGTCGAAGGATGCGGAGTGGTTTTCGCGCAGCGGCAGGGTTTTCATCAAGAACGTATCGATTGAAACGCCGCCCCTGACGCCGGACAAACCCGTCAATCGTGAAGATTTGGTCAGCGCCGAGGGCGCTTGTCCGGGAATGACTTCCGCCGGTGTTCCGGCAAATGCCAATGCTTTGTCCGACGGCGCAGCTGCTGCGCCCACGGCCACCGGGACGGTAGCGCTTGGCCATACCGAATGTGATGTTGTGCGTGGCATCGGCGCCCCCGACAGCGTCAGCCTCTCCAACAATGCCCATGGCGATCGGGTGGCGGTGGTCAATTATTCGCGGGGGCAACGCGCCGGAATCTATACCTTCACGGCCGGACGGCTGACGTCGATCGAGCGTGGGTCCGAGCCGGTGGCTGAGCCCAAGACCGCCAAGCCGAAGGCCAAGAAGAAGCCGGCCCCGACCTGATCGCCTTCGATCAGCCGGCCGCTTCGTCGTATTGCGAACTCGCCGTCAACCATTCTTCCTCGGCGCGCTGCAAGGCGCTTGCCGCGCTCGCGCGCGCTTTACTGAGTTGGGCGGCCTGTTTCGGGTCGCGCTTGAACAGATCCGGCAACGCCAGCGCGGTATCGATCTTGGCGATGATACCGCTGATGCGCGCGATCTCGGCCTCGGCGTCCGAAATTTTTTGCTTCAGCGGCACGCGCTTTTCGGCCGTACTGCGCTGAGGCCGGTCGCGGCCGTTGCTGCGTTCATTGCTGCCGCGGTCGCGTGAATTGGCACGCGCGCCGCGCGCCGACAACACCATCCGGCGATAATCATCGAGGTCGCCGTCATAGGCGGTTACGGCTTGATCGGCGACGACCCACAATTGATCGGCACAGGCCTCGATCAGGTAACGATCATGGGAGACCATGATGACGGCGCCGGGAAATTCGTTGATCGCTTCCGCGAGCGCTGCGCGGCTATCGATGTCCAGATGATTGGTGGGCTCGTCCAAAATGATCATGTTGGGACCGAAGAAGGTCGCCAATCCCAACAGCAGACGCGCTTTTTCGCCGCCCGACAGGCTCTTGACGAGCGTATCGCCGGCCTTGCCCGAAAAGCCGATTGCGCCCGTGCGCCCGCGCACCTTGGTTTCGGGGGCGTCCGGCATCAGCCTGCGAACGTGATCGTAGGGCGAGCCGTCGATATTGAGCTCGTCGACCTGGTGCTGCGCGAAATACCCGACCGAGAGTTTTTCTGCGCGTGTGACGCGGCCGGAGAACGGCGCCAATTTGTTGGCGAGCAGTTTCACCAGCGTCGATTTGCCATTGCCGTTGGAGCCGAGCAGGGCGATGCGGTCATCGGTGTCGATGCGCAATGTCACGCGATTGAGGACCGGCCGTTTTGGGTCGTAACCGACGCAGACGTCATCGACCGCGATGATTGGAGGCGACAGCATCTTCTCAGGGATCGGGAATGAGATGTCGCGCACGTCCTGCGTCACCAGTGCGGTGACCGGCTTCATTCGTTCCAGCATCTTGACGCGGGACTGGGCCTGGCGGGCTTTGGAGGCCTTGGCCTTGAAGCGATCGACGAAAGCCTGCAGGCGCTT
>DASQOU010000081.1:0-12485 GCA_035644295.1 Bradyrhizobium sp.
ATCGATGATGAACAAGGGCCTGGAGGTGATCGAAGCCGCGTGTCTGTTTGCGTTGGCGCCGGATGAGATCGACGTTCTGGTCCACCCGCAGTCGATCATTCACGGGATGGTCGAGTTTTCGGATCGTTCGGTGGTCGCGCAGCTGGGCTCGCCTGACATGCGCACGCCAATTGCGCATTGCCTCGGCTGGCCTGATCGGATCGTTGGGCCGGCGGCGAAGCTTGATCTTGCCAAGATTGGGCAATTGACTTTTGAAGCGCCTGATTTCGAACGGTTCCCCGCACTCCGGCTGGCCTACGATGCGCTGCGGACTGGCCGCGGCGCGACCACAGTCTATAACGCGGCCAACGAGGTGGCGGTGGCTGCGTTTATCGGAGGCAAGATCCGGTTTGGCGCCATTGCCCGCCTTGTCGAAGCGACGTTGGAGGCCTGGATTCGCGCCGGTAACCTGACGTCCTTGACGTCCGCCGGCGATGCCATTGCCATTGACCATAATGCGCGAAATAAAGCGGTCACCCTATTGCCTCAAATTGCCTTAAAGGCATCCTAGAGGGTTGGGGGCAGGGCCTTTGGCCCTGGTTGAGGGGAAGCGGATGTCCGAGTTTTTTCTACATAGTTTCAATGTGTTAAGCCATGGCTTGGTCGGTTACATCGTTCCCTTCTTGTTCGTGCTTACCATTGTCGTTTTCTTCCACGAGCTGGGACATTTCCTGATTGCCCGCTGGGCGGGCGTCAAGGTGTTAACCTTTTCGGTTGGCTTTGGGCCCGAACTTGCCGGCTTCAACGACCGGCACGGAACGCGGTGGAAGATCTCGGCCATCCCGCTCGGCGGCTACGTCAAGTTCTTTGGCGACGACAGCGAGGCCTCGACGCCGTCGTCCGAAACGCTTGACAAGATGACCGAGGAGGAACGCGCCGGCTGCTTCCACCACAAGAGCGTCGGGCGGCGCGCGGCGATCGTGGCCGCGGGTCCGATTGCTAATTTTCTTCTCGCCGTCGTGATCTTTGCCGGGATGGCTCTCTATTTCGGTAAGCCGAGTTCTATCCCGCGCGTTGATGCGATCCAGCCAGATAGCGTTGCTGCGTCAGCCGGATTTAAGGTTGGCGATGTGGTGCTTTCGATCGACGGTCGCGCTATCGAAAGTTTCGCTGATATGCAGCGAATAGTTTCAACTAGCGCAGGCGCCCAGTTGGTTTTCCGTCTAAAGCGAGACAGCGCATTGGTAACGCTGAACGCGACGCCGGCACTCAAGGAAGTGAAGGATCTCTTTGGAAATAACCACCGGGTCGGCCAACTCGGCATCCAATATAGCGCCCGGCCGGAAGATCCCAGGTCATCGCCGGTCGGATTTTTGGAATCGCTTAAGATCGGCGTTGAACAGGTCGGGTTCATTATCACGGCCACGTTCAAGTTCATCGGGTCGTTGTTTGTTGGAGTTGGCAATACCGAGGACGTCGGCGGTCCGCTTCGGATAGCGCAGCTTTCTGGCCAAGCGGCCAGCCTTGGCTTCCAATTCGTTTTGCAGCTATGTGCCGCGCTTTCGGTGTCGATCGGGTTGCTGAACCTGTTTCCCGTACCCTTGCTCGATGGCGGCCACCTTTTGTTCTACGCGGTGGAAGCGGTGCGTGGACGCCCCCTGTCCCCGAGAGCACAGGAAATGGGGTTCCGGATTGGGCTGGGGCTGGTGCTGATGCTGATGGTGTTTGCCACCTATAACGACATCCTGCACCTGGCCGCATCGTGAAGCGGCTTTTTTATGACGTGGCCGATGGGCAACGTCTTGGAATGAAAATGAAATCGCGCTGCGACATAAGGTTTGCCGGCTTGGCAAAATTGGCTACAAGCGGGTCAACCAACGGGAATCTGCCGACTCGTAGGGTGCGGGCTGGCATTGGAATTGTAAGGGCGCTCTGCGCATGAATGTTGCAATGCGGGTACGGGGAGGCGTGTTGGCCGCCCTGATCATGGTCGCGATGCCGGTTGCCGCGACGCTGGCGGCTGGGCTTGTTTCCTCGTCGGCTGTCGCCCAGACCGTGGATTCGATCCAGGTTGAGGGCAACCGGCGGGTCGAAGTCGCGACCATCCGCTCCTACTTCAAGCCGGGTCCTGGCGGACGACTGGATCAGGGCCACATCGATGATGGCCTGAAGGCCCTGATCGAGACGGGCCTGTTCCAGGATGTAAGGATCAATCAGGCGGGCGGCCGTTTGGTGGTGACCGTGGTCGAAAATCCGGTGATCGGCCGCATCGCCTTTGAAGGCAACAAGAAGGTCAAGGACGAACAGCTCACCTCGGAAATTCAATCCAAGCCGCGTGGCACGCTGTCACGGCCCATGGTTCAGTCGGACGCTCTGCGTATCACCGAAATCTATCGCCACGCCGGCCGCTATGACGTGACCGTGGTTCCCGAGATCATCGAACAGCCGAACAATCGTGTCGACCTGGTCTTTACGATTACCGAGGGCGACAAAACCGGCATCAATTCGATCGAGTTCATCGGCAACACCACCTACTCGTCCTATCGCCTGAAGGACGTCATCAAGACACGCGAATCGAATCTGCTGAGCTTCCTTGGCGGCAGTGACGTCTACGATCCAGACCGGATTGAAGCTGATCGCGATTTGATTCGACGCTATTATTTGAAGCACGGCTTCGCCGACGTGCAGGTGGTGGCCGCACTGACGGAATACGATCCGCAGCGCAAGGGCTTCCTGGTGACCTTCAAGATCGAGGAAGGCCAGCAGTATCGGGTTGCGTCAGTCACTTTCCAATCCAGCATCCCCTCGCTGGAGGGAAATGCCCTGAGCCGGTTCTCGCGGGTCTTTGTCGGATCGCTCTACAACGCCGAAGCGCTGGAGAAGTCTGTCGAGGAAATGCAGATCGAAGCCTCGCGGCGAGGTTTCGCATTTGCCGTCGTGCGCCCGCGCGGTGACCGCAATTTCGAGGCGCATACGGTCTCGATCGTGTTCGGCATCGACGAGGGCCCACGGACCTACATCGAGCGCATCAACGTTCGCAACAACACCCGCACCCGCGATTATGTGATCCGCCGCGAGTTCGATATCGCCGAGGGAGACGCCTACAATCGCGCGCTGGTGGATCGCGCCGAGCGCCGCCTGAAGAATCTCGATTTCTTCAAGAGCGTCAAGATCACGACCGAACCGGGATCGTCGAGCGATCGTGTCATTCTCAATGTCGAACTCGAGGAGAAATCCACCGGCGACTTCTCCGTATCGGGTGGCTATTCGACCACCGACGGCCCGCTTGCCGAAGTCAGTATCTCGGAGCGCAATCTGCTCGGCCGCGGCCTGTATGGGAAGGCGTCGGTGACGTACGGTCAGTTCGCGCGCGGAATCTCGCTTTCCTTTGTCGAGCCTTACTTGCTGGATTATCGCATCGCACTTGGTCTTGATACCTATTATCGCCAGCAGCTTGCGAACTCCTTTATTTCGTATGGCACCCAGACGTTGGGATTCAGCCCAAGAATCGGACTTACGCTGCGCGAAGATCTAAGCTTGCAGCTGCGCTATTCGATCTACGAGCAGAAAATCTCTCTGCCGAATTTCCTGGCTAATTGTAACAACACCTTCACCAACCCCAATCTCCCGTTCAATCCGTCACCGGCGTTCGTGGCCGCCAACGGTGGAAATGCGTTTGGCGCAGTGGACGCGTCCGGCGTTGGCTTGTTCTGTTTCAGCGACGGCGAATCCTCGCTCCCCATTCGCAAGGAACTGGCCGCCGGCAAAACGTTGACGTCAGCGGTCGGATATTCGCTTACTTACAACACGCTGGATAACAACAAGAACCCGACCGACGGTCTGCTCGTTGATTGGAGAGAGGACTTCGCCGGCGTTGGCGGCGACGTGACCTATTTGAAATCCGCGGTCGACGCGAAATATTATACGCCGTTGGTTGCCGATATCGTCGGGTTGATCCGGGTCCAATCCGGCATTCTCACCCAGGTCGGCAGCAACGGCATCCGCATGCTGGATCACTTCCAGATGGGTCCCAATCTCGTCCGCGGCTTCGCTCCGAACGGCATCGGTCCGCGCGACATCAATCCTTTCGGTACCCAGGATGCGCTCGGCGGCACCAAGTATTGGGGCGCCTCTTTGGAATTGCAGATGCCGTTCTGGTTCCTGCCGAAGGAAGTTGGCTTGAAGGGCGCCGTCTATGCCGACGCGGGCGGACTGTATGATTACAAGGGGCCGACGGAGTGGGCCTTGACGGGTGAAGTCAATACGCCCGGATGCATACCTCCGACCAACACCAAGAACGCAGCTCCTGCGTCCGGGACTTGCCTGGGACTGCAGTTTGATCCCCAAAATGTCGTCCGCACCGCGGTCGGTATAGGCTTTATCTGGGCGTCGCCGTTCGGCCCGCTGCGCTTCGATTACGCGGTCCCGATTACGAAGGGCCCTCACGATGTCGTGCAGCAATTCAAGTTTGGCGGCGGGACATCGTTCTAAAGCGTTTTCGAGCGAGGTGGGCACTGGCTCACGTTAAGAAAACGCGTCCAGACAAAGAGAGAGCTGGTTCTGATTTGTCGGAACCGGAGCCCGGGTTCGATCACCGGCCGGACGGCGACGGGTGGAATGGCGCAACCTACTTTTTTTGAGCAACCGCCTTCGTCGACGCTGGCAGACATTGCCGCGCTGACGGAAGCGTTTTTGGTCGACGCGTCACGGGGCGGCCTGCAGATCAAGGGACTCGCTTCGCTCGATGAAGCCGGCCCGATGCATCTGACGTTTTTCGACAATTTGAAATATGCCGATCAGCTGGCTACGACGAAGGCGGGCGCCTGTCTGGTCAGTAAACGCTTCGAGGCAAGCGTTCCACCTGGTGTGGCCGTGTTGCGGTTGGACCATCCGTTCCGCGCATTCGTCACGGTTGCGCGCAAGCTCCACAGCGACGCCCTGCGTCCCCAATCCTGGGTCGGCAGCGCCGGCATCGCGGCCTCCGCGATTATCGACCCGACGGCGCACCTGGAAGACGGCGTGATTGTCGATCCATTGGCTGTGATCGGTCCGAATGTTGCGATCGGGGCAGGGACAATCATCGGCGCGGGTGCATTGATTTCCGCCAATGTCAGGATCGGGAGGGATTGCAACATCGGCGCACGATCTGCCATCCAATTCGCGCTGATCGGCGATAAGGTCCTCATCCATCCCGGCTGCAGCATCGGACAGGACGGCTATGGGTTCGTTTTCTTTGGCCCGGAAGGCCATTTGAAGGTCCCGCAGACTGGCCGCGTTCTGATCCAGAATGAGGTGGAGATCGGGGCAGGAACGACCATCGACCGCGGCAGCCTGCGCGACACCGTGATCGGCGAGGGCACGAAAATCGACAACCAGGTCCAGATCGGTCACAATGTGACGATTGGGAGACACTGTCTGCTGGCTGCCCAAATAGGATTGGCTGGTAGCCTAACGATTGGCGATCATGTGGCGTTGGGCGCGAAGGTGGGAATCAACAATCATCTCCACATTGGCGACGGGGCCCAGGTCACGGCGATGAGCGCCGTCAAGGACGACATTCCGGCTGGCGGGCGCTGGGGTGGCCATTTTGCCAAACCGACCCGGCAGTGGTTCCGGGAAATCGTTGCGGTCGAGCGTCTGGTGCGCGACAGCGCAGCCGATCCGAAGGGTGGGGGACAGGGGTGATGGAGGAGGCATCGGTCAGGTTTGCGCTCGTGGACATCAACGAGATCCTCAAGACGCTTCCGCACCGCTATCCCATGCTGTTGATCGACCGGGTGATCAATATCCGGAGCGATTATAGCGGCATCGGGATCAAGAACGTCACCTTCAACGAACTGCCCTTTCTCGGACACTTTCCCGAGCGCCCGGTGTATCCCGGCGTGATGATGATTGAAGCCATGGCGCAGACCGCGGGCGTAATCGGTATCAAGTCGGTCGAGGGTACGCAGAAGCCGCG
The DNA here is from genome assembly GCA_035644295.1 of Bradyrhizobium sp. GTDB lineage: Bacteria > Pseudomonadota > Alphaproteobacteria > Rhizobiales > Xanthobacteraceae > Bradyrhizobium. The sequence goes on from DASQOU010000081.1 coordinate 5,939, forward strand.
CGCGGTTTATTTTCTGACCATCGACAAGTGCAAATTCCGCAAGCCCGTGATGCCCGGCGACACGGTCGAGTACCACATGAGCAGCATCGGCAGGCGAAAGGCGATGTGGTGGTTTCACGGCGACGCCAAGGTGGCTGGCGTGACCGTCGCCGAAGCCGACGTCGGCGCGATGTTGACCGACTGACGAGGGGTGGATCGCCAGGCAGGATGGCCCGCGCCTAGCCCGAGAGCCGTGCGCCTTCCGGTTCTAATCGACACAACGGAAATTTGATGCTCGCATTTCTTCGTCAGTCCTGGAAATATCAGATGCGTACCGTGATCGCAGTTGCCGTTTCGACAGCACTCATGGTCATCCTGAATGGCCGCGCGGAAGCCGGCAAGACGTGCGTTTCCAAGGCCACCGAGGCGCTGCCCCGGATCGCAGGGCTCGTTGTCAAAAAATCACGGACGCGTCCGGTATCGCAGGCGATTCTGGCCTCGTGGAAAGGCCAGTCGCGGCCCATCATCATTGACGTCGATGTCGAGGCCGCGGGCGAGGCGCAAACCTATTCCTACATGTGTGTGGTCACCCAGGGCTCAGCGTTCGTGCAGCGGACGATGAATTAATCGACGAGCGACGCGCCGGACAAGGCAAGTCGTCTGACGATCTCTTGAAGGATCGATCCGGCGACCGGCCTGGATCAAAAAACGCGCGAAGGGAGCCACCAGACGTCACTGGACAGTCCCGACCGACCGCGCTAACCACTGAAAAATTTGACGATTTAGGCCAAACTCCCAGCAACACGAGAGCTTCGATGAGCACGATCGATCCCACCGCGCGGATTGAAGATGGCGCTGTGATCGGCGAGGGCGCCTCGATTGGTCCTTACTGCATCATCGGTCGCCACGCCGAGATCGGTCCGAACTGCAGACTGATCGCGCATGTGAACGTGGCCGGACACACGACGATCGCAGCCGGCTGCGTGATCTATCCATTTGCCGCACTCGGAGGGCCTCCGCAAGATCTGAGCTATCGCGACGAGCCGACGCAGCTAGAAATCGGGGAGGGATGCACCATCCGCGAAGGCGTGACGATGAACGTCGGAACGAAGAAGGGCGGCGGCCTCACGCGGGTCGGAGCTCGCGGATATTTCATGAACAACAGCCATGTCGGTCACGATTGCGTCGTCGGAAACGATGTTATCTTCGCGACATCAGCGACACTGGGCGGCCATTGTGAGATCGGCGACTTCGTCTATATCGGCGGCTTGTCGGCGGTGCACCAATTTGTCCGGATTGGATCGCAGACGATGATTGGAGGCGTCTGCGGGGTTCGCGGGGACGTCATTCCGTTCGGCCTCGCCAATGGCCAGTACGCCCGCCTCGAAGGCCTCAATATCATCGGCATGAAGCGCCGGCAATTCACGCGCGAGCGGCTTGCGACCGTCCGGTCGTTCTATCAAAAGCTGTTTCACGGACCCGGCCTTTTGGCTGAAAGGCTGATCGAGGTACAGCCGCTGGCCAACACGGATCCTGCCATCGCGGAAATCCTCAACTTCATTGGCGACGGCAAGCATCGTGCACTGTGCCTGCCGGCCGACCAACACGACAAACATTGATCACGGGGCTGCCGGCACCATGACATCTGCGGCTTCAGGAATTTCGTCGCCGGTTGGATTGATCGCAGGCGGCGGCGTGATGCCATTCGCGGTCGCGGAGTCCCTGACCGCCCGCGGCGTCGATCCCGTTGTGTTCGCCCTTAAGGGCGCCTGCGATCCGCTCGCCGCGGAACGCTTCCGCCATCACTGGATATCGGTCGGTCAGCTCGGCAAGGCCGAGAAGCTGTTTCGCGCGGAGAACTGCCGAAACCTGGTTTTCATCGGCACGCTGGTGCGGCCGGCGCTGTCAGAAATCCGGCTCGACTGGGGGACGCTTCGCGTCATCGGAAGGGTATGGGCGGCTTTCCGCGGCGGTGACGATCATCTGCTGTCCAGCATAGGCCGCATTCTTGAACAGGACGGCTTCCGGATGGTCGGCATCAAGGACGTCGCTCCGGACTTGCTGATGCCGGAAGGGTGCGTCACGCGAAAAGCGCCTGATGAAAATGCCATGGCCGACATCACCAAGGGACGTGACGTGCTGCGCGCGCTCAGTCCCTTCGACATCGGCCAGGCCGTCGTCGTCATCGACGGCCACGTGGTTGGGGTCGAGGACATCGAGGGTACCGACGGATTGCTGGCGCGTATTGCGCGCCTGCGCGCGGAGGGCCGCATTCGCGCCAAGGCCGCGCGCGGCGTGTTGGTGAAGGCTCCCAAGAGCGGCCAGGATTTGCGCTTTGACCTTCCGACCATCGGGGCGCGAACGGTCGAAGGTGCAGCGGCGGCGTCACTTGCCGGAATAGCGATCGTCGCCGGCAACACCCTGGTCGCCGAGCCACAGACCATGATCGAGACCGCGGACGCCGCGGGTCTTTTCGTCATCGGTTTGCCCGCGTGAACCCGGCCCGGCCAAGCGGCGATGTCGCGCGGAAGATTTTCCTGATCGCGACCGAGGAATCCGGCGACCGGCTTGGCGCCCATCTGATGAAGGTGTTGCGTCAGCGCCTGGGCGGCGCCGTGCGGTTCGAAGGCGTCGGGGGCCAGTCGATGGCGCGCGAGGGGCTGACGTCGCTGTTTCCGATCGAGGAGCTCTCGATCATCGGCTTGGCCGCCGTCCTGAAGCAGTTGCCGAAGGTGTTGCGGCTGATCCGGGAAACCGTCGGCGCGGTGATGCGCGCGCGCCCCGACATTCTGGTGATCATCGATAGTCCCGATTTTACCCACCGTGTGGCAAGACGTGTCCGGGCCCGCGACCCCGCCATCCCGATCATCGACTATGTTTCGCCCTCGGTGTGGGCCTGGCGGCCCGGTCGAGCGCGCGCCATGCGCGCCTATATCGATCACGTGCTGGCGCTGCTGCCCTTTGAACCTGAGGAATACCGCAGGCTGCGCGGGCCGCCCTGCAGTTATGTCGGCCATCCCCTGACCGAGCAGCTTGCCACCCTTAGACCGGGCGCCGAGGAGCAGAAGCGCAGGAACGAAGCGCCGCCGGTACTCCTGGTGCTGCCGGGAAGCCGCCGCAGCGAGATCAGGCATCACATGGCGGTCTTCGGTGAGACGCTGGGCCGGCTGCACGCGGGCGGTATTGCGTTCGAGTTGATCCTGCCCACCATGCCGCATCTGTTGGAGGTGATCCAGCAAGGCGTGAAGAGCTGGAAGATCGCGCCGCGCGTCGTGGTGGGCGAGCAGGAAAAGCGGGCGGCATTCCGGATTGCAAACGCAGCACTTGCCAAGTCGGGCACGGTGACGCTCGAGCTTGCACTTGCAGGCGTGCCGATGGTGACCGCATACCGGACCGGCGCGCTGGAGGCTTGGATCCTGCTGCGTGCGATCAACGTGAAGTCGGTGATCCTGGCAAACCTGGTGGTCGGTGAGAACGTGGTTCCGGAATTCATTCAGCAGGATTGCACGCCGGAAAAGCTGGTGCCGGCACTACGTGAAATCCTCGGAGACTCCCCGTCGCGGCGGCGACAAGTTGAGGCGTTCGCTCGAATAGACACGATTATGTCGACCGGCAACCAGCCGCCCGGCGCGCGTGCGGCTGACATCGTGCTGGCGACATTGCGGAAGTCGAGGGGGATGAGCTGAAGCGCCGACGTCGGATGCGGTATCGCCGCATCCGACTCTCTAAGCCTCGCTATTTGCGGCCTACGATGGGGACGTAATCGCGACGCGCGACGCCGGTATAGAGTTGCCGCGGACGGCCGATCTTTTGCTGTGGATCCTCGATCATCTCGCTCCACTGGCTGATCCAGCCGACGGTGCGCGCAACCGCGAACAGCACGGTGAACATCGAGGTGGGGAATCCCATAGCTTTCAGGGTGATGCCCGAATAGAAGTCGACGTTCGGATAGAGCTTGCGATCGATGAAATATTCGTCGTGGAGCGCGATCTTTTCCAGTTCGAGCGCGACTTTCAACATCGGATCGTCGCCGTGGCCGGTCTCCGCCAGCACCGCGTGACACATCTTCTGCATGATCTTGGCGCGCGGATCGTAATTTTTGTAGACGCGATGTCCAAAGCCCATCAGGCGAACCTCGCTGTTCTTGTCTTTCACCCGCTTGATGAAATCGGGAATCTTGTCGACGGTGCCGATGCCGGAAAGCATCGCCAGCGCCGCCTCGTTGGCGCCGCCATGCGCCGGCCCCCACAGGCAGGCGATGCCGGCGGCAATACACGCAAACGGGTTGGCGCCGGAGGAACCGGCGATACGCACCGTCGAGGTCGATGCATTCTGCTCGTGGTCGGCGTGCAGAATGAAGATCTTGTCGAGCGCGTCGGCGAGAACCGGATTGATCTTGTAATCCTCGCAAGGCACCGCGAAGCACATATTCAGGAAGTTGGCAGCGAAACTCAGCGAGTTCTTCGGATATATGAAGGGCTGCCCAACGGTATATTTGAATGCCATCGCGGCCAAGGTGGGGATCTTGGCGATCATGCGCATCGATGCAATCATGCGCTGCTGCGGATCGTTGATGTCGGTGGAGTCGTGATAGAACGCGGCGAGCGCGCCGACGGCGGCCACCATGATCGCCATCGGATGAGCATCACGGCGGAAGCCCTGGAAGAACCGCGCCATCTGCTCGTGGACCATGGTGTGATGGATCACGCGGTTGTCGAAATCTTCCTTCTGGACCTTGGTCGGAAGCTCCCCATAAAGCAGAAGGTAGCAGGTTTCGAGGAAGTCACCGTGTTCGGCGAGCTGCTCGATCGGATAGCCGCGGTATTCCAGGATGCCGGCGTCGCCATCGATATAGGTAATCTTTGACTGGCAGCTGCCGGTGGAGGTGAAGCCGGGATCGTAGGTGAACATGCCGGCTTGCGCGTAGAGCTTGCCGATGTCGATGACATCCGGCCCAACGGTGCCGCTCAAGATCGGGAAATCGTAGGTCTTGTTGCCTACCGTCAGGGTTGCGGTTTTGCTCTGGGATGATGCGTCCATCGTGAAGTCCCCGATGAGATCGTTGCGAAAGCCGGCGATCGCGCGCGCCATGCCGGTTGGATGGCGAGGGAAGCCGGGTATTCTAAAGGCGCCGGTTAAATGGGTAGCTTATTGCAGTGTGCGCTGCAAGATGGCGGCGCCGAGCCGTCACGGAGCGATCTGGTCGTCAAGCCGGGCGAGGCTTTCCTGTCGACCCAGCACCGCCAGCACGTCAAATATCCCCGGTGACGTCGTGCGTCCAGTCAAGGCGGCGCGAAGCGGCTGGGCGACCGCGCCAAACTTGAAACCGTTCCCGTCGACGAAGGCGCGCAGAGCCGCTTCGGTGGTCTCCGCCGTCCAATCGGTCACCGCCTCGAGCGCAACGCGAAGCCTGGCGACCAACTCGCGGTTTTCCGCCGTCAACAAAGCGGCCGCCTTTGGTTCGATGTCGAGCGGCCTGTCGGCAAAGATGTAATAGGCGCTGTCGATCAGCTCGATCAGCGTTTTGGCGCGCTCCTTCAGGCTCGGCATCGCCTGAAGCAACTGCGCACGCGTGGTGCCGTTGAGCTTTGCCTTCAGGTCGGGACCGTTCGGGACATATTCCAGCACCCCCTCGAACATGTTCACGAGGGATTGATCGTCGGATTGACGAATGTAGTGGCCGTTGAGGTTTTCCAATTTGGCGAAATCGAAGCGCGCGGCCGAGCGGCCCACCCCCGACAGGTCGAACGCGGCGATCATTTCGTCGGTGGAAAATATCTCCTGGTCGCCGTGGCTCCAGCCAAGCCTGACCAGGTAATTGCGGAGCGCCGCCGGTAAATATCCCATCGACCGATAGGCATCTACGCCGAGCGCGCCGTGGCGCTTGGAAAGTTTGGAGCCGTCGGGCCCATGGATCAGGGGAATATGGGACATATTGGGGATGGCCCAGTCGAGCGCGTCGTAGATCTGCTTCTGGCGCGCGGCGTTGATCAGGTGATCGTCGCCGCGAATGACATGCGTGACGCCCATGTCGTGGTCGTCGACAACGACAGCGAGCATGTAGGTTGGATTGCCGTCGCCGCGCAGCAGCACGAGGTCGTCGAGGTTTTCGTTCTGCCAGACCACGCGGCCCTGAACCTGATCCTCGATCACGGTCTCGCCGGTCTGGGGCGCGCGGAGCCGGATCGTTGGCTTCATGCCGGGGGGGGCTTCGGAGGGATCGCGGTCGCGCCAAAGGCCGTCATAAAGCCGGGTTCGGCCTTCGGCGCGGGCCTTCTCACGCATCGCCGCGAGTTCCTCCGGGGTCGCGTAGCAGCGATAGGCCTTGCCGCTGGCCAGCAACGCCTCCGCAACCTCGCGGTGGCGCGCGGCGCGGCTGTACTGGTAGATGACGTCGCCGTCCCAATCGAGTCCGAGCCAGCGCAATCCATCCAGGATCGCGGCGATCGCCGGTTCGGTCGACCGCTCCCGATCGGTATCCTCGATACGCAGCAGCATCTTGCCGCCGCGGCCGCGCGCATAAAGCCAGTTGAACAGCGCCGTGCGGGCCCCTCCAATGTGGAGGAAG
>DASQOU010000082.1:0-6104 GCA_035644295.1 Bradyrhizobium sp.
GCGGCGTTGGCTTACGAAAAACGTCGAATTTTAAGGAACAAATCCGCGCCTTTGTGGCAGCCAAAGCGGGGAATGCGGCGGCGGGATAACTCCTGTCAAATCCGTCGCAAAAACCCTATATGACCCCATTCCTGCTATGAATGCTCCCCTTCACGGCCCCGCGGTGTCATCGTGGGGGTAAGACGAATCGCATATGACCGAGCCGAACAAGCTGACCCATCGCGACGTTCCCGACCACCAGCCTCTGGCTGGCGGCATCGCCGCGCGCGCCCGGGCGACGGCGACGCCGCAATATCTCACAGGCCTCAATCCCGAGCAGCGCGAGGCAGTGGAAACCCTGGATGGACCGGTATTGGTGCTGGCCGGCGCCGGCACCGGCAAGACCCGTGTGCTGACCTGTCGCATCGCCCACATCCTCTCCACCGGCCGGGCGTGGCCCAGCGAAATCCTCTCGGTCACCTTCACCAACAAGGCGGCGCGCGAGATGAAATTGCGCCTCGGCCACATGCTCGGCCAGGCCGTCGAGGGCATGCCGTGGCTCGGCACCTTTCATTCCATCGGCGGACGCATCCTGCGCACCCATGCCGAGATGGTGCAGCTAAAATCCAATTTCACCGTGCTCGACGTCGACGATCAGGTCAGGTTGCTGAAGCAGTTGTTGCAGGCCGAGAACATCGACGACAAGCGCTGGCCGGCGCGGATGCTCGCCGGGTTGATCGACGGCTGGAAGAATCGCGGGCTGAATCCGGCGCAGGTGCCGCCGGGCGAAGCCGCGGTGTTCGCCAACGGCAAGGGCGGCAAGCTCTATGCGAGCTATCAGGAGCGGCTGAAGATCCTCAACGCCGCCGATTTCGGCGATCTGCTATTGGAAAACATCCGGCTGTTCCGCGAGCACCCCGACGTGCTCCGGCAGTACCAGCACCGCTTCAAGTTCATCCTGGTCGATGAATATCAGGACACCAACGTCGCGCAGTACCTCTGGCTGCGGCTGCTCGCACAGGCGCCGTCGAAGGCGGGCGGGCCCTTGTCCGCAGCCGTTCCGGGGCACGCTCACTCCCCCGTCATTCCGGGGCGCATCGAAGATGCAAACCACGATGTGCAATCGCACATCGGGGAATCCGGAGATAAAGAGGACTCACTTCGGGATTCCGGGTTCGCACCTGCCGGTGCGCCCCGGAATGACGAACGTGATGTTATGGCGCGGCCAACCACCTCCCCGCCCCCCAAAAACATCTGCTGCGTCGGCGATGACGATCAGTCGATCTATGGCTGGCGCGGGGCGGAGGTCGACAACATCCTGCGCTTCGAGCACGACTTTCCCGGCGCCAGGGTCATTCGCCTGGAGCGCAATTACCGCTCCACCGGCCACATCCTCGCCGCCGCCTCGCATCTGATCGCGCATAATGAAGGCCGGCTCGGCAAGACCTTGCGCACCGAAGACGTCGACGGCGAAAAGGTCACCGTCACCGGCGCCTGGGACTCCGAGGAGGAAGCCCGCGCCATCGGCGAGGAGATCGAGGAACTGCAGCGCGCGGGCCACAAGCTCAACGATATTGCGATTTTGGTGCGGGCCTCGTTCCAGATGCGCGAATTCGAAGATCGCTTTGTCACCCTCGGCCTGCCCTATCGCGTCATCGGCGGTCCCAGATTCTACGAGCGCGCTGAAATCCGCGACGCGCTGGCGTATCTGCGCGTGATCAACTCCGCCGCCGACGACCTCGCCTTCGAGCGCATCGTCAACGTGCCCAAGCGCGGCCTCGGCGACGCCACGGTGCAGATGCTGCACGATCACGCGCGCAAGCGCCGCATTCCGCTGTTCGAGGCCGCCCGCGCCGTGGTCGAAACCGACGAGCTGAAGCCGAAAGCCCGCGGGAGCTTGCGCGACCTGCTCGCCAGCTTCGCGCGCTGGCGCGCGCAATCCGAAGTAACCTCGCACACCGAGCTCGCCGAGATCGTGCTCGACGAGAGCGGCTACACCGAGATGTGGCAGAAGGATCGTTCCGCCGACGCCGCAGGACGGCTTGATAACCTCAAGGAACTGGTGCGCTCGATGGAGGAGTTCGAGAACCTGCAAGGATTCCTCGAACACATTTCGCTGGTGATGGACCGCGACGGCGGCGCGGAAGACGATGCGGTGTCGCTGATGACCTTGCATTCGGCCAAGGGACTAGAGTTCGACAACGTCTTCCTGCCCGGTTGGGAGGAAGGCCTGTTTCCGAGCCAGCGCACGCTCGACGAACAGGGCCGCGCCGGCCTCGAGGAAGAACGGCGTCTCGCCCATGTCGGGCTGACCCGCGCCCGCCGCCGCGCCAAACTCTATTTCGCCACCAACCGCCGCATCCACGGCACCTGGTCGACCACGATTCCGTCGCGCTTCCTCGACGAACTGCCGGCGCACAATGTCGAGATCACGGAATCCAAGGGCGGCTCGGGCTGGGGCGGGGCCAGTGGCTACGGCCCGTCGCGCTTCGACAATGTGGAATCCTTTGGCTCCAGCTATGCCACGCCGGGCTGGCAGCGCGCGCAAGCCAACCGCGCCCGCAACCAAAGCGGCCGTCAGGGACAGGCCGGCGGTTTCAACGAAAGCCAGTCGCCATTTTCCGGTTCGCGCAGCGATGCCTCCGGTTCGCGCGGCAATAAGCGCGCGCCGATGGTGATCGAAGGTGAACTGATCGCGAAATCCACCGGCACCACCTCGGAATTCAACCTTGACGACCGGGTGTTTCACCAGAAATTCGGCTACGGCAATGTGGTGAAGATCGACGGCAACAAGCTCACCATCGCCTTCGAAAAAGCCGGCGAGAAGAAAGTGGTCGACAGTTTTGTCGAGCGGCTGTGAAGCCTGGCGCACCATCCCAGGCCGGCCTTTGATGGCGATCGCAATAGCTTAATGCGGTCCCTCGCAAAGCGATGGCTGGATCGGCCTGTTGCGCTGGATTCGCTGGAAAATGACCAGGAAATCAACCGAATCCACGGCATTTGAGCGAATTTTGACCGACAATACTTCCCCGCCGCATTTACCGAAAAATTGCGCGTGAGGTGTACCATCCCATCTCGTTAATCCCTGTCCGGGTTGATCTGCGATTTGGGGCTGGAAAAATGAGCTTGCAATTCAAGACCGCCAAGAAGAGCGAGGAAAAGCTATTTCTCCGGGATCTCGACGACGCGGTGACGCGCGGATCGCCGGAGAGCCGCGCAAAGGCGTTGTGGCACACCACCGACCTGATGATCACCGGCGGCTTCAGCGAGGACGAAATCTGGACCTTCGGCGAAGTCATCACGCGCCTGGCAGATGAGATCGAGGTTGCCGCCCGCGCGCAGCTGGCCCAGCGGGTGGCCCGCTTTGACCACGCCCCGGTCAATATCGTTCACAAGCTCGCCTTCGACGATGCGATCGAAGTCGCAGGCCCCGTCCTGCGCGAGTCCAAGCAGCTGGAACCTTACGCGCTGGTAGCCAACGTCTGCACCAAGAGCCAGACCCACATGCTCGCGATCTCGAAACGAGAATCTCTCGCGGAGAGCGTCACTGACGAGCTGGTGACGCGCGGTAACCAGGAAGTGGTGAAATCGGTTGTCCAGAACAACGGCGCGCGTTTTTCCGACTTCGGCTTCCTGCATATGATCAAGCGGGCCGAGGGCGATTCCATCCTCGCCGAGCAACTTGGCCTGCGCAAGGATATCCCCCGCCACGTGTTCCAGCAGCTGATCGCCAAGGCATCGAGCGACGTGAAAAAGCGGCTCGAAGGCGAGCGTCCCGATATGGCCCAGCACATTCAATCGTCGGTGACCGACGTTGCCGGCGCGCTGCAGTCCAAATTCGGCCCGGTATCGCGAAGCCATTTCGTCGCAAAGCGAGTGGTGGCGGCGCAGCATCAGCTCGGTAACCTGAATGAGAACAGCATTTCAACCTACGCGCGGTCCCACAGGCTCGACGAGGTCACGATCGGACTGTCCTTGCTGTGTGCGTTGCCGAGTGACGTGATCGAACGCGCCGTGCTGGACAAAAACCGGGAAACGCTGCTGATCCTGGTCAAGGCCCTCGACTTCTCTTGGGAGACGACGATGGCCCTGCTGTTTCTCGGCGCAAAAGATCACCGCATCACCGCGCAGGACTTGAGAGACCTGGAAAGCGAGTACGGCCGCCTCAACATCGAGACGTCGCGAAGCGTTCTTGCATTCTATCAGTCCCGCAAGAATGGCGCTGAGCCCGGCGAGACGCCGCCGATGGCGCTTGCCGCGACCTGAATGGGAACCAACGAACATGAACGCAATCACATTTGGCAAAGCCATACCGGTATTTGGTAAATCCGCAGCCGAGAGCTTCGGCAAGAAAGGCGGCCCCGCGAAGACGGCCATTGAAGCCTCGAAGCAGGATGGAACGCTGGATGCGGCCCGGACCGTTCTCGAAGCGGCGACCGATTTCAGGGATGAAGCGACGGCCGAAGTCTGCCGGCGGGTCATCGAGGCGAGCCTGAACGGGCGGCAACCCTCCACACCCGATCTGCTCATCATCAGCAAATATTTCCAATAACGGCAGACGGAAAATCGCGGGCCATCCGAATTTGCCGGATCGGCATGACAATGTGCGAGTCGGTATAGACGTTGATGCAGGCAAACAGCCTCAGCATCGCGAGACCATTCAACACTGGGCCCGGCAGCACCTGCCCGCCGACAATCGCCGGAAAGGCCAGCCTCGCCGGCATCCGCTCTTCATATGCATATCTTTCGAAGGGCGATGGGCACCCGATTGCACTACCGCGCTTGCTTTCCTATCTGTTTGATCACGCCAGCCTCGCAGCCGGGCCGGCCGAAACCCCGCTTTGATCCTTCGCGCATTTCCTTGTCCGACCTGCAAAGCCGTCCATGCCTTCCATCATATCCGTTTCAAATCTTTCCAAGACCTATGGCTCCGGTTTCAAGGCGCTGAACAACGTCAATCTGGAAATTGCGCGCGGCGAGATTTTTGCGCTGCTCGGGCCGAACGGCGCCGGCAAGACCACACTGATCAGCATCATCTGCGGGATCGCCAATCTGACGGAAGGCCGCGTCACCGTCGGCGGCCACGACATCAACCGCGACTATCGCGCCGCGCGCTCGCTGATCGGCCTGGTGCCGCAGGAGCTGCACACCGACGCCTTCGAATCGGTATGGGCGACCGTCAGCTTCAGCCGCGGCCTGTTCGGCAAGCCGAAAAATCCCGATCATATCGAAAAAGTCCTGAAGGACCTTTCGTTGTGGGACAAGAAGGACGCCAAGATCGTCACTCTATCGGGCGGCATGAAACGCCGCGTGATGATCGCGAAGGCGCTGTCGCACGAGCCGCAGATCCTGTTCCTCGACGAACCGACGGCGGGCGTCGATGTCGAATTGCGCAAGGGCATGTGGGAAGTGGTGCGCACGCTGCAGGGCTCGGGTGTCACCATCATCCTCACCACGCATTATATCGACGAGGCGGAGGAGATGGCCGATCGGGTCGGGGTCATCAACAAGGGCGAGATCATCCTGGTCGAGGACAAGGCGAAGCTGATGCAAAAACTCGGCAGGAAGCGTCTGACACTGCATCTGCAAGGCACAATCGATGCGATTCCGCCAGCACTCGCAGCCTACAATCTCGAACTTTCCAATCAGGGCTGCGAACTGACCTACAACTATGACACCAAGGGGGAGCGTACCGGCATCACCAGCCTGCTCGGCGACCTCCGCGCCGCCGGCATCCGCTTCTCCGACCTCGACACCACCCAGAGTTCGCTGGAAGACATTTTCGTCAGCCTGGTGCGCTCGCCATGAATTTCAGGGCCGTCGGCGCGATCTACAAATTCGAAATGGCGCGCACCTGGCGCACGCTGCTGCAGAGCATCGTTTCGCCCGTTGTTTCGACCTCGCTGTATTTCGTGGTATTCGGCGCGGCGATCGGCTCGCGCATCACCTCGGTGGAGGGCGTCAGCTACGGCACTTTCATCGTTCCGGGGCTGGTGATGCTGTCGGTGCTGACCCAGAGCATCGCCAACGCCTCGTTCGGCATCTATTTTCCGAAATTCGTCGGCACGATTTACGAGTTGTTGTCGGCGCCGATCTCCTATTTCGAGATCGTGCTGGGCTATGTC
>DASQOU010000083.1:0-2411 GCA_035644295.1 Bradyrhizobium sp.
GGCACGGCCCTTCTTGATCAGATCGTCGATGACCGCCTTGGCGTGACCCTTGCCCTTGTCGGCGCTCTCCTGATCGCGGTCGATCAGCACCACCTCGATGCCGGCGCGCGCCGAGACATAGCCGACGCTGGCGCCCATGAACCCGGCGCCGATGATGGCGAGCTTCTTGACCTTGGTCGGCGGCACGTTTGGCGGCCGCCGCGCGCCCTTGTTCAATTCCTGCATCGACAGGAACAGGCTGCGGATCATGGCCGCGGCTTCCTTGCTGCGCAGGATCTGCGTGAAGTAGCGCGATTCGACCCGCAAGGCCGCGTCGATCGGCAGCTGCAATCCTTCATAAACGCACTGCATGATGGCGCGTGCCGCCGGATAGTTGTCGTAGGTCTCGCGGCGGTAGATCGCGTTGCCGGCCGGGAACATCATCATGCCGGCCTTGGAGAACACTGGGCCGCCCGGCAGCTTGAAGCCTTTCTCATCCCAGGGCGCGACCGCCTTGCCGCCGCCCTTGATCCAGTCCTTTGCGGCCTTGATGAGATCGCCCGCCGGGACGATGGCATCGACCAGCTTCAACGCCTTGGCTTTTTCGAGATTGACCGCTTCGCCCTTCAGCAGCAACTGCATCGCATCCTGCGGAGGAACGATACGCGGCACGCGCTGGGTGCCGCCCGCTCCGGGAAACAGCCCGACCTTGACCTCCGGCAACCCGAGGCGGGTCTTCGGATTTTCCGCGGCGACGCGGTAGTGGCACGACAGCGTGAGTTCGAACGCGCCGCCGAGCGCGAGGCCGTTGATCGCGGCAGCCCACGGCTTGCCGCTGGTCTCGATGGCGCGAAACACCAGCGAGGATTTGCGGCTCTCGTCGAACAGCATCTGGTTGGCCGCGACGTCACCCTTGGCCTTGAGCAATTCGGTATATCGGCGGTTCATGCCTTCGAGCATCGACAGATCGGCGCCGGCGGAGAACGCCTCCTTGCCCGAGGTGACGACGACGCCCTTGACGGCAGCGTCGGCGGACGTCTGCTTCACGATCTCTTCGAGCTCGGACATCGTGGTTTCGTCGAGCACGTTCATCGAACGGCCGGGAATGTCCCATGTCACCAGCGCAATGCCGTCGGCGTCGGTCTCAACCTTGAAATTCTTGTAAGCCATAGCGTGCTCCCTCAGTCGTGTTGCCAGTCGCCATACGGCGCGCCGGATTTATGCGTTGTTCGGTAACGATCTCCGTCCTGCTCGAAAGCAAGATCGATATCGGGGTAGTGACAGCGTTCGCGTGGCGCGCGCGTGCCGACGACGAGAAACACGGCGTCGCGGTCGGTGCGGTTCAAAAGATGATGGCCGTTGGGAACACCGGCCTTGAAGCCCGCGGCGTCGCCCGGCTTCACGATCGTCTCTCCCTCATCCTCGACCAGCACCAGTTCGCCTTCAATCATATAAACAAACTCGTCTTCCTGCTCGTGCCAATGGCGCGCCGACGATGCTGCCCCCGGTTTCAACCGCACGAGGTTGACGCCGAATTGGCTCAAGCCCGCCGCCGCACCCAGCGATTGCCATTCGCGGCCATCGACAATTCCAGCGAACGGTTCCGGATACGTCGTTCCACTGCGCGCCGGCAATGCACTCAGGTCGATCTTCGGCATCAGTCCCTGTTCTCGCCTCAGTTCGTAGGGTGGGCAAAGGCGCACTCGCGCCGTGCCCACCATTCTTATCCGGCGACGGTTTCGGTGGGCACGCTTCGCTTTGCCCACCCTACGATCGCTACGATCGCTCGCCTTAAACCCGCTCGATGATCGTCGCGGTGCCCATGCCGCCGCCGATGCACAGCGTGATCAGCGCGGTCGATTTGTTGGTGCGCTCGAGTTCGTCGAGCACGGTGCCGAGAATCATGGCACCGGTGGCGCCGAGCGGATGGCCGAGCGCGATGGCGCCGCCATTGACGTTGATCTTGGCGTTGTCAATGTCGAAGGCCTGGATGTAGCGCAGCACCACCGAGGCGAACGCTTCGTTCAATTCGAACAGATCGATGTCCGATTTCTTCATGCCCGAGCGTTCGAACAGCTTCTCGGTGACGTCGACCGGACCGGTCAGCATCATCGCCGGCTCAGAGCCGATGTTGGTGAAGGCGCGGATTTTCGCGCGCGGCTTCAGGCCGTGCTTCGCACCGGCCTCTTTGCTGCCGAGCAGAACCGCGCCGGCACCGTCGACGATGCCCGACGAGTTGCCCGCATGATGCACGTAGTTGATGCGTTCGATTTCCGGATGCGACTGGATCGCCACCGCGTCGAAACCGCCCATCTGTCCCATGGTCACGAATGACGGCTGCAACTGGCCGAGCGACTGCATCGTCGTGGTCGGCCGCATGTGCTCGTCCTTGGCGAGAATGGTGAGGCCATTGACGTCCTTCACCGGAACCA
>DASQOU010000084.1:0-2250 GCA_035644295.1 Bradyrhizobium sp.
AGCGTGGTGACGAGCCCGGCCAGCAGCCGGCCTTGCGTCGCGGTATCGGCCAGTTTGCGGCCGAGCGCCTCGCGCGCATTGGTCAGCGCGTGCGCGATCAGTTCCTTCTTTTCGCCGCGCCGGGGCGTGGAGACTTCCACCTTGAAGCCTGTCTTGATGGAGAGCGCATCGGCCAGCAACTCGGCTTCCTCGATCGCGTGCGACAGCAGGACCAGCCTGGGTGGCGGCTTGTCGTCGTAGAACTGCGCGAGGAACGAGGCCAGCACTTCTTCCGGGGTGAATGATTTCTCCGCGCGGGGAAAATAGGCGCGGTTGCCCCAATTCTGTCCGGTGCGAAAGAAGAAGACCTCGACGCAGGAATAGCCGCCCTCCTGGTGGATGGCGAACACGTCGGCTTCCTCCACGGTGCGCGGATTGATGCCCTGCTGCGACTGGATCGCGGACAGCGCTGCGAGACGGTCACGGTAAAGGGCCGCGGTTTCAAACGCGAGCTCGGCCGAGGCCTTTTCCATTTCGCCGGCCAGTTCCTGCTTCACCAGGCGGCTGCGGCCGGAAAGGAAATCCTTCGCCTCGCGCACCAGCTCGGTATAGCCGGGAAAATCGATCTCGCCGGTGCAAGGCCCGGAACAGCGCCGGATTTGATAGAGCAGGCAAGGCCGTGTGCGGCTCTCAAAAAACGCGTCGGTGCAGGAGCGCACCAGAAAGGCGCGTTGCAGCGCGGTGATGGTGCGGTTGACCGCGCCGGCCGAGGCGAACGGCCCGAAATATTGCCCGGGTCGTGATTGCGCGCCGCGGTGCTTGAGGATCTGCGGCGCCCAATGATCGCCCGTGATCAGGATATAGGGAAACGACTTGTCGTCGCGCAATTGCACGTTGAAGCGTGGACGCAACTGCTTGATCAGATTGGCTTCGAGCAGCAGCGCCTCGGTTTCGGTCGAGGTGGATATGATCTCGACCGTCACGGTCGGCGCGATCATGCGCAGAATGCGCGCCGGCTGAGGTGCTGCGACCCGGGCGTAGGAAGCAAGTCGCTTGCGGACATTTTTCGCCTTGCCGACATAGAGCACGTCGTTCGCCGCATTGAGCATGCGATAGACGCCGGGCGAGGTCGGGGCATGGCGTACCGCGTGTTCGATCGCGGCATGACCGACCGCCAGCGATATCGCCTCGCTGGCTTCCTCGGAAACATCCGGCAGCCGCGCCTCGTCCTCCTCCTCCGCGCTGGCCATGGCAGGATCGATATCCCCGGAGGAGGGGTCCGGCGGGGGCAAATCCGGTTGGGCACCGGCTTGCGAAATCGGCGGGCGGAGCGTCTTGGGGGGATCGGGGGAGTCGCTCGTCATGGGCCTAAACTAAGTGCGGAAATCGTGCATCGCCAGCATCAAGCGTGGTTCGGAATCGATCGGCCGCGTTGGACAAGCGGGGGCAATAAGTGCGTGAACATTCGAGGGTAACACATTGTTAAGAATAAGAAATGACCGGTAACCGGTCTTAACAACCCTTTAACTTAAAACTATCGATAAACCTTATCAGAAAACAGTGGAGTTCCGTAACCATGCAGGTTCGCCTTGCGCAAACCATCCGCGCGCAAGCCAACCGGGCGGTCGCGGCAGTTGCGTGGGAGAGCAGCATGAGCAGGTTGGTTTTGGCCGCGATCGCATTGACGGGAGCGGGCTTCGCAGTCTCGGCGCAGGCGGCCGACCTTCCTTATTACCCACCGCGCCCTCCTGCTCCTGCCTATGGTCCCTTGACCGCCGTCCAGCCGCGGCTCGCAGATTGCTGGTTGGGCCCCTACCTCGGCGGCAATATCGGCTACGCTTGGGGCTCCGTCGATAACAATCCGGCCAAGCCGTCTGGTTTTGTGGGCGGCGTCCAGGGTGGCTACAACTGGAGATTGAATCCGTCATGGGTGTTCGGCGTCGAAGGCGACATCCAGGTTACCGGCGCCGACCAAACATTTGCGCCCTGGAAGTTTTCGAATCCATGGTTCGCCACTGTGCGCGGCCGGATCGGCTATACATTCGACAACAACATTTTGTTCTATGGCACCGGCGGTCTGGCGTTCGGCGAATTGCGCGGCGAGACATTCGGCCTGTCGGAATCCCACACCAATGCGGGCTGGACCGCGGGTGTCGGCGCCGAGTTCGGCTTCGCCCCGGGCTGGACCGCCAAGGTCGAATATCTCTACGTCGATCTGTCGAGCAACAACTTCACCATCACCGGCCTACCCAACGGTTACCATTTCGGAAC
>DASQOU010000085.1:0-2214 GCA_035644295.1 Bradyrhizobium sp.
CTGACCGTTTTGAGTGTCGAGTGCGCCGGTCGGTTCGTCCGCAAGAATCGCCGATGCGTTCCCCACAATGGCCCGCGCGATCGCCACGCGCTGTTGCTCGCCGCCGCTGAGCTCGATGGGAAACGCTTTGGTCTTATGGGCAAGGCCGACCATGGCCAGGGATTCCCTTGCCGCGATCTTGGCGCGTCTGAATCGCTGGCCGCGCACATCCAGCGCCAGCCGGACATTGTCCTCAACCGTCAGGGTGGGAAACAGATGGTAGGATTGAAAGATGAAACCGATGTGATCGCGCCTGAGTTTGGCGAGGTCCTCAGGCCCCGCACCGGCGGTCGATCGGCCGCGAACCCGAACAATTCCGCGCGTCGGCGTCATCAGGCATCCCATCACCGAGAGCAGCGTGGTCTTGCCGCTACCCGATGGTCCCATGAGCAGGACCAGTTCGCCGCCGCCGAGCGACAGACTGACGCCTTTGAGTGCCTGTACTTCGCCGGCGCCGTGGCCGAGGTGTTTTACGACGTCGACAGCATCGAGCACAGTCTCCGTCATCGCGTGAACACCAGGGCGGGATCGATGCGCATGACCTGCACGATGGCAGCAATGGCCGATGCGACACACATGACGACGGTCAACACAAGCAGCCCTATGGTCAATGCGGGCGTCACGACGATCGGCAACGCAGATTCCGCAGTCATCTTGACGACGATGGCGCCGATAGCAGCGGCGCCGCAAAATCCGATGATGGCGCTAAGCAGCGCCTGCCAGATGATCACCATGTAGATATATGCGCCGGACGATCCGATGGCGCGCAATGTTGCGAATTCGTCCAGGTGATCCTTGGTGCTCGAATATAACGTTTGCGCGACAATGACGGTGCCGACGATGGTGCCAAGCAGAGCCCCCGCGAACAGGGCGGCGCCCGCGCCGGTACCGAACAGCCAAAAGCTCCGGCTGCGGTTGCGAAACTCGGTCGTTGTCAGGACCTCGACGTCGGAGAGGTTTGCTTGCAACCGTCGACGAACGCCTTCGACATCTGAACCGGGAGTGACACGCACCAGGAAATAAGAAGCCTTGTCGGGTGAAATTCCGGTAAAGGCCCGCGCGCGATCAAGCCCCGTGAATGCGAAGGGCGTCGTGGTGAATGAACGGATGCCTTTGGTCACCGCCGTCACCTGGACTTTTTGATCGCGAATTTCAGAGGTGGCGCCCAGCCCGCTGGTGCCAAGCCGATCGAAATAAGACTGGTCGATCGCCACCGCACCGGGAATCGACAAATCATCGACACGGCCAGCGACCAAATCCCACGGACGCAATCCCAATCCCCGCAGTTCGGAACCGACGATGAAAACCGGCGTCGTTCCGCCGCCCGGCAATCGCCATTGCGCGAAGCCAATAACGAGAGGAGCGGCTTCGGCAACCCCATTGACCGCCAGGGCCCGAAACCGCTGACGATCATCCATCAATGATGGATCTTCGAAACATTTGGTGCTGAGCGGCATGACCCACAGATCGGCCGGCGCATGATCGATCATCGTGGTAACCATGCGTCCGAAGCCGACATAGAGGCCCATTTGCACCGTCACAAGCACGATGGAGAAGACGATACCGACGATTGTTGCGATGAACCGAAGCCGGTCATGAAAAAGGTTTCGGGAGGCAAGTCTGAACTTCAGTGACATGACTTGTGACCCATCGGAACTTGTGATCCATCCGAACTTTGCCTACTCTATTTCATCTGCTTTAAAGGCATATGTCCACGCCGGGACTCGCGTTGAACAATCTGCGGATCAACCGCTCGTGTCGGCGATTGCCGGTATGGCCATCGCAGGCGCCCGTCCGTTAAGGCGACGCAAATGGCCACCGGCGCCGCGGAGTTCATAGGACGCTCCCGTTGCTGAAGCCTCAGTCGTCATGCCCGCGAAAAGCGGGCATCCAGTACTTCGTGAAGCTGGAGTTGAACATCAGCGGCCCGGCGTACTGGATCATCCGCTTTCGCGGATGATGACGACGAACTACGTCGCGGCTCGCCACCTACTTCCCCAGCGGCTTCAGAATCTTCACCAGTTCGGCGTGAACGAATTCATTGCCGCAGATCAGGTTGCCGGTCTTGAGCGGATCGTCGTCGCCCTCGATGCCGCTGACAGTGCCGCCGGCTTCGCGCACGATGATCTGTCCGGCCGCCATGTCCCACGGCGACAGGTTGCGCTCCCAATAGCC
>DASQOU010000086.1:0-24626 GCA_035644295.1 Bradyrhizobium sp.
GATGACGTAGGATTCGTCGTAGAACCAGAGCCCGTTATGCTTGCGCAGAACCTCTCTGGCGGCATCAAGATAACGGCCGCTCTGGGTCATTTCCGTCAACCGGTCGTCTTCGATCTGGGCGACATACACCGCCGCGTTCCATGCTGCAAAGGCCGTCGAGGTTCCGATCGAGCCGGTGACCTCATTTGGCAGCGCTTCCATATCATAGCGGAAGATCGAACGGTTATCGGCATAGGCATTAAAGTTAAGGTCCCGCCCGGCCGAACCCAGCTCGTATTTCACCGCGCGCAATAGCTCATGACGGCTTACCGCGAAAGGATTTTCTCCGGGCCAGACCGCCTGGATGATCTCCAGCCCCGGGTCCTGGCCGTGAGAGTGAATTCCGATCAACCGGCCGCCGGCCCGCAGCGCCCGCCCCAGGGGCGCAATGATGCGTTTGGCGCGGAAATTCACCGAGGATTTGGCCCGATAGGGCTGGGAAGCGATCACCAGGTCGAAATTGGCCTCGGTACGGCCAGCCCGCGGAATGATTGAATCCAGCAGAAATCGCTGATCTTCCCGGTAGAGCACGATGGCCACGGGTCGCTCATAGACCGGCATACCGGAGCGTGGGCTGACGCTGGCGCGCCAGTTCTGCTCCAGAAATGGCCCAAGTTCTGTGATCTGGGCGTCAAAATCCCCCGAGGAGGCGCCCCTTAAGGGTACCTCATGCCAGATCATGCTTGCCGCTGCGGCTGGCGACGCGGGCGTCAGCCACGGCGCCTCGGCGTAATACATGTTTGTCAGCACAAAAACGGTTGCCGGGTGCTCGAACAGCCGGTCCGGCACCTTGTCCAGCGTCAGCCGGACATCCTCAAGGCTGAGCTCCTTGCCGGCGATATAGAACGGCATATGGGGAAAGCGGCTGTGCATGGCGCGCATGACCCGCGCCAGCACCGTGCCGTCGCCGACGCCGGCGTCGAAGACCCGAAGCGCCGGCGGGCGGGGATGGATGCTGGAGAGCTCCAGCGCCACGCGCTCAGCGGTGACCCGCTTTTCGCTGCAGGTATGGACGAACAGCAGGTATTTCTGCCGGTTCTCGAAGAAACGGAAATTGCCGCGGGGATCGCGCTTTTCGGGGGGGACTTCAAGGCCCCGGAGCGGCGGTATCCCACCCGGCATGGCGGCGGCGATATAGGCCTGGATACGCTCCAGCGTGTCGATGGTGATGCGCTTGCCCTCGCGCAACCGGTGCACCAGCTTGCCGTCGTTGACGGCCCGGCGGCCGAACGTCGACTCCGCCATATCGGCCTGGCGACAGAACTCCGAAATCTGGCTCAGTATCTGATCGTTTTTCATCGCGAAATATTTGGAGCCCGGATTGGGACAGTCGGGTGGGCAACGGCAGATGGCGCGGGTGTCCTACCATCTTCTGCCCACCGGGGGTAACCCCTGATCGCAAGGCGCGCGCTCGTTGCGGGACAGGACAAATCAGCTAGGTCCGTCACGAAAAGCCAGTTCTTTGCGGTATGGCGCAAATGCACAAGAAATTTTACAGGGTCTTTACGAGCTCTCAGCCAAGGAGAGACCACATGCGCGGATCAACCCGCAGCCCTTCCACTGCCCAGCCATGCAGACCCTGGAGCGGAATTCACTTTTTTCGTGATTTTGCGGTCGACCGAACGGATCGCTCGTCCAAGGAATCAGTTCCTTTGCTGCGGATGAAGTGCAGCAGTGCATTTAAATCTCGGGATCGGAAAATGCCTGGACCGATCAATGCGCCGGCGCACCGAGCCGGGTACTCGGCGAAGGAATGTCAGGATGATTACAAAAGACAAGTACGACGTTCTCGTTGTCGGTGGAGGCGCTGCAGGCGTAGGGGCTGCAGTTGGTGCGGCCAAGACCGGCGCACGCGTTGGGCTACTCGAAGCCGCCGGATGCCTGGGCGGCGCCGGGACGATGCGCGATGTGCTGACCTATTGCGGACTCTACACATTAGGTGCGCAACCGCGTCAGGCGGTAGCCGGCGTCGTGGACGAAATCTTGGCTAAGCTCCGCCGCTGGGGGGCAGTGACGCCGCCCATGCGCCACCGCGGCGTCTTCGTGATATTTGATCCGGAAGCCGTCAAGCGCGCTTTGGACGAGGTCTGCGTTGGGGCTGGCGTCGACATCCTGCTACACGCTTTCGTTTTCGACGCGGATCGGGAAGACGACGCCGTCGCGCGGCTTCGCTTCGCCGACCATTCCGGGGAACACCAATTGGAGGCGAAAGCGTTCGTCGACGCCAGCGGTGACTGCGACCTGGCCTTCTTCGCTGGAGCTTCGACGCGATACGGAAACAACGGAGCGGTCAACCTTGGCACTCTTGGGACTCGGTTCGGCGGAATTGCGCCTGAGGCGGATGTGTCCTCAGGGACAGTCACGGAGGCGATCAAAAAAGCAAAGGCGCGCGGCGTCAAGGGGATCAGCAAGGACACAAGCCTTATTGCCCGTTTGCCTCTGTCAGGGGATGTTGTGGCCTATCTTGCCAGTGAGGATTACGACCCACGCGACGTCCGCAGTCTTTCACGCGCCGAGATCTCTGGGCGCGCGCAAGCCTGGACGTATCTGGAGATTTTGCGGGAGTTGCCGGGTTGGGAACGCGCTTATCTGGCATCGACAGGGCCGGAATTCGGCACGCGCGAGAGTCGGCATATCAACAGCGTCGAACAGCTCACATGGCAGCACGTGACTGAGGGCCGCCGCACCGGGGATTGCGTGGCTTTGGGCGCTTGGGGCGTAGAATGGCACGACCGCGAAACCTTTGAGAGCAGCTTCGTCTATCCACCGGACGGCGGCACCTACGACATTCCGCTCGGCTGCCTGATGAGCGTGGATACTTCGAATTTATTTGCTGCCGGCCGCACGGCTGACGGGGATCGCCAGGCGGGTGCTTCGTTGCGGGTCATGGGTACGGCCTTCGCCACCGGCCAAGCAGCCGGTGTAGCCGCCGCGTACCATGCACGCGGAGGGCATCTTGAAGCCAGAGAAGTTCGCAAGGTCCTCGCGAGCCAGGGTGCTCTGCTGGATCCGGCAAATATGCCTCCGCCGGTCACGGTGATCTGAGAAATCAGGGTCGGCACGTATCCCGAATTTCGCAGCGAACTAACAATGGCTGCTTAAAATCATGCACCCGATCTGAGGAGTAGATCATGACACAGACTGTTGCAGACCAAATGGTCGAAGCCCTGTACCTGATCCTCAGTGGCGAAGCTTCTCGCCCCTCGTGAAGGGACGGGATAGTGAAGAATGTGTCGCCGATTTGGGGGTGAGATCAGCAACGCCGGTTTCAGAGAACGACGATGATAAAGATCATTTCGAGCGCCTTCGCGCACGCTGCGGGCGTTTCGATCCCAGGTGACTACGGATCAGGCCGTTGGGCTTCTGCTCGCGCGATTCGCGTGTAATAATCAGTCGTGCGCTTGGAACAAGTCGTCGGGATAACGATTGCCCTCGACAAAGCTCTTGCCGATCCATGAAGATTCCAGTGTCACGGCAGCGTGCTTGATCCGGCATGAGTCTTTTGGCAAATTAAAGCGAGACTTTAGGATCAGGGAGGAAGGCCATGCGCTTCTGGGTGTTGGCGTTGTCGCTCCTGGGCCTTCTCGTCAGTGCGGATGCCACCAAAGCCGGTCTGAGCACGACCACCCGCGACCCGTCGGCAGCCGTCGATCCGGCCGTATTTACCGATGAAGCAACTCAGGAAACCGAAGATCAGATCGGCCTTGACAAGGGCAAGCGTCGCGCCGTGCAGCGCCGGCTGACGCGTCTCGGCTTCGACACAAAGGTCAACGGGAAATTCGATGAGTCGACCCGCTCCGTTATCACGCGTTGGCAGGCGGCACGGGGCTATCCCAAGACCGGCTTCCTTAACGCGCTGCAGCATAGGGCGCTGCTGACCGAGAGCGTCTCGGCGACGTATGCGAGCACTGGCGAGGAAGCCGATAGCGACCGTCCGGCCCGTCGTCGCGGCGGCAGTGCTCGCCGTCACCGCGGTGTTGGCGGCCCGGTTGGACTGATCGGCGGCGTGGTAGGCGGACTGTTCGGACGCAGGTGATCCGAGCTCGCGTCCGGTCCGCGGCGTCAGCATCCACCGCACTTATTCCCGACCTGAGGTCATCCTTCGAAGCGGCGCTGATCCTGTCATCGGGCGCGCGTTCGGCGCCTTCTCTCAGGATGAGGTCGGAGCGTGGGCACGCACGATTGGCTGTCAAGACTTCGTGAAATGTGAGCTGGACCACACGTCTTCCCGAGCGAGCCAAGCCATGGTTGGCAGTGTTGATGAGGCCGGGTTTTGCCGCATCAACACGCAAGACGCAGCGAGGCGCGGTTGCCTCGACCAAATGTCCAACCAAGGGAGACGAGCATGCAGAAGTCAGCCATCACTATTCTCGGCGCGCTGCTGATCTCAGGATTGGCGGTTCAAATGGCCACGGCGTCGGAGCATCAAATGAAGTTGCGCCGTGCCTATAATCAGTGGAACGGGCCGGTGATTGTCACCCCGCCAGCGCGTTCCTATTTTGACACCAACGGCTTCGGCTTTGGTGGAAGGGACCCGTCGAGAGTCGGCGGCGAAGACCCCGATCTCCGCCCGTCCGCAAACTAGTGTCCTGATGAGACTTCCGGGATAACCACGGAAGCAGCCATATAGTTTAGCTTTGTAAGACCCATTTTTTCTTCTCCTTAGAGTGCAATGCTATCCCACCCTAAGGCGGCTGGGATAGCGTTGTGCTAGGGCAAGATCGGTTCTGATTGAATCAGAACCGACGCTCTAATTTCTTGTTTTGACGCGTTTTCTTCACGCGAACCGGTATCCACTTCGCTCGAAAACGCTCTAATGCCGTGAAATTACTTCCGTCTGACCCGCGGGACTTCGATTAATCGGGATTAGGCTCTAGTTTCGGAATCACGGCCCGGATCTTGGACACCGTGTAGTGCTTGGCCTGCAGCGTCCACGCCGAATCGACAGCCGGCAATGCACCTGCGAACGGCAGGAACAGGGTCAGGTTCGAGACATAGAGCGTTTTTCCGTCGAGCGAGAAAGCAAGGCTCGCCGGAAACAAAAGGCCGCTTGCCACACCGTCCTTGCTGAAGCCATTGAAGTCGCCGAGCTTGGCGATCACCTTGCCCGTCTTATCGATGACGACGATGTCATCTTCCTGGTTGGCGCAGATCCAGATGTTGTCGTCGTGATCGATCGCGATTCCATCCGGCGCATTGATGCCGGTGATGAACACCGACGCCGTGCCCGCGCTGCCGTCCCCGTTCACGGGAATCTGGATGATCTGATGGAACGCTGTGTTGGCGACAAAGAGCACGTTGCCGGCATTATTGAACTCGACGCCGTTGGCGCCAAACGGCGGCGTCAGGCCACTGCCCGGGCCGAGCAGCGGGCTGTTCGACCATACGGTCGGTGTCCCGCCGTTGGGGCCGACCTTCCAGATCACGCCGTTAAACGAATCGGAGATGTAGGCGTTGCCGAGTTTGTCGAAGGTCAGCGCATTGAGGCCGGAGTTCGCGATCGGGGGAACGAAGACCGACGACGCCCCAGTCACCGGGTCGACATGCAGGACCTTGCCGGCGCCGAAATCAAGGACCAACAGGAATCCATTGACGGGATTGAAGCGCAATCCGAGCACGTGGGGACTTGAATTT
Organism: Bradyrhizobium sp.; assembly: GCA_035644295.1. Taxonomy (GTDB): domain Bacteria; phylum Pseudomonadota; class Alphaproteobacteria; order Rhizobiales; family Xanthobacteraceae; genus Bradyrhizobium. The sequence goes on from DASQOU010000086.1 coordinate 5,674, forward strand.
GCGATGGTAACCTGGCGCAGGAGCTTGCCATCCGGCTTGATGACATAAAGCACGGCGTTGCCCGTCAGCGCGCCAGTGGCATTGAAACCGAACGTCGGGACGTAGATGTTGCCGTCAGGACCGACGGTAAGGCCCTCGACGCTCGATGGATGCCCCGACGTCGCGTCCGGCAGCACCGCCAGCACGTCGACATCGCCGCGGTCAAAGGCGCTCGCAGGCGGCGTCGCCGTGATAAGGCCTAGCAAGATCGCGGCGCACCAAATTATTCTCATCATATCCTCCCCTGTTTTGACCCAGGATTTTTTTAACCCAGGTTTCCCGAATGAACCCTAAATCTAACGAGGCTACGGCCGGATGACTTCACTAATGTGAAATTTTTACAACTGCAAGTGGTTCTGAAGGGCGAGAGACCGGCCGATCTGCCGGTCCAGTGGTCTACGAGGCTTGAACTGGTGATAAATCTCAAGACCGCCAAAACTCTCCGGATTGACGTTCCGTCACCGCTGCTCGCCCGCGCCGACGAGGCGATTGAATGAACCGGCGGGAGTTCGGGGCTGGGATCGCGTCGTCGCTGCCGCTCCTGAAAGCGATAGCGCCGAAGCAATCCTGCTTACACTGAGGCGCTGGTCACCCTCCCCACACTTCCTTCGCCACATCGACCGCGAGCTTCAGTTTCGCCCACTGCTCTTCCTCGGTGAGGATGTTGCCTTCTTCCGTGGAAGCGAAGCCGCATTGCGGCGAAAGCGCGAGCTGTTCCAGCGGCGCGTATTTGGACGCTTCCGCAAGCCGCCGCTTGATGTCGTCTTTTTTCTCGAGCTCACCACTCTTGGAGGTGATGACGCCGACCACCACGATCTTGTTGCCCTTGGGCAGATAGCGCAACGGCTCAAAGCCGCCGGCGCGCTCGGAATCATATTCGAGGAAATAGCCGTCGTAATTGGTGCCCGCGAGCAAGGTCTCGGCCACCGGCTCGTAGCCGCCGGACGAAATCCAGGTGGAGCGGAAGTTGCCGCGGCATACGTGCGTGGTGATGGTCATGTCGGCGGGGCGCTCGGCGATCGCATAATTGATCACGCGGGCGTAAATCGCTTGCAGATCGTCAGCGGCCTCGCCGCGCGTCCGCAATTTATTGAGCTCGTCCTGCGAGCAGAGATAGGCCCATACGGTGTCGTCGAGCTGCAGATAGCGGCAGCCGGCGTCATAGAACGCCTTGACCGCCTTGCGATAGGTCTTGGCCAGATCCTCGAAGAACGCGTCGATATCCGGATATACCTCCTTTGAGATCGACTTGCGGCCGCCACGAAAATGCAGCACCGCCGGTGACGGGATCGTCATCTTCGGCATCACATGCGCGATCTCGCATTGCTTCTTCAGGAACCTGAAATGCGCGAGCATCGGATGATCGTCGGGGAAATCGAGCTTGCCGATCACGCGCACCGCCTCATGCCGGGTCTGGATGCCCGCAAACTGGATGCCCTCCTCGGGATGAAACAATTCGCAGCCTGTTAGTTGGCTGAGAAAATCAAAATGCCACCAGGAGCGGCGGAATTCGCCGTCGGTCGCGAGTTTCAATCCGATCGAGGCCTGCCTGTGCACGACCTTCTCAATCTCCATGTCCTCGATCTTGCGCAGATCGTCGGCGGAAATCTCGCCCTTCTCGAGCTTGGCACGCGCCTCCTTGATGCGCGGCGGCCGCAACAGGCTGCCAACCTCGTCGGCGCGGAAGGGGGCTTTTGTTCTTTGCATGGTTTTTACTCCCAATGGTGCTCAACGTCATTCCGGGATGGTCCGAAGGACCAGACCCGGAATCTCGAGATTCCGGGTTCGATGCTAACGCATCGCCCCGGAATGACGAGAAAGAAGCATTGTCACGTCTTCGCGGCAACACCCAAATATCGTTCAAGCACTGCGGGATCGGCCTTCAGCGCGCTACTGGCCGCGTCATGGACGATCGCGCCGCGCTCCAATATCACAACGCGGTCGGCGAGCCCGAGAATTTTTTGCGCATTCTGCTCGACGATGATGGAACAGATACCGCCGGCGCGGGTGATGGTGCCGAGCGCGCGCAGCAGTTCCTCGACAATGATCGGGGCCAGCCCCTCGGTCGGCTCGTCCAGCAGCAACACCTGCGGATTGAGCGTCAGCGCACGGCCGATCGCCAGCATCTGCTGTTCGCCGCCGGACAATTGGTTGCCGAAATTGTTGCGGCGCTCCTTGAGCCGCGGAAACATCTCGTAGACTTTGGCCACTGTCCACGGCCCCGGCTGGGCGACAGCCGTCATGTTTTCTTCCACCGTCAGCGAACGGAAGATGTTGCGCTCCTGCGGCACCCAGCCAATGCCGGCCCGCGCCCGCTGGTCGGGCCGCATCGCCGTGATATCGCGGCCGCCAAGGATGACGGTGCCGCCGAAACGGCGGGTGATCCCGACGATCGAATTGATCAGCGTGGTCTTGCCGGTGCCGTTGCGGCCCAACAGCGCCAGCACCTGGCTTTCCGGCAGGCGCAAGGTCATGGCCGGCAACACCACCGCCTCGCCATAGCCGGCGCGCAAACCCTCGATGCTCAAAAGGTCAGCCATCGGCGGCCTCGCCGAGATAGACCGCCTTCACTCTGTTGTCGCGCGCGACTTCGTCCGGCGCGCCCTCGACCAGCAGCGCGCCATTGACCAGCACCGAAATCCGGTCGGCGAATGAAAACACCAGGTCCATGTCGTGCTCGATCAGGAGCACGGTGACGTCGCGCGGCAACGCGGCGACGGCTTTGAGAATATCGTGGCGTTCGCTTTCGGGAACGCCGGCGGCGGGTTCGTCGAGCAGCAACACGCGCGGTTTGGTGGCGATCGCTACCGCGATCTCCAGGAGGCGCTGTTTCCCATAAGGCAGCGTCGCGGTTGGTTCGTTCATCACGTCGAGCAGATGGAAGCGCGCCAGATTCTCCGTGATCTCGCCATTGACGTCGTCGCGCGTGCCCATCACCCGCCACCAGTCGCCGCCGCGGCCGAGCCGTTCCGATACCGCCAGCCCGATGGTCTCGATCGGCGTCAAGTCAGCGTAGAGCTGGTTGATCTGGAAGGTCCGCGACAGGCCGTGCAACACGCGGACATGCACCGGCAAGTCCGTGATGTCGTTATCCTCCAGCAGAATCCGCCCGGCATCGGGCTTGAGCACGCCGGTCAGGAGGTTAATGACGGTGGTCTTGCCGGCGCCGTTCGGCCCAATCAGCGCGTGGCGGGCGCCCTGCTCGATCTTCAGCGAAAGGTCGCGCGTGACCTTGAGCCCGCCGAACGCCTTTTCGAGCCCTTTTGTTTCCAGCGCGATGCTCATGACGCGTCGCTCTCGGGAACGGTGACGATGGCCTTGCCGCCACCGAGCTTGCCGATGATCAGGTTCGGCACAAACAGCGCCCAGCGGTGCATGCGGGCGCGACCGACCAGCACGATCACGACCAGCACCAGCCCGATCCAGAATTGCCAGTATTGCGGCGTGATCGTGGAGAAGAACTCCTGCAGCATCTTGAATGCCACGGCGCCGATCAGCCCGCCGTAAAGATATCCGCTGCCGCCGATCACGAGTACCAGCATCAGATCCGCTGAGCGCTCGAACGCGAACACGTCGAGCGAGGCCAGCGCCGTAGTCTGAGTGAACAACGCGCCCGCTATCCCGGCATAGAAAGCTGCCAGCGTGTACACCGCGATCAGGCGGCGGTTGACCGGGACGCCGACGGCGGCGGCGCGCAGCGGGTTATTCTTGATGGCGCGCAACGACAGGCCGAACGGCGAATGCACGATCCGCCGCGCCAGCAGAAACAGCACAAACAGCACCGCCAGGGAGTAGAAGAAGCCGACCTTGCCGAACATGTCAAAAGCAAAAAGACCGAAGATCGGCGCCATCTCGATGCCCTGCAGCCCGTCGGTGCCGCCGGTGATGTTGGAAAAACGCTCGGCCAGCGCTTCCAGCAGCAAGGCGATGCCCAGCGTCACCATCAAGCGGGTGAGATCGGCGCCCCTGATCACCAGGAAACTGGTGAGAAAGCCAACGGCGGTGGCAACAAGACCGGCGATCAGCAGCGCCACCACGGGCTCGGTGACAATGCCGTGCAGCGCGAGCAATCCGGCGCAATAGGCGCCGACACCGAAGAATGCCGCATGACCGAGCGAAACGATGCCGGCATAGCCGAGAATCAGATCGAGCGACAGCGCGAACAAAGCAAGCCGCACTATGTCGGTCATGATCAGAAAGCGGGAGGGAAACAAAACCGCACAAGCAAGCGCGAGAGCCCAGAACGCGATCTCGCTCCAGTGCCAGCGTGCGTGCGCTCTGGCGTAATGTCCGACGTCGGCGGGCGCGGTCATGGCTCAACGCGCAGCGGTGCGGCCAAACAGGCCGTTCGGGCGCCAGATCAGGATCACGATCATGATGGTGTAGATCACGAACGGCCCCATCTTCGGCACGTAATATTTGCCGGCGACGTCGCCGATGCCGAGCAAAAGCGAAGCCAGGAACGGCCCGGTGATGCTGGAGGAGCCACCCACGGTCACAACGATCAAAAAGTAGATCATGAATTTTAGTGGAAAATACGGATCAAGTCCCAAAATCTCCGCGCTGAGCGCGCCACCCAAACCAGCAAGGCCACACCCAAAAGCAAAAGTGAAGGCGAACACCTGCGGTACGTTGATGCCGAGACCGCTTGCAGCGCGCGGATTGTCGACTGCGGCGCGCAGCCGGCTGCCAAAACGTGTTCGCGCCAGCACCAGTTGCAAGGCGGCGGTCAACAGGCCGCAGATCACGATGATCACCAGCCGGTAGCGGCCGATGCCGACGCCGAAGAAATCAATCTGTCCTTCCAGCGCCGCTGGAAGCTTGATGAAGATCCGCGACGATCCCATGATGTAATCGACCGCCGCCACCGACATGAAAACGAGGCCTACGCTGAACAGCACCTGATCGAGATGGCTTCGCGCGTAGAGATGACGGTAGAGCGATCGCTCCAGCACCACGCCGATCGCAGCACTTGAAACGAACGCCAGCGGCAGCGCGGCGAAGAACGGCCAGCCGGATTGATTGACCAGAACCGCGCAGACATAGCCGCCGGTCATCGCGAAGGCGCCATGGGCGAGGTTGACGAAGTTCATCAAGCCGAGCGTCACCGCAAGCCCGCACGCCAGCACGAACAGCAGCATGCCGTAGGCAACGCCGTCGAACAGGATGGTGAACAGCGTGGTCATGGGATAGATCCCGCCCGGAGGGCCGACAAAAACGCGAAAGGTTATAAATCGTCATGGCCGGGCTTGTCCCGGCCATCCACGCCTTCCTTACTCACCGGAAAGAAGGACGTGGATGCCCGGGACAAGCCCGGGCATGACGTGGTGAAAGCGGAGCTCGCGCCCCGGGGATGACGTCGCAAGCGACGTCACTTCTTCGTCTTGCCGGAGTCCTTGACGGCCTCGAAGGTCGCAAATTCGACGTTGTAGAGTTCGCCGTCGACCTTCTCGACCTTGCGGATGTAGATGTTCTGCACGATGTCGCGGGTTTCCGGATCGATCGAGATGGGGCCGCGCGGGCTCTCCCACTTCATCCCCTTCATGGCTTCGATCAGCCCATCGCCATCGGTCTTGCCCCCGGTCTTCTTCAGCGCCTCGTAAATCAGGTGAATGCCGTCATAGCCGCTCACTGCCATGAAACCGGGGCGCGAGTTGAAGGCCTTCTTGTAGGCCGCAACGAACTCCATGTTCATCGCCGACGGATGAGCCGCCGAATACAGATGCGCCGTGACAGTGCCAAGCGCGGCATCGCCCATGTTGTTCAAGAGATCGTCGTCCATCACGTCGCCGGGGCCGATCACCTTGATGCCGGCTTTGTCGAGCCCGCGCTCGGCATACTGCTTCATGAAGTTGCCGCCCTGCCCGGCCGGCACGAACACGAACATGGCGTCAGGCTTGGAATCCTTCATCCGCTGCAGGAACGGCGCGAAATCGGGATTGGCCAAGGGCACCTTGACCTCTTCGACGACTTGCCCGCCGCCGGCGGTAAAATTCTGCTTGAAGAAATTCAGCGCGTCGTTGCCAGGCGCATAGTCCGTCGTCAGGACGGCGACCTTCTTGATGCCGTTCTTGGCCGCCCAGTCGGCGATGATGGTGGAAGATTGTGCAAGCGTAAAGCTGGTGCGCACGATGTAGGGCGATTTCTCGGTGATGATCGAGGTGCCCGCGGCCATCACCACTTCCGGAATCTTGGCTTGCGTCGCCAGCGGCGCTGCGGCGAGCGCCGCAGGCGTGACGCCGAAACCGGCGATGAAACTGACCTTGTCGTTGACGATCAGCTCCTGGGCGAGGCGCTTGGTGTTGTCGGGGAGCGCAGCGTCGTCCTTGAGGAGGATTTCGATCTTCTTGCCGGCAACGGTGTCGCCGTGCTGCTGCATGTACAGCTTGACCGCATTGTCGATCTGCTTGCCGGTTGATGCCTGGCCGCCGGTCATCGGCAGGATCAGGCCGATCTTCACGGCGTCCTGCGCCTGCGCAGGCGCCAGCGCCGCTGCAAAGGCAAATGCGCCTGCGGCAGCCATGCCGGCCGTGGCCCGTGACAATATCCTGGTGAACATCAACGCTCTCTCCCTCATCGGTTTGACGCCTTGAACCGAGTCCCCGGCCCTTGCGCGTCACCATAACCCGGTTTTTTCGTTCGTGTATCGGCGCGGCATGGCTAATCAGCCGCGTGGCGTTGTCAATCGCGATGATGGAAGTGGACCCGACCAAACGGTCACGCGATCCCGCCTCGCCCGACCGGTTGCCGGCTGGCGTTTTGCGGAGGCTGCGGTATTTTGATACCAAAAGCTTCCCGAACCCGAATAAGCCCATTTTACCGATTTTATGGATTAGCTTCGCCAGGCCGGATCCAGCCCACGATTTCACCGCGCAAAGACCGCAACGCTTCGCCGATGCCCATGACATTTCGCCAATTCGTTGTTCTTCTGGCTCTCGCACTCTTCGCGAGCGGGCTGAGCGGCTGTGGAACGATCAACGAGAAGATCGCCAACGGAATGGGCGACTACATCCCGCAATGGGCCGGTGGCTTGCCGGCGGATGTGCCGCCCCGGCGCGGCACGCCGCAATATGACGAGTACATGAAGGAGCGCGAGCGGAAGCGGCTTGAACCGGCGGCCAATTCGAATGCCGCGGCGCCGTCCCCGACATCGGCAGGACCGACGCTGGATCCCGTCCACTAATCGAGACGACCGGCGCCGCTCAATCCATGAACACCACGGTCTTGCGGCCATTGAGGATCACGCGGTCCTCCAAATGATGGCGCATCGCGCGCGCCAGCACGCGGCGTTCGATATCGCGGCCCTTGCGGACGAGATCGTCGGGCGTATCGCGGTGGCTGATGCGCTCGACGTCCTGGTCGATGATCGGCCCCTCATCGAGGGCGCTCGTGACGTAATGGGCGGTGGCGCCGATCAGTTTGACGCCGCGCTCATGCGCCTGGTGATAGGGCCGCGCGCCCTTGAAGCCGGGCAGGAACGAATGATGGATATTGATGCAGCGGCCGGAGAGTTTTGCCGACATCTCGTCCGACAGGATCTGCATGTAGCGCGCCAGCACCACGAGGTCGGTCTTGGTCTGGCCGACCAGATCCCAGATCGCTTCCTCCTGCTGGCGCCTGGTTTCCTTGGTCACCGACAAAAAGTGAAACGGGATGTCGCCGAAATCGAGACTGGCGTAAGTCTCGCGCGGATGATTGGAGACGATGGCGGTCGGGTCCATCGCGAGTTCGCTGGTCCGCCAGCGGTACAGGATATCGGCCAGGCAATGATTGGATTTCGAGACCAGCAGCATTACGCGGCGGCGGCTGGCGCGGTCGCGCATCTGCCAGTCCATGCCGAAGCGATCCGCGATCGCGGTGAATCCGGTTTGCAGCGCCGCCAGATTGACGGCGAGATCGGCGGCGTTGAACACCACGCGCATGAAGAAATGACCGGTCTCGACGTCGTTGAACTGCTGGGCGTCGAGGATGTTCTGGCCGTTATGGGCAAGGAACGTCGACACCGCCGAGACGATGCCGGGGCGGTCCGGACAGGACAACGTCAACACGAACTGATGATCGGGCATGGCGTGCGGGTTTGATTATAATTCAGGCAAGGCGAACGGCGATCGGTGGCCCTGCTCTATCACCGGCGACGGCCTTGCGCCAATCCCGGCGAGAGGATCAAGATGAACAAACGCATGGCAATCAGAATTAGAGTAAAAACATTGCTGCAAGATCATGGCTGACAGACTGAACGGCTACCGCATCCTGATTTTGGAAACGCGCGAGGAAGCGCAGTTTTCCCGCCTGCTCACCGAGCAGGGCGCGGATGTGCTGCAATGTCCGATGTTCACGATCCACGACGCGCCCGATCCCGCGCCGATCGAAGCCTGGATCCATCGTTGCGTCGAAAAGCCGTTCGACGATCTGGTGCTGATGACCGGTGAAGGCCTGCGCCGCCTGATGAAGGTCGCGCGGCGGATCGCAATAGACCAGAACTTTATCGCAGCCCTTGGCAAGGCGCGAAAATTTGCCCGCGGGCCAAAACCCGGTCGCGCCTTGCGCGAGATTGGACTGGAGCCGCAGGTGACGACGGAGAAGCCGACCTCTGAAGGCATCATCGAGATGCTGTCGCGCGTCGATCTCCGCGGACATCGCGTCGGCCTGCAGCTTTATCCGGACAAGGATCACGGCGTGCTGATCGGCGCCATCACCCAGCAAGGCGCCAAGGTCGATCCAGTGTTGCCTTACGTGTACGATGCGAAAGCCGCTGACGCCAATATCGTCACCGCGATCGAGGAGATGGCGGCGGGCGCCATCGACGCGATTGCGCTGACGAATTTGGGCCAGATCCGCCGCTTGATCGAAGTGGCACGGGCGCATGGCTTTGAAGCGCGCTTGCGCGAGGGCCTGGCAAAAACGCCGATCGCCTCGGTCGGACCGGCCGTGTCCGACGAACTGAAAGCGCACGGCCTGCGCACCGACATCTACCCCGCCAATGACGCCTTCTTCATGAAGCCGTTGATCTCGGCGATGGCGGCGGAGCTTGGGAAGAATCCGCCAAGGGCGGTTGCAAAGTAGGTAACGCCGTCATTCCGGGATGGTGCGTTGGCACCAGACCCGGAATCTCGAGATTCCGGGTCTGGTCCTTCGGACCATCCCGGAATGACGGGCTGCAATGAAGGCGGAAGAATCCGCTACTCCGCCGCCTATTTCGACTCACTCAAATACGCCTGATAAGCGAGCCTGATCCCCTCCTCCAGCGAAGTGTGCGCGCGCCAGCCGAGCTTGGCGAGCCGGCTGACATCGAGCAATTTGCGCGGCGTGCCGTCGGGCCGTGAAGTGTCAAAGCTGATGTCGCCGGTGTAGCCGACCGCGGCGGCCACCACGCGCGCGAATTCGGCGATGCTGATATCCTCGCCGGTGCCGATGTTGACGAGTTCGCCGCTGGAATAATTCTTCATCAGGTGGATGCAGGCATCCGCTAGGTCGTCGACATAGAGGAATTCCCGCCGCGGCGTGCCGGTGCCCCACACCACCACATTGGAGAGGCCTGCAACCTTCGCCTCGTGAAACCTGCGGATCAATGCCGCGACGACGTGGCTGTACTCGGGGTGATAATTGTCGCCCGGTCCGTACAGATTGGTCGGCATCACGTTGATGAAGTCGCACGCGTACTGGCTGCGATAGGCCTCGACCATCTTGATGCCGGCGATCTTGGCGATCGCATAAGGCTCGTTGGTCACCTCGAGCGGTCCGGTCAGGACGGAATCTTCACGCAATGGTTGCGGCGCCAATTTCGGGTAGATGCAGGACGAGCCGAGAAACATCAGCTTTTCGCAGCCGTTGACGTGCGCGGCCTGGATCACGTTGGCGGCGATGATGAGATTGTCGTAGATGAATTCACCGCGCAGCGTGTTGTTGGCGACGATGCCACCGACTTTCGCGGCAGCCAGAAACACAGCCTGCGGGCGGGTTTTGGCGAACCAGTCGAACACCGCGGCCTGATCGCGCAAATCGACCTCGCTGCGGCCGACCGTCAAGAGCTTAACGTCCTCCCGGGCGAGGCGACGCACCAGCGCCCCGCCGACCATTCCCTTGTGACCGGCAACGAAGACCGTCTTGCCCTTCAGATCAAACGGACTGCTTGCCATTGGCAACCTCGCGCCGCGCGATCGCAAGGTCGCCTGCGACCATCTCCTTGACGAGCTGCGCAAAACTCGTCTTCGGCTTCCAGCCGAGCTTTTGGCGTGCCTTGCTGGCATCGCCGATCAGAAGGTCGACTTCGGTCGGACGGAAATAGGTGGGATCGATGCGAACGACGGTCTTGCCGGATTTTCTGTCGACGCCGGTCTCCTCGACACCCTTGCCGCGCCACTCGACGCTGCGGCCGAGTTCGGCGAATGCAAGCTCGACGAATTCGCGCACCGAGCGCGTCTCGCCCGTCGCCAGCACGAAATCGTCCGGCGCTTCGGCCTGCAATATCTTGTGCATGCCTTCGACGTAATCCTTGGCGTGACCCCAGTCGCGTTTAGCGTCGAGATTTCCGAGATAGATCGTATCTTCCAGACCGGTCTCGATGCGGGCGATGCCGCGGGTGATCTTGCGGGTGACAAAGGTCTCGCCGCGGATCGGGCTCTCGTGATTGAACAAGATGCCGTTCGAGGCGAACATGCCGTAGGCCTCGCGGTAGTTCACCGTGATCCAGTAGCCGTAAAGTTTGGCGACGCCATAGGGCGAACGCGGATAGAACGGCGTGGTTTCCTTTTGCGGCACTTCCTGCACCAGGCCGTACAATTCCGAGGTCGACGCCTGGTAGAACCGCGTCTCCTTCTCCATGCCGAGAATCCGGATCGCCTCCAATAAACGCAGCACGCCGATCGCGTCGGCGTTGGCGGTATATTCCGGGCTTTCGAAGCTGACGCCGACATGACTTTGCGCCGCAAGATTGTAAATCTCGGTGGGGCGGATCTGCTGCATCAGCCGGATCAGGTTGGTTGAATCCGTCATGTCGCCGTAATGCAGCAGGAACGGCACATTGCCGGTGTGCGGATCTTCGTAGAGATGATCGATGCGCGCGGTATTGAACGAGGACGATCGCCGCTTGACGCCATGCACGGTGTAGCCAAGGCCGAGCAGATATTCGGCGAGATAGGCCCCGTCCTGCCCGGTGACGCCGGTAAGCAGCGCAACCCGCCTTTTCGAATCCTGAACCGCCATCTTCACTCCGAAAAAGCCCCTAAATCATGGTGCGATTAAGTTGAACCGCATCATGATCTGATCTCTTGTCTGAGCATGATCTTTCGGAAAACCGGTTCCCACTTTTCCGGATCATGCTCTAGGCTGCCTAAAAGCAGGTCAACGGCGACGAACCACGGACATTGCGCTGGACCCGCCCGTGACGCTTGGTCCCAAGGGCGCAAGGCCGGGCTAAACCAAACCCCTATCACGACCCCATTCCTTCAAGCAAATCAGTCTCGAAAGCGCGTTAGACTGATAAGGACCGGACTTGTAAGTACCGGACTTGCGGGTTTTGAAACCTTGGCCCACAATCCACTCCAAATAGGGCGGTGAGATTACTGAAATACAAGCGTTCCAGCATCCGGGCCCTTCAAAACACCTAACAAAAGCGAACTCAGGGAGAAATCACATGCGTAAATTCATGATGGCTGCCGCCTTTACACTGCCGATGCTGGGCGGCGTCGCGATGGCGCAGGAGACGTTCAAAATCGGCTATATCGACCCGTTGTCGGGTGGCGGCGCCAGCGTCGGTGAAGTCGGACTGAAGACTTTCCAGTTCCTCGCCGACGACGTGAATGCCAAGGGCGGCATCCAGGGCAAGAAGGTCGAGATCGTGCCGCTCGACAACAAGACCAATCCGCAGGAGAGCCTGATCCAGGCTCAGAAGGCGATCGACGCGGGTATCCGCTTCCTGACCCAGGGCAACGGTTCGTCCGTCGCGGGCGCGCTGTCGGATTTCGTGACCAAATACAACGAGCGCAATCCCGGCAAGGAAGTGCTCTACTTCAACTATGCCGCGGTCGATCCGGTCCTCACCAACGCCAAGTGCAGTTTCTGGCACTTCCGGTGGGACGCGAATTCCGACATCAAGATGGAGGCGCTCACCAATTACATGAAGACGGTGCCTTCGATCAAAAACGTCTATTTGATCAATCAGGACTATTCGTTCGGGGAAGCGGTTCGTTCGCAGGCCAAGGCCATGCTGGCCGCCAAGCGGCCGGACATCAAGATCGTCGGCGACGAATTGCATCCGCTTTTGAAGATCACCGATTTCGCGCCGTACATCGCCAAGATCAAGGCGTCCGGCGCCGACACCGTCGTGAGCGGTAACTGGGGCAATGACTTCGCGCTGCTGTTGAAGGCGGCCGCCGACGCCGGGTTGAAAGTGAACTGGTACACCTATTATGCCGGCGGCCCCGGCGGCCCGACCGCGGTCAAGCAGGCCAATCTCAATCATCAGGTGTTCGCGGTCAGCGAGGGCATTCCGAATCTCGATCATCCCTCGTCGCAGGAATTCGAAAAGGCGATCCGCGCGAAGTATGATTTCAGCCTGTTCTATCCGCGCGCCGTCAACGAAATGCGCATGCTGGCGGCGGCGGCCGACAAGGCCAAGTCGATTGATCCGGTGAAGGTAGCGCTCGCGCTCGAAGGCATGGAATTCGAAGTATTCGACGGCGGCAAGGGCAACATGCGCAAGGACGATCACCAGTTCTTCCAGCCGATTTATATCGCTTCGCTTGGCGATCGCAGCGAAAGGGAGCCGTTCGACGAAGAAAAGACCGGCTGGGGCTGGAAGCTCGTTGCCAAGATCGACGCGCCCGCGACCGTGCTTCCCACCACCTGCAAGATGGAACGGCCGAACTGACCGTTCACGTTCCGTAACTCAACCGCCCCGAAAAATTTCGGGGCGGTTTAATCCCGGCGGTGTGTCGTGCTTGAACTGATCGTCATATCCACGCTCAACGGCGTCCTGTTCGGGATGTTGCTGTTCTTGATGGCCAGTGGCCTGACTGTCATCTTCAGCATGCTCGGCGTGCTCAATTTCGCGCATGCGAGTTTCTACATGCTCGGCGCCTTCTTCGGCTTCCAGATCAGCCGATGGTTCGGCTTCTGGCCGGCGCTGTTGATTGCACCCTTGCTTGCGGGCGCGATCGGCGCCGGCGTCGAGCGTTTTGGGCTGCGCCGGGTGCACAAGAACGGCCACGTCGCCGAACTGTTGTTCACGTTCGGCCTCGCCTTCGTGATCGAGGAAGTGGCGCAGATCATCTGGGGCAAGAGCCCGGTCGATTTCCGCATTCCCCCGCTGCTGGATTTTCCGGCTTTCACGATCTTCTCGACCAATTATCCCGCCTACAAGATGTTCATGCTCTTGGTGTCGATCGCGATCTTCGCCGGGCTCCTGGTCGTGCTGAAGAAGACGCGGATCGGTCTGATCGTTCAGGCGGCCCTCACCCATCCGCACATGGTCGGCCACCTCGGCCACAATGTCGGGCGCATCTTCATGCTGGTGTTCGGCGTCGGCACCGCGCTTGCCGCGGTCGCCGGCGTGATCGCCGGACCCGCGCTGGTGACGCAGTCGAACATGGCCGGACTGCTGGGCCCGATCCTGTTTGTGGTCGTAGTGGTCGGAGGACTGGGTTCGCTGCCCGGCGCCTTCGTCGCCTCTCTGCTGATCGGCCTGGTGCAGACCTTCGCGGTCTCGATCAACGGCTCGCTGTCCGGGGCGTTCGGTCCGCTCAGCCCCGACTATGCCTCGACCTGGCTCGCCGACATCTGGGGCGTCACGGTCGCGCAGATCGCGCCGATCGTGCCTTACCTGCTGTTGGTGCTGATCCTGATCTTCCGCCCGATGGGCCTGCTCGGGACCCGCGACACATGAGCGAACTCACCTCAACGGTCGCGCCGCCGCTGCCGGCCGCATCCGAAAAGCTCAAATTTTATGGTTTGTGGGTGGCGGCCGCGATCGCGCTTCTGCTGCTGCCCGACATCTTCAGTTCCGGCGGTTCGCTGACGACGTTCAGCCTGATCGGCATCTCCATCATCTTCTCGCTGTCCTACAATATCCTGCTCGGCCAGACCGGCATGCTGTCGTTCGGGCACGCGGTGTATTATGGCCTCGGCGGCTTCCTGGTGATCCACGCCATCAACATCATCGGCGCCAACAAGCTGCCGATCCCGCTGCCCCTCGTTCCCCTGATCGGCGGTTTGACGGGCCTATCGTTCGCGATCCTGCTCGGCTGGGTCTCGACCCAGCGCTCCGGCACGGCGTTCGCCATGATCTCGCTCGGCGTCGCCGAACTGATCGCCTCCTCGGCGCTGATCCTGCGCACCTTTTTCGGCGGTGAGGCCGGCGTCTCCGCCAACCGCACCAAATTGCTGAAACTGTTCGGCTGGAATTTCGGGCCGCAGATCCAGATCTACTATCTGGTGGCGGCATGGACGCTGATCGCGGTGATCGCGATGTATGCGCTGACCCGCACGCCGCTCGGGCGCATGTGCAACGCGGTGCGCGACAATCCCGAACGCGTCCAGTTCGTCGGCTACAATCCGCACGTCGTCCGCTATCTGGCGTTCTGTTTCTCAGGCTTCTTCGCAGGAATCGCCGGTGCGCTGGCCGCGATCAATTTCGAGATCGCCAACTCGGCCTATCTCGGAGCGCAACAGTCGGGAACGGTCTTGTTCGCTACCTATATCGGCGGCATCGGCTTCTTCATCGGTCCCATCGTCGGCGCGATCTTTGTGACGTTCCTGTCGCTGGGCTTAAGCGATCTGACGCAGGTGTGGCAGCTCTATTTCGGACTGATCTTCATCGCGGTGGTGTTGTATGCGCCGGGCGGCATCACCGGGCTCCTGATGATGCATCGCCCGCTCTTGAAAGCCGGCACGCTGCCGAAAGTGCTGCCGAGTTACCTGGTTGCGTTGGTGCCGACAGCGGCGATGATCATAGGCCTCGTGCTGGCACTCGAAACCATCGTGCACTACACCGTCAACCCCGGCGACGACTCCCACATCAAGGCGTTCGGCGTCGGCTTCGATGCGGCGAGCCCGTATATCTGGGCGATGTCGGTCATTCTCCTGTTCGGCGGATTTTGGGTTGCGCGCAAGACCTGGACCTGGGTTGGGTACGCCTGGGACAGCGCCAGCAGCGCGGCGCGCGAAAGAGGAATCGCAACATGAACGCTGCGATCGAACTGCGCGGGGTCGAAAAAAGCTTCGGCAACATCGCCATCATCCGAAACATCAATTTGAGCGTGGCGCAGGGCGAACGCCACGCCCTGATCGGTCCGAACGGCGCGGGCAAATCCACCACCTTCAACCTGATCAGCGGCTACATGGCGCCGACCTCGGGCAGCGTGCTGCTCCGCGGCGAGGTGATCTCGGGTCTCGCGCCCTACCAGATCAACCGCCGTGGCCTATCGCGCAGCTTTCAGGTCACCAACGTCTTTGCCAATATGAGCGTATGGGAGAACCTGCGCTGCGCCGTGCTGTGGTCGGCCGGTCAGCGCTACGCGTTCTGGAAGAATATCGACAACCTGCCCGAGGTACGCGACCGTACCGCGCAAATCCTCGCCGACATCAACCTGACGGCCCGGCGCGACGTGCCCGCGGGCCTTCTCACCTACGCCGAGCAGCGCGCGCTCGAGATCGGCATCACCGTTGCCGGCGGCGCCGATGTCATTCTGCTCGACGAGCCGACCGCCGGCATGAGCCACGCTGAAACCGAACGCGCGGTGGCGCTGATCCGCCGCCTGACCGAGGGCCGCACGCTCCTGATCGTCGAGCACGACATGAGCGTCGTGTTCGGCCTCGCCGACCGGATTTCGGTATTGGTGTACGGCCAGATCATCGCCTCGGGAACGCCGGAGGAAATTCGCGGCAATCCCAGGGTTCGCGAAGCCTATCTCGGCGAGGAAGCGGCATGATGCTGGAAGTCGCCGATCTGCACGCCTATTACGGCAAGAGCCATATCCTGCAGGGCGTCGACATGCATATCGACGCCGGCGAGGTCGTGAGCCTGTTGGGACGCAACGGCGTCGGTCGCTCCACCACGGTCAAGGCGATCATGGGCGAAGTGCCGCCGCAGGGCTCGATCAAGTTCAAGGGCACCGACATCGCGGGCTTCCCGAACTACCGGATCGCACAGCTGGGCCTAGGCTACGTTCCGGAGCACCGCGATATCTTCGCGAGCCTCACCGTGCGGCAAAACCTGATGCTTGGCATCAAGGATACCAAGCGCCCCGGCAAGTGGCGGCTCGATGACATGCTGGCGATGTTTCCCAACCTCGCCGCGCGGGCCGACACCTCGGCCGGCGTGCTGTCGGGCGGCGAGAAACAGATGCTGACCATCTGCCGTACGCTGATGGGCGATCCCGAACTGATCATGATTGACGAGCCCACCGAAGGGCTCGCCCCTCTCATCGTGCAGCAGGTCGGCGACCTCATCGCCGAAATCGCCCGGCGCGGCGTCGCCATCCTGCTGGTCGAGCAGAAACTGGCGATCGCGATGCGGATATCGCATCGCGTCTACGTCATGGGCCATGGCTGCATCGTGTTCGAGGGCACACCCGCCGCCTTGAAGGCGAACGAAGCCGTGCGCAAGGAATGGCTGGAAGTATAGGGCGCGAACCGATCAATTTCAGATTGGCGGGCGGACGTCCGCTTCGGTGCGCATTTTGGACGCGAGTCGGACATCGCGGCATGTCCGGTAGCCAAATCCGGACATCGCGAGTACTCCATCAGTAACCGAATGCGGCGACCAACGTCCGGCACGTCATGAAGATCAGGATTAGAGAGCCCACGGTCCAGAAGGTTGCGCGTGTGTCATGGGTCCGCGCAGTAAAGTAGGCGGCAAAGTGCAGGAGCCGCGATACTACGTAACCATACAGAATCAACCGAGCCAGCAGCAGCGACGGTTCGGTCAGAACGAAAAGTAGGCCGGTGACGAGAAAGAACGGCAGGTTCTCGAGGTCGTTCAACAGAATCCGCCGGATTCGCTCGACGCGCTCGTTCGGCTCGAGCTGCTTCGGATTGGGCTCGGGATTGAGGCGTGTCTTCCTGATGTCTTCCGGCGAGCGGAAGCCGCCCTTCTCTTGCGTCATCCGAACCACCGTCAGCCAGGACATGCTAACGGCTTTAAGAATCATGATCGTCGCGGCGATGGCGTAGGTAGCGAATAACGGGTTTTGCAGACTTAGCCTGTCCATATGTTTTCCCTCTGCCCCATTTTGGAGTTTCGACCCGTCCTTGCAGGCAGGGTAGGGAGGCTAGCGCGGTAGCTCCGCCTTTGCGAGACCATCGGCAATCCGCCGGACGTCCTCTTGGCTCGTAAAAGGTTGCCGGGCGAAATGCTCGCTGAAGGAATATTGCGGGTTGATTTCCTTGAGTTCGTGCCAGACGCGCCGGGCCCCACCGATGTCGCCGAGATGACCGAGAGCGGAAGAGAGCACGGCGCGTGTGAAATCCGTCCCCGGCACCAAAAGAACCCGCTGCCTTAGCAGAACCGCCGCCGTTTCGTACTTACCGGCAAGAAGGTTCGCTACCCCGAGCAAGTGAAGATATTGCTGCGTATAGGCAGGATCCAGCAGCATGGCGCGCTCAAGCAACGGAATGGCCTCCTGCGGCCGTCCCGAGAATGTGCAGATATTGCCAAGGCACCCATAGGCTTCAGCGGAATTGGGGTTGAGGGCAAGTGCAATGTCCGCCTCGGATTTCGCCCGCTCAAAGTCCTTTTCGAATGTTGCGACCATCGACGCGGCAACTCGCGCAAGCGGCTCGTTCGGGTCTTTTTCGATCGCTCGATCTACATTATGTTTTGCGAGCCGCAGCGAGTCATCAGAATTGTCGCTCCAGCGATTTTGGTAGTCGAACATATGGGCCCAGCCGAGGCCGGCATATGCTTGCGAATAGTTGGGATCGAGTTCGAGTGCCTTGATGAAGAATTTTGTTGATTGTTCGAACGTCTCGCGGTTCTTGGTTTCTCCGAGTAGGAATTCGCGGCCGCGAAGAAGATAATCGTAAGCGTTGATATCGCTGGTTCCGCCGTCGGCGAGCCGCGCTTTTTCGTCCGGACTGAGAGTCACCTTGAGGGCGTCGACAATTCGGCCAGTGACGTCGTCCTGAACCACAAACAGATCTGACAAGTCCCGATCAAAACGTTCGGCCCATAAGTGTCCGCCGGTGGCGGCGTCGATCAGCTGCGCGGTAATCCTAACGCGATTACCGGCTCGGCGGACCGAGCCTTCGAGTACAAAACGCACGCCAAGATCGCGGCCGACTTCGCGGACGTCGACCGAACGTCCCTTGTAGGTGAAGCTCGAATTGCGCGATATGACCATCAGCCCGGAAATCTTCGATAGATCGGTGATGATGTCTTCGCTTATGCCGTCAGAGAAATACTCCTGCTCCGGGTTGTCCGACATATTGGTGAACGGCAAAACGGCGATCGACGATTTCTTGATGTCGGGCGCCGGGTTGGCAGTGTGGAACGACTGGGCGGCCGTGGCCGTATCCCCGGGAGGCCAGGTCCAGATGCGGATCGGACGGTCGATGTTCTTGACGTTGATGTCGCCGCCGTCCTGGAAACGAACGTCGATCCGGTTGCCGACGCTTTCATGGACAACGGACGAGACGCAGATCCCGCCGGGTTTGGCCAGGGCCTCCAGGCGCGCCGCGACGTTAACGCCATCGCCGTAGATGTCATCGCTCTCGATAATGACGTCACCCAGATTGATGCCAATTCGAAGCACGATAGCGGGCATGGGCGCTTTTTCATCCGGCATCGACGCGCCGGAGCGCTGCACCGCGAGCGCGCAATTCACAGCATCGACGACGCTGCCAAATTCGGCGAGCGTGCCGTCGCCGATCAGCTTTACGATGCGCCCGTTATGGGCAACGATGGCCGGATCGAAGAC
>DASQOU010000087.1:0-4463 GCA_035644295.1 Bradyrhizobium sp.
ATCGCTTTTGTGCTCATTGCCGGTCGACGTGGTAGAGCGTGCGTTGATCGAAAACAACAGGGAAATGACATTGATCTTGGCGAAAGCCCTCGACTTCTCGTGGGAGACCACGATGTCGTTGCTTTTCCTCCACGCAAAAGACCATCGAATCGCTGCACGAGACCTGGATGGCATGAGCGAAGAGTTTATTCGTCTCAACTCCCAAACATGCCGGAGTGTTCTAGAGTTTTATCGTTCACGTAAGAGTGCTGAGGCCGCCGAATGTGAGGATCGTCGCTTACCTCAGCTACACAGCTAATGAATTGCAGAACCACAATTACTTGGTGCAGGGAGATCGCCCCAAAAAAACGATCGGGGACGATTTGCTACTCACTCCAGGCACCAGATCAGAGTGCTTTAGATGTATATTCAATCCATCCAAAGCCGCGTCTCGATCAGAGCGCGGTGAACCTCCTCCGAATTGATGGACACCTGTAGTAGGCTCTGAGAGCCAGGAGGTGTCGGATGGAAGGACGTCAACGTCGGTCGTTTACGGACGACTACAAGCGGCAAGCGGTTGATCTGGTTGCATTGAGTGGCCGCTCTATCGGATCGGTGGCCAGGGAACTTGGCCTTCGCGATTCCGTGTTGCGGCGATGGGTGGAGCAAATTGGGGCCGACCGCCGGCGGCGACGGGCCGCCCCACGGGCGATCATCCATCGCATGCGCCCAGAACTGGCAGGTCCGGGTACGCCCACCAGCATATGGCAAATTGACGGACGTCCTACCCGGACTGTTATGGGTGCGACCACCGCGGTGACCAGTCGGAACGCGATCCGACCGCAAAATGCCGACCGATGCGAAAGGACAATCATGAAAGCGATCTCGCTTTGGCAACCATGGGCCTCGCTGATCGCCGCCTGCGGTGCGAAGCCGTATGAGACCGGCAGCTTTGCGCCGCCGGCCTCGCTAATAGGTCAATCGATGCGATTCATGCTGCGAAGAAAATCAATAAGGGCGCCGCTCAATTCGCCGAAGAGCTGATGTATGGCTAGCACAAGGATGGCGGGTTCGACCTCGCCGGCAGACTCGAAGCAACGATGTCCAGCACCCCCGACGAGTTGATGGGCATATTCCGACAGGCTACGTTGCCGATCGGCGGCGTTGTCGCGATCGCCCGGCTTGATGCGGCGTTCCAGTTAGGAAATCGTGCGCATGGTACGGCGCTGCCGGCCGCGACCGTGGTCAAGCGGCTAACCAGCCGCCCGATGCCGGAATGCTTCACGGTTCGCTATGACGACTTCGGCGACTATGCGCCTGGCCGGGGGCCTGGTTGCTGCGCGACGTCAAGCCGCTCAATCCATCGGTTGATGAAAGGCCGCCAAGGGTTTTTCGATCTCCCGCAGGAGTGGTTAGCGCCTGCATGACGACGCCCGGCCGCCTCGCCTGCGTCGTCCCGTTTTGCCGGCGGACAACCGCGCGCGCCGACTTCTGCTGCGACCATTGGTGCTTGATCGACAAGGTGCGCCAGCAGGCCTACGGCCGCCATCTGCGGCGCTAGCGGCGATACGGTGCAGCCACATACGGCGCGGCCGCGACGCGGATCTGGCGCCGCATGGTCGCTCAGGCGGTCGAACGTGCGATGGGGATCCAGTAATGACGGCCAAAAATCCCCTTACCTGGGACAAGTTGCACCTATTCGCGTCAGACGAGGATATCGGGGAAGCCGCCCTTGGCTATGAGCGGCGCAAGGAGTTTGCCGGCTTGGCCGCCTTGCATGAACGGGACGGAATGCCGAAGATCAGCGCCGTGTGGGGCGGTCGTTATGTTCCAGCCGTGAAGGCGTTCCTTGACGCGCAGTATGGCCTGTCGACCGCGGTCCCGCTCGCCCCAAATGGAGTAGAAGGTACATTCCTTGCAAAGCAAAAACGCGCGCCCGAAAAGTCCGGGTCTCAAATGGCGCCCCCGCCGGACCGGCCCTCCGGTCCCGTACTGGTTCGCTGACAAGAAGGCACTGGACGCCGGCTATCCTGTGAAGTCGGCGAACCTTTCGACCTTCGCCGACAACCCCGCCAAGCTGATCGAGCGCACGCAACGTCTGCAATCGGAGATGCTGCTTTGGCTGTCGGGCCAGGTGAAGCCCCAGACCCAGTTTGATGGGACCTTCAAGTCTCTGCTGGAGTCCTACGAGCGCGATCCAGAGAGCAGCTATCAGGGATGCAAGCCGGGCGTGAAGGAAACCTATGGCGTCTACATCCGGCGCCTGACTGATCATATCGGCGCGCTCCGCATCGATCATGTTGACGGTCGCGCTGTGAAACGCTGGTTTTCGGAATGGCGCACCGACCCCGACGGGTCCGACCATTTGCCGCGCGCGCGGATGGTCCTCGCAGTCTTGAAGGCGGCAATATCGTTTGGCGTCGTCTGCCGGCAGCCTGGCTGCAAAGCATTCCAGGACGTTCTGTCGGAGCTGACCTTCGAGACCGTCTCGTCTCGAACCTTTGCGCCGACGGCAAAGCAGATCAAGGCCGCGCGAGAAGCCGCGCATGCCGCCGGCGCCCCGCTTCGCGCGTTACTCTATGCACTGATCTATGACACCACCGGCCGCGAATTCGACTTTCTCGGCGAATGGCTGCCATTGAACTACAAGAAGCCGAGCGCGATCATCAGCTATCGCAAGAAGTGGATCGGCCCCATGTGGTCGGCGATCGACGAAGACCTGATCCTGACCATCAAGCCGACGAAGACCGAAGACACAACCGGCGTCGAGGTGACGTTCGACCTTTCGGTGTGCCCGATGGTGATGGAAGAGCTGGCGCTGATCGAGCCGGCCAAGCGCCACGGCCCGCTGATCATCAACCAGAACACCGGCCTGCCCTACATCTATGAGACCTTTCGGCTTGCCTGGAACGCCGACTTCGAGGCGGCCGGTATGCCGGTCGGCATGTGGTGTCGCGACATGCGCGCCGGCGGCGTCACCGAGGGCGGCAAGTCAGGCGCCAGCAAGGACGACCGGCGCAAGGTCGCCGGCCACGCCAAGGAAAGACAGACCGAGAAATACGACCGCGACCAGCTCGAGGCGTTCCGGCGGACCATGAAATCCCGCACCGGATATCGCGCCAAGAACGGGTCGTAAACAAAGCTCAGGACCACGCCGGGACCATGGGACCACGCGGCAAAAATTTCGCAGTAGAAACAATCGCTTGCAGATTGCATGAATTCGTTAATGTTAACGAGCTGTTAAAGCAACGCCGGTAGACTGGCGCGAGTATTTCTCAGTCGCGTACCTCTGACATGACCACACCGCTCCTGTTTCCGGGCTTTGACGGCCTGATGACGCTCTCCCGCCGAGAGGGCGTGGATATTCGACCCACTTTGCTGCGCGTACTGACCGATCTCTACGTCCAGACCAGCGCACATAACGACGACGAAGAGCGGCAGTTTGTCGAGCTCACCTCCCGCCTTATCGATGAGGTCGATGACGCCACCCGTGCGGTGGTTCGGGCGCGGCTCGCAATCTATCCGGGCACACCGGCCGAAGTCCTGAAACGGCTCGGGCTGCAACGCACCAGCGCCAACAAGGTCATTCCCCTGGCGCCCGAGATTCCCGCGCCGTCCTCGGCGGCGGCGCCGGTCAAGGCGCTGAGCGAGGCGCAATTGCGGATATCATCGAATTTATCGATGCAGCCAAAGGACGCCGCCGAGATCACCGACATGTTCTTCAGCGCCAGTGCCAGCGAGCGGGCCTTGATCCTGCACAATCTGCTGGAGACGCCGCTCAAGGCTTCCGCGCGAATTCCCGCCGCACGCGCGGCGCGCGCCATCGAGACCCTGGAGATGGCGGCATTCGCCGCCGATGTCGAAAACTTCACGCTGGAACTCGGCGAAGCCTTGATATTGCCGTGGCGGATAGCGGCACAGCTGGTCAACGATCCCGGCGGCGAGCCGCTGGCTTGCGCCGCCAAGGCCCTGGGCATGCCGAGCCCGGTTTTTCAGCGGGTGTTGCTGTTTCTCAATCCTGAGGTCGGATCCTCGGTCACGCAGGTCTACCGGCTGTCGCGCCTGTATGACGGATTGCACGAGCGATCTGCCCTCATCATGCTGGCCGCGTGGCGCGGTTCGACCATGGCGGTGGCCCGCGCCAAATACCGGCCCGCGCTTTACGACGACGATCGCCAACGCGCCCGCTCGGCGCCCGCCCAAACCCGCCCGGCAGCGCAACCGCCTGGCACCGGCGGCATTGTGCGCACCCGGTCGCAGGGTTCAGGAAGTTAAGCCTTCGCCAGTTCGAGAAAATGCCGCCCTGCTTTGTCCTCGGTCTCCACGATCCAGGCATCCGGATCGAACCGGATTTCCTTGACGAGGCGCTCTTCCACTGACGCTTCCGGCACGGGCTCTCGCGATGTCGGCGCAAAGATGCGCTCGATCGGCCGGCTGTCGTCATAGACCGTCTGCGGCGCCGGCGCGTACAGCATGGCGTTGCC
>DASQOU010000088.1:0-3339 GCA_035644295.1 Bradyrhizobium sp.
CTGGATCAAGGCCTATGAAGACTGGAACGTCGATATCGGCCTGGTCGACGGCCTGCCGGGCCATGCCCAGATCGGCAAGGGCATGTGGGCCGCACCCGACAAGATGGCCGACATGCTGGCGCAGAAGATCGGCCATCCGCAGGCCGGCGCCACCACCGCATGGGTGCCTTCGCCGACCGCAGCCACGCTGCACGCGCTGCATTATCACCAAGTCAACGTGCAGGCACGCCAGCAGGAACTGGCGAAAGGCGGCCTCCGCGCCAAGCTGTCGGACATTCTCACCATTCCGGTGTCGCAATCGAACTGGGCGCCCGACGACGTGAAGCAGGAAATCGACAACAACTGCCAGGGCATTCTCGGCTATGTGGTGCGCTGGATCGACCAGGGGGTCGGCTGCTCCAAGGTGCCCGACATCCATGACGTCGGCCTGATGGAAGACCGCGCCACGCTGCGGATCTCGAGCCAGCATCTGGCGAACTGGCTGCATCAGGGCGTCATCACCAAGGACCAGGTGATGGAGTCGCTCAAGCGCATGGCCGTTGTGGTGGATGGACAAAATAAAGGCGATCCGCTGTATCGGCCGATGGCGCCCGGTTTCGACGGCGTCGCCTTCAAGGCGGCCTGCGACCTGATTTTCAGGGGACGCGAACAGCCGAACGGCTACACCGAGTTCATCCTGACGGCGCGGCGCAGAGAAGCCAAGGCGGCAGGGTGATGGTTCAATCCAAACGGCCTGCGGCATGTCGACGACACGATGCCGCAGTTGCCGTCGGAACGTTTGAATTGTTTCCCGGTTAATTCGCCATCTCAACGCAGGAGGAGATGACGATGGATTGGAACCGGGTTGAAGGCAACTGGAAGCAATTCAAGGGCGCCGCGAAGGAAAAGTGGGGCAAACTCACCGACGACGATCTCAACGTGATCGAAGGACGCCGCGAACAACTCGAAGGCAAGCTGCAGCAACGCTACGGCTTCGCCAAGGACCAGATCCACAAGGACGTGGACGACTGGTTCAAGGCGCTGAAGTGAGTTGACGTCATTGAACGCTCGAAGAGCCCCGGTAGTTGCCGGGGCTTTTTTTGTTCATGGGCCGCATTTTTCGGCCCTGCTCCCGAGTTCCGGGCAAGGAACTGGGGCCTTGGTGTTCAACATTTTTTAGCGAATCTGTGCTGCGAGGGTCCCGTAATAGTACCCGCAGAGGCATTGTCTAAATATTTACCCTTTTTTGCCCAAATGGGCGGAATTTTGGGGGGCCCAATTATGTTGAATCGCTTGACCGTATCTGCGCTGCTTAAGGCAGTAATCCTGACAACGGCTTTCTGCGTCGTGCTCGGATTTTCGCTCAACGCCTGGGATTCCTGGGGGCGGTTGCAGGTAACGAACCGCATCGCGGTGATCGCCGATGCCTCGGCCAACCTGTTCAAGGCCATGCACAATCTGCGCACCGATCGATCGACGACCAGCCGACTCTTGAATTCGGATCAGCCCATGGACAGCGATATCGAAAAATATCTGCGCAATATTCGCGATACGCAAATGCCCGCCATGAGCAACGCGCTCGCGCTGCTCCCGTCCATCGAATTCGCGCAGCGGGCGACGCTGGTGCCTGAACTGGATCGCCTGTTCAAGACGCTGACAGCGCAGCAGAAGGAATTCTGGGACGAAGTGAGCAAGCCGAAGGGCTCGCGTCGTCCAGCGCTGCCGAAGGAATATATGGAAACGACGGCGGGGTTGCTCGAGACGCTCGACAAATTGTCCGCCATGCTTGCAGCCGCGGTCAACCATCAGGATCCGGTAATCGACCAATTGCTGGCGATCAAACAGATCGCCTGGCTGCTGCGCAACACCGCCGGCGAGGCATCGCTGTTGGTTTCCACCGGGATCAACACCGGACTGGCAACACCGGAAACACACCTGAAATATGTGAAATTTGTCGGCGGCACCGAGGCCGTATGGAATGCCCTGGAATTGACGGCCTCAGGAATGCAGTTGCCGCCGGTGCTTTCCGCCGCGATAGCCGCGACCAAGACCGCCTATTTCGAACCGGAATATCTCGCCCTGCGCGATCGCCTGCTGACGACACTGATGGCCGGCGGGAAACCCGAATTGACGGCAAACCAGTGGACCCCGGTCACGGTGACGCGCCTCTCCAACGCCGTTAAGGTCGCCGAGGCCGCCCTCGACGCGGCCAAGGACCACACCTCGAACCAGCATTCGGCGGCCCTGCGCTCGCTGGTGTTGCAGCTCGCGCTGCTGACTGCGGCGCTTGCCTTGACGTTCGGCGCCATGATGGCCGTCAGCCGCCGCGTCATCGGACCGCTGCACAATATGCGCGACGCCATGCTGAAGGTGGCTTCGGGCGATCTAACCGTCGACACCGGCTATACGGCGCGCCGTGACGAGATCGGTGCGCTTGCCGGCGCGCTCGAAACCTTCAAGCAGCAGGCCGTGGACAAACTCAGGATTGAAGAGCAGGAGCGTGAACGCAATACCGGCGCCACCACGCGCCAGAAGGCGATCGAAACCTATGTCGGCGAGTTCGAGAACACGGTACGGCAAACGCTGCAGGAATTGGGCGACGCGTCAGGTCAGATGCGAAACACTTCGGCGGGCTTGTCGTCCGTCTCCCGCCAGACCAATGAGCGCGTTCATGTAGCGGAGAAGGCGTCCGGAGAGGCCTCGATGAACGTCGAGAGCGTCGCTTCCGCGTCGGAAGAATTGAGCGCCTCCATCAACGATATCAGCCAGCAGGCGGCGCACGCCGCCGGAATTGCCAGCCGCGCGGTCAATCAGGCGCGCGAAACCGACGGCACGGTGCAGGGGCTGGCGAAATCGGCGGGCCGGATTGGCGAAGTCGTCGGCCTGATCAATACCATTGCCGCCCAGACCAATCTGCTGGCGCTGAACGCGACCATCGAGGCGGCGCGCGCCGGCGAAGCCGGCAGGGGCTTTGCCGTGGTGGCCTCCGAGGTCAAATCGCTGGCCAGCCAGACCGCCAGGGCTACCGAAGAAATTTCGGAGCAGATCGCCGACATTCAGAAGGTCGCCGGCGAAGCCATCGACGCCATCAAGGGAATTGGCAGCATCATCGGCGAGGTCAATGAAGTAGCTACCGCGATCGCGGCCGCGGTCCAGCAACAGGGCGCCGCCACCCAGGAGATTACCCGCAGCACCCAGCACGCCGCGCAAGGCACCAAGAACGTCGCGGACAATATCACCGGCGTCAAAGCCGGCGCCGACGCTGCCGCGGTCGCGGCGGACGATGTGAAACGCGCCTCCGAGACGCTGGAAACGCAGAGCCAGCAACTGGGCAGCCAGGTCACCCAGTTTCTGGGAAAA
>DASQOU010000089.1:0-3347 GCA_035644295.1 Bradyrhizobium sp.
CATCGAAGACATCATGTCGGCGTTCTATGACGGCAAGTACGATATCCTGCTGTCGACCACGATCATCGAGTCCGGCCTCGACATTCCCACCGCCAATACGCTGATCGTGCACCGCGCCGACATGTTCGGGCTGGCGCAGCTGTATCAATTGCGCGGAAGGGTGGGGCGCTCGAAGCTGCGCGCCTATTCGCTGTTTGCGCTGCCGGCGCAGCAGAAGATCACCGCCCAGGCCGAACGGCGATTGAAGGTGCTGCAGTCGCTGGAAACGCTCGGGGCCGGGTTCCAGCTGGCCTCGCACGATCTGGATATCCGCGGCGCCGGCAATCTGCTCGGCGAGGAACAATCCGGACACATCAAGGAGGTCGGCTTCGAGCTTTACCAGTCGATGCTGGAAGAGGCGATCCTCAACCTCAAGGCCGGTGTGGTCGAACCGGCAGCGGATCGCTGGTCGCCGCAGATCACGGTTGGCATGCCCGTGTTGATCCCGGAGGATTTCGTCACCGATCTTGCGGTGCGGCTATCGCTGTACCGGCGGCTGGCCGATCTCGATACCGACGACGAGATCGACAATTTCGCTGCCGAACTGCGCGACCGCTTCGGCGTGTTGCCGGACGAGGTGCGCTATCTCTTCAAGGTCGCCGCGATCAAAGGCTATTGCCGCCGCGCCAATGTCGAGAAGGTCGACGCCGGCCCGAAGGGCGTGGTGATCACATTCCGCGACAACAAGTTCGCGCAGCCGGACCGGCTGGTCTATTTCATTCGCCAGCATGGCAAGGCGGCGAAGGTACGGCCCGACATGAAGGTGGTGTTTTTCCAGGAATGGGAGACACCGGAAGAGCGCCTGACCGGCACTACCGAAATCCTGCGCCAGCTCGCCAATCTCGCCGAGGACCGCAAGGCGGCGTGATTACGTTCAGCCGTAGGGTGGGCAAACCAAAGGCGCTCTTCGCGCCGTGCCCACCAGCTCCTTCGTTGAATACTTTGGTGGGCACGCTTCGCTTTGCCCACCCTACGACTCCGATCTGAGTTCAGGACGCCGCGCGCCGCGCGTCCTGGTAAAGCCGCGCCAGCAGCGACTTCGCCGAGTCCGATGGCAACATCGTCGCCAGCGTGACAACCGGCTCGACGCGCGCGTCGCGTTTGCCGTGCGTGGTGTGGCGCATCACGCTGGAAAGCCGCCGCGCAATCATGTGGGCGATGCGCAAATCGGTCTCGGCGAACACCGCGACGATCGAGCCGTCGTTCTGAACGGCGCCGAAATCCATTTGCCGCATCAAACGGCTCAGAATCCGCGCGCCGTCCAACCGGGCGCGCTCATGGGCCGGATCGAAGGCAAAGCGGGCCACCGATAAACCGCCGCCGCGCGCCAGCGTTTGATGGACGGCGGTTGCGAGGTCGCGGTTGAACGCCGCCGATGTCAGCAGACCGGTTCGCGGATCGAGCAGGCCGCCGGCGTCGATCGAATGCAGCGTGCGGCTCAGATAAGCTTTGAAGGCGTGTTGACGGATCAGCGGCAATGCGTTGGCGGCAACGCGCGCGGGGTCGCCGGGTATGATTTCCAGATTCGGCAGATCGTATGCCGGCGTCACTCCATCCGACGTCACCACGATGGGCAGGTTGCGGAAGCGGGTGTCTTCGGCGAGCACGGTGAGGAATGCATCCACCACCCGCGGGCTGAAGCCTTCGCCAAGGACGATGCCGTCGATGTCGCGGACGTTGAGGTGTTTCGCCGCGGCCTCGATGCTGAGCGCACCGACCACTCCCATCCGCTCGCCGAGCGCCACGGAAAGCGCGGGATAGGCGGCGCCACGGCCGATCAGCAGCGCGGTGGCGCCGGCAACGGGATCGAAGTCCGGGAGCGGCGTTCGGAGCGCCGGGTCGTCGGCAAGCCGGCGCAACACGGTGGCATGCAATATCCGGATCCGCAGCGCTGCGAGCAGGCGCGCCGGCAAACGTTCGAAGTGGCCGCCGGTCTGGGCAAACGGAATGGCGTTTTCGGGTAGCGATATCAGGGGATCCACCGCGATCAGCGGCAGATAAGGCTTGTGTGCGGCAATCTGTTTCGCGAGGGCCTTAAAGCCGGGTTCAGCGGTCGCGGACGTCGCGACGAGAACCGCAGCCGGCTGAAGCTGCGCGATGGCGCGTGACGCGTCGACCCAGGCCGTGTCGATCACCGGAAACATTTTCGCGTCGTCAAGCGCTGTCGCGAACGACGGCCGTCCGGCGGTCGACACGACAATGATCGGGCCTTGCTGTGACATCTGGAACTTGGATCCACGCGATTGATTGATCGACTGAAGGCGCGATCCTAATTTGCCGCCGTTAATGGCACGTTAAGGTCAATTTCCCATAAGCACATCAAAATCAATGACTTAGTTTCGGTCTGGGACGCTCAGGGGCTTGCCAACTAGATCGGATTTGTCCGATCGCGAAATGCTTCCACCATCAGCGGGTTAAGCCCCAGTTCGGCGAGCGCCTCGCGGGCGCGCGCATTGTCCTGGGCGCGTCCGGCGAGGCGGTGGCCACTCAGCCGGTCGGGCAACGCCGTCAGCAATGCACCCTGGCCAAGGCGCCTGGCCCATTCCTGCAGATCCTGAGAAAGAAACCGGTAGCCGCCGACAGCCATGATGCCCGACGGCGGCGCGGTGATGCAGATCGTTCCGGTGGAACGATCAAGCCGCGCGGCATACTCGGTATCGACGAAATCGCGCGGCGGCTGCGACACCAGCGAGTCGCTCGCAGGCGCCGGAGGCGCGTAAGCCGCCGCGGCAACCATCGGTCCCCGTAACGCCAGGGTTCCCCTTGGTGTCAGAAACGTTTCGCCCGCGACTGATGAGCCTGCGACCTTGCGCGGCGCGCCGTGGGGTCCTGGCAGGATTGGTGCCGGCGTGCCATCGGCAGCCCGGCAGGCGCCAAACAATCCCGCTTCACCGAACAGATAGACGTCGGTCAGCGTCACATGCGGGGTCGTCCACAGCGGACTCGGTGCGACCTGTTCCGGCGCGCGCCAGAGAGCTATCACATTGCGCAGCGTCGGCAGGCGCGAGGGCACGTCAATCTCGGCCAATCGCAACGCCAGCGGCGCGGGTGCGATCAGTGTATCGCAGGAATCGTCGTTGATCTGTTGCTCAAGCAGGTCGCCATCGAACGGGTGATGCAGCGCGAGCGTTCCGCCGGACAGCAGCCAGACCAGGAGCGATGAGGTCACGCCTGCGAACGATGACGGCGCGAATGCCGACATCATCCTTGCGCCTTGTGGCACGCCGCCCTCGAGGAAGAGGGCGAGGCCGCCGGCGATCAAATTCAGATGAGTGCGCGGGACCGCGCGAAAACCATCAGCGGTCACG
>DASQOU010000090.1:0-11382 GCA_035644295.1 Bradyrhizobium sp.
CATTGCCCGGAATCATAGGCTTTGACGACCTCGTCGAGTTTGCCGAACTTCATCTCCTGGTATTTGATGTTGTTGGCGCGGAAATAGTCGGCGAGATTGAGTTGGGTCGTGGTTTCCGACTGCACGCAGACCTTGCTGCCATTCAGATCGAGCGCGGAATCGATATTTCGCGCTCTCGGCACCATGAAACCTTCGCCGTCATAATAAGCCACGGCCGGAAAATACAGGTCATAGGACGTCTCGCGCGACAAGCTCCAGGTCGAGTTGCGCGAGAGAATATCCACCTTGCGGTTCTGCAACTCCTTGAAGCGCTCGTTGGCGTCGAGCGCAACGAACTTGGTTTTCTTCGGATCGTCGAAGATGGCGGCAGCGACCGCGCGGCAGAAGTCGACGTCGAAGCCGGTCCAGTTGCCCTGATCGTCAGGTATCGAGAAGCCGGGCAGGCCCTTGTTGACGCCGCAAGATACTTCGCCGCGACGGATCGTCCGTTTCAGAGTCCGCGTGTCATAGAGCTCATAGAAGGCGGCGACAGCCGCGACCGCGACTGCGACCGCCAGCCCAATCAGGAGGCCGCCTCGGAATGTCCGCATGATTTATCTCTCAACCTTTATCGGGAAAATAGAGCGGCTGCGAATGCAACCGTCGGTCACAATTCCGGCTTCTGCCGCACAATAACCTTGGTGCCCACCGGGACACGGTCATAGAGGTCGGCGACGTCGGCATTGACCAACCGGAAACAGCCGGATGAGACGGCGGTGCCGATCGTATCCGGACGGTTGGTGCCGTGGATGCGATAAACGGTGGTCCCGAGATACATCGCGCGCGCCCCGAGCGGATTGCCCGGCCCGCCCGCCATGAAACGCGGCAGATATGGCTGGCGCGCGATCATCTCCGGCGGCGGCGTCCAGTCGGGCCATTCCGCCTTGCGCGAAATGTTCAGCAGTCCCTGCCACTGGAAGCCGTCGCGGCCGACGCCGATGCCATAGCGCAGCGCGCGGCCACCGGGCTGGACCAGATAAAGATGGCGCTCGGCGGTGGAGATGATGATGGTGCCCGGTGCCTCGGTCGTACGGTAGTAGACCATCTGCTTTCGGTATTCAGGGTCCAATTCCAGGGAATCGTCGGGTAGAAGTCCCGGCTGGTCGCCGACATCGGGCTGCTGCGCAAGGCCGTGCGAGACAGAAAGCATCAGCCCGGCTGCCGCGATCACGATCCAGACCAGGTGCCGAAATCTTGTCATTCAATCTCTCCATGTAGCGCGGTGTTTGAGCGCGGACGGTCGCGAATTACCGTCTGCCCAATCGCCATTGCCATCAAATCTCAGGGACGGCACGATGGCAAGCAAACTGAATATCTCGCTGGAATACTTGCGCTTTTCACATTTTACGGCGCGCGCGCCGATGCCGAAGATCTCATTTCGGCGCGATCCATAGTTTCAAGCCGAACGATACGATCGCCACTGTGCCAACGCCGCCGAGCCAAAACACCGCGAACCACAACAGGCGCCGTACCAGCGTCCGTGCTTTTTGCACCTCGGGCGTCAATGATATCCGCTCTCGGGTCTGACCTTGCCGCGAAATACCCAATAGGCCCACGCGCTATAACCAAGGATAAGCGGCACCAACACGGCGACGCCGAACAGCATGAAGATCAGGCTATTCTCGGGCGAAGCCGCCTGCCAGATGGTGATGCTCTGCGGGACGATGTAGGGATACATGCTGATGCCGAGCCCACCGTAGGACAGCGCAAACAGCGCCAGCGACAGAAAGAACGGCCGGTAATCCTGCCTGTTGGCGAGGCTGCGCAGCAACATCACAGTCACGGCGGCGACGGCGATCGGCACCGGCGCGGTCAGGATGACGTTCGGCCAGGTAAACCAGCGTTGCGCATATTGGAAGTGCAGGAACGGCGTGGCGATGCTGACCGCGCCGATCGCGCCCAACATTGCGAACAGGAGAAACCAGCTCAAGCGATAGGCCTTGTCGCGAAGCTCGCCTTCCGTCTTCATCACCAGCCAGGTGGCGCCTAACAGGGCATAGCCGACGATCAGGGCAAGGCCGGTCAGGATGCTGAAAGGCGTCAGCCAGTCCCACCAGCCGCCGGCATAATGCCGCCCTTCGACATGGACGCCCTGCAGGATCGCGCCAAGGGCTATTCCCTGCGCCAGCGACGCCAGCAGCGATCCGCCGGCGAAGGCGATGTCCCAGCGATTGCGCGTCCTCTGCGTGGTCCGCCAGCGGAATTCGAAGGCAACGCCGCGAAAGATCAGCCCGATCAGCATCGCGATCATTGGCGTATACAGCGCCGGCATCAGCACCGCGTAAGCAAGTGGAAACGCCGCCATCAATCCGCCACCGCCGAGCACCAGCCAGGTTTCGTTGCCGTCCCAGACCGGGGCGACGCTGTTCATGATCACGTCGCGATCGGCTTTTTCGGGAAACAGCGGAAACAGGATGCCGAGGCCGAGATCGAACCCGTCCATCACCACATAGATGAAGACAGCGAACGCGATGATGAACGCCCAGATCGTTGCGAAGTCGATGAGGCTGGTCATCAGGCGGATCCTTCCGCAGCCGCGCCGGACGCGGGCGTGATGCCCGCGGCACGGGCGGGCATATCGCCGCTCGGTCCCTCTTCGCCGGGATGCGGCGGCTGTGCCATCAGCCGGAACAGGTAGGTCAGGCCTGCCGCATACACGATGAAATAGACCATGACGAAAGCGGTTAGCGAAGAACCGACTGCAGGTGCGGCCAGCGGCGAAGCGGAATCGGTGGTGCGGAGCAATCCATAGACTGTGAACGGCTGACGTCCGGTCTCGCTGGTGATCCAGCCCGCGAGCACGGCAAGGAAGCCCGCCGGGCCCATCGCCATTGCGAAAATATGCAGCAACCGACTCTCGTAGAGTGCGCCGCGCCAGCGCATCCACAGGCTGAACAGGCCGAGCCCCATGATCAAAAACCCCAACCCAACCATGATCCGGAACGACCAGAATGTGATCGGCACCGGCGGCCAGTTTTCACGTGGCACGGTGTCGAGGCCGGCGAGCGGCGCGTCGAGCGCGTGCTTTAAAATCAGAGAGGACAGTTTTGGGACTTCGATCGCGTATTTGACCTTGCCCGCGGCTTGGTCGGGCAGGCCGAACAGAATAAGCGGCGCACCGTCCTTGTGGCTCTGGTAATGGCCCTCCATCGCCATCACCTTGGCAGGCTGATGCTCAAGGGTGTTGAGACCATGCTGATCGCCCGCGAGAATCTGGATCGGCGCCACCAGGGTCGCCATCCACATCGCCATCGAAAACATCACCCGCGGACCGGCGAGATGGGAATCCCGCCAAAGATGAAACGCGCCGACGGCACCGACCACAAGCGCCGTGGTGAGGTAAGCCGCCAGCACCATATGCACGAGGCGATAGGGAAATGAGGGGTTGAAAATCACCTTGAGCCAGCTTGCCGCGATGAATTGCCCATCGGCATTGACGGCATAGCCGGTCGGCGTCTGCATCCAGGAATTGGCGGAGAGGATCCAGAATGTCGAAATGAGTGTGCCGATCGCGACCATCAGGGTAGCGAAGAAATGCAGCCGGTGGCCGACCCGCTTGATGCCGAACAGCATGACGCCGAGGAAGCCCGCCTCGAGGAAAAACGCGGTCAATACCTCATAGGCCATCAGTGGGCCGATCACGGGGCCGGTCTTGTCGGAGAAGGCCGACCAATTGGTGCCGAACTGGTAGGACATCACAATGCCGGACACCACGCCCATGCCGAAGGCGACGGCAAAGATCTTCAGCCAGTAGTTGAACAGGTTGATGAAGACCTCGCGCCCGGTCCACAGCCAAAGCGCCTCGAGGACCGCGAGATAGCTGGCAAGACCGATCGAGAAGGCGGGGAACACGATGTGGAACGACATCGTGAAGGCGAACTGCGCACGGGCCAATACCACCGCATCCCAGCCCTCGAACATGGCAGCCATCCGTCGTCACCGCTGTGAGACGGTTCTATCATGCGGAACGTGACGAGGGTACCGTCCAGTTCCGCCGGCCGCGCAGCTCAGCTATCGGCGTTCAGCAGGCGCGCGATGGTGCGGTCAATCTGGTCATACTGGCCTTCGCCGTCATGATGGAAAACGATCTTTCCACTTTGATCGACGATGTACTGTGAGGGCCAATACTGGTTGCCATAGGCGTTCCAGGTCTGCGAGTCGTTGTCTTGCGCGACCGGATAGGTGATGCCGTGCCGTTTCATTGCGGCCTGTACGTTTGATGCCGATCGCTC
The DNA here is from genome assembly GCA_035644295.1 of Bradyrhizobium sp. Classification (GTDB taxonomy): domain Bacteria; phylum Pseudomonadota; class Alphaproteobacteria; order Rhizobiales; family Xanthobacteraceae; genus Bradyrhizobium. The sequence continues at coordinate 4,272 of DASQOU010000090.1, forward strand.
GAACGGGAACTCCGGCGTGTGCACGCCGACGACGACAAGGCCGCGATCCCGATATTTCGCATAGAGCTGGGTGACGTGAGGCAGCGTATTGACGCAATTGACGCAGCCATAGGTCCAGAAATCCACCAGCACCACCTTGCCGCGCAGGCCGGCCATGCTGAGCGGCGCGGAATTGAACCAGTTGCTGATGCCGATGAAATTTGGCGCGGTGCTCTGCGCTGCGGCGACCGTGAAGGAGGCCGTCGGCTCGCGCGCGACAACGCTGCTGAGGTTGGCACCTATCGCGCCGACCAGACAAAGGGCAATCACCGAAGCAGATGTAGCGAGCGATCGTATCGTCATGGATGTCTCCTTTGGTCGCAAATGATTACAGGCCGATCTGGCCGGTCGGGTAGAAAGCCGTCAGCCACGCCAAGATCAGCGTGTCATATTGAAAGTAGGAGAGAACCGCGAACGCGATCACGGCGACGCCAAATCCCTGCTGCAGCCTTGGGGATATCCGTGCGACGCGGCGCACGCGGGTGGTGACGGCCTGGCCGCCATAGGCAATCGCCAGCATCGGAATCGCGGCACCCACGGCGTAGACGACAAGAAGCAGGCTCGCCCATGCCGTTTCTTTGGATGTCGCAACGATAGTCAGGATCGAGCCGAGCACCGGACCCGCGCAAGGCGTCCAGACCAGGCCCAGGGTTGTTCCGAGCACGAAGCCGCCGATATTGCCTGGATGGGACCCGGCGTTGCCGGCCGAAGCGACGTTGAGACGTCCACCGAGCTGGACCGATAGCCACTCGAACGGCGCCGGCCAGACCATCAGCAACCCAAATCCAAGCAGCAGGATGGCCGCGGCGCTTCGCAGCACATTGGGATCGAAATCGAAAATGCCGGTGATGGCGCTCAGCAACAATGCGGTCGCCGAAAACGACAGGACAAATCCGAACGCAATCATTGCCGGCCGTGCCTTGGCGGTTTGACCTACCGATGCGCCGAGCAATATGGGCAGCACCGGAAGCGTGCAGGGCGCCGCGATGGTGACCACGCCGGCCAGCAGGGCAAGAACCAAGTTGAGCATCGGAAGGAATCCTTCGAACGGTCGCGGCTTGGCCCTGCGGCCGCACCTGCTCTCAATCATCCTTCGGGAATCCAAGGCGAAGCGTTACGCCGTCCGCGTCACGTGTTCGTGAGATTTTCGCAAACGCGAAACGACCCGGGGGACCATCCCTCCGGGTCGTCGCTGGTATTCGTGGCCGGAGACTAGGTATTGAAGTTTCACGCGGCCAGGCGGTCGACGCCGGCTACCTTGAGCAGACCGGCGAGCTGTTTGCGGGCATAGAACATCCGGGTCTTCACCGTGCTCTGGGGAATTCCGATGATCTCGCCCGCCTCTTCCACCGACTTCTCGTGATAGTAGACAAGGTTGATGATCTCGCGATGGGCCGGCGACAGTTTCGCAACGCAGGCGCGCAGGATGGTGCTGGTGTTGCTGCGATCGAGCGAAGCTTCGGGCGTGTCAGCGTCGTCGGCGATCTCAAGCATGTCTTCCTGGTCGATATCCTCGTGCCGGCGTTGGCGCAGGCCGGACAGCGCCTTGAAGCGAGCGATGGAAAGCAGCCAGGTGGAGACCTGGGAGCGCCGTTCGAACCGGCTGGCGGTGCGCCAGACGTCAAGGAAGACCTGGCTGGTGAGATCCTCCGCGAGGGTGGCATCCCGCACCATGCGCAGGATGAAACGGTAAACCCGCACATTGTGGCGGGAGTAAAGAATATGCATCGCGCTCCGGCCGCCATCGGCGATACTTTCCAGCAGCATTTCGTCCGAAGTCGCCGCGGCGATGATGCCCCGGCAAGCTGCGGCATTGATGGCAATGACGTTCGGCATGACAGTCTCCCCAAGTGTCGCCGCTTTAACGGCGTTTCGTTGGGTAAATTGATAGTCAGCGAACGTTTCGGGACGTCTGCGCGAAAAGCGGAAAATGGTTTCGTGCGCAGGAGAATTGTTTCATCGCAGCATGCGCGATGAAACATTCGGGCCGGAAAAACCAGCAATTTGAACGAGGTAAATCTTGGGTTGTGGATCGCCCCGCGAAGGCGGTCTCAGGGCTCAGAATAGGACTTTTCGGCCTGTTTCAGCGGCATCCGGAATTTGCGGCGAGAATATCCCGCAGGACCTGCCTTTGAACGGAAGGCGCGGTCGTTAGCGAGATGTGGCCGAATTCGGTGCGCCCCATATCAACGTTCTGCAACACGCCGTGGAATTTTCCGCCGCGCTCTACCGTCGTTCCGACTCCGCTGGAGAGATAAAAATTCTTCAGGAGATGGACGTTATCGGGAACGACGGTCTTTACGACGGGGTCAAACGTGACGATCAAAGCGACGCGGAGGCCGGCCTGTTGCAATTGCTCGGCCATGCTCACCGCGGCGCTGGCGCCAAGCGAATGACCGACCAGGACGATGGAGCTCACGCGCCCGCTCTTGCACTCCTGTATGGCTTCGGCGGCAAGGAAATCCGAAAATGCATGGTTGGCCACCGTTGCATCGATATTCCTCTTGTGGAGTTCATCCGCGAGTTGATCGATCCCCGGCGACAGCACGTTGGTCAGGCCGCGCAGCAGATAAACTTTGAGATGCGAATTGGGTGCCGTCGCAGCGGCGGGAGCCGACGCTGCGCCAAGGAGCAACGGCATGATGGCAAGGCATTTGATCGCGAGATGTGACATTGTACCAAAACGACTGAACATGAGATCAATATCCATATTCAACAAGATACCTGTCATGGCCGTGGCCGGGTAATGACTACTGCATTGCGTCGTTGAAAGCCAGACGACGCAAATCAGGCTTTGTCCCCAGGGGGCGAGAACAGATATCCGCCACCGCGGATGGTCCGGATCACCGCCGGCTTGGTCGGATCAAGCTCGATTTTGCGCCGGATCCGCATAATTCGTAAGTCCACCGCACGATCGAAGGCTTCGCTGTCCCGCGCATTGGCCAATTCCAGCAGGCGCTCGCGCGACAATACCCGCTTTGGATTCGCCGCGAAAACCTTGAGCAAGCCGAATTCGGAAGCCGTCAGCGGATGCTCGTTGCCCTCTTCGTCGCGCAGCGCCTGCGCCTCGAGGTCGAGCCACTTGGTGCCAAACCGCACCAGCGCGTCTTTCGCCGCCTTTGCTGCGCTGGCCTCAGTCGCTGTGGCCTGCGGCCGGGCCGGTGCGCTGCGACGCAATACCGAACGGATTCGCGCCATCAGTTCGCGCAATTCGCAGGGTTTGGCGATGTAATCGTCGGCGCCGAGTTCCAGTCCAACCACGCGATCGATCGGGCTTGCCGTGGCGGTGAGCATGATGACCGGGACATTGGTGCGGCTTTTCAGGTCGCGGATGATGGAAAGCCCGTCTTCCTCCGGCATATTGAGATCAAGAACCACAAGATCCGGCATCGCGGCTTCGATCGCCCCGCGCAGGCTCTTGCCACCGTCGCAAAGCGTCACGGTAAAGCCGTGCATTTTGAGGTAGTCGCCGACCATCTCGCGGGCGGGCGCCTCGTCATCGACAATGATGATGTGCGGACTTTGAGTCATGTCTTTATGCGTCCGTCGTCGGCAATATGATGGTGAAGGTGGACCCCTGTCCGGGCCCGGCACTGTTGGCGGTCACCTCGCCGCCATGCATGTCGATGATGCGCTTGACGATCGACAGGCCCAGGCCCGTTGAGCTTTCGCCGGCCGTGGGTTTGGCCGAAAGCCGCTGGAAGCGGCCGAACAATCGGCCGAGATCCTCCGGCGAAAGGCCAGCGCCTTCGTCGGCGATGCGGACGACGGTGTTTTTCTTTTGGTGGTCCACCAGCACCGCGATCTTGCCGCCGATCGGCGAGTATTTGATGGCATTGCTGATCAGATTGTCGATCGCTTCCCGTATCCGGTCGGCGTCGCACATCGTGACGGAATTTGCCGGCGCCGAAACCGCAATCGTCTGCTGCTTGTTGACGGCCAGCGGCTGATTGGCGTCGGCGACTTCGCTGACCAGCGCTGCGATGTCGACTGCTTCGCGGCGAATGGTGATGTCGAAGGCATCGGCCATGGCGTCCGAAATCAGATGGTCGACCATCGAGGTCAGACGTTTGGTGGCGTCGCGGATGTGTTCGACCTGAGACGTTACGCTCTCCTTGGAAGAGCTGGCAGCGATCAGTTCGGTGAGCATTTCGGTGCGGCCGAGGATCACGCCGAGCGGGTTTTTCAGGTCATGGGCGACGGTGCCGAGGATCTCGTTCTTGAAGCCGTTGGCGCGCTGAAGCCGCAGCCATTGCGCCGACAGCCTGCGGTTGGCCTGCATCAGCGCGCGGGTGCGCTGGGCGACCCGGTCCTCGAGCTGGGTATTGGCCTCGTTCAGCTGCTGGTAGAGAATGACATTGTCGAATGCGATCGAAAGCCGGCTGCCGAAAATCTCGACCAGCGAGCGGTCGGTTTCGGATAGCTGGCGCTCGGCTTGCAGCAGCACCACGACTTCGCGTCCACTGCCGGTGCGGATGTAGAGGACGGTGCGCTGATCGACAAATTCATGCTTGCGCCGCCTGAAGGCGGCTTCGACCATCGAGCGCAGGTCGGGGTCGAGCGATTTGGATCCGGCGGTGCCGATAAAGCGGCTGTAGCAGCCGGAGCCGGCAAGCACGGAAAAATCATCAGCGACCGCGCCGCCGTCGCGCAGCACCAGGATGCCGGCGCAATCGACATTGAGCAGCGAGGCGATTTGCGTCAGCACGCCTTCGGCCAGGCGCTGCATCGATTTGAAATCGTACAAGGTGGAGGCGGCATCGATGATGATTTCGAGCCCGCGCCGGGTTTGCATCATGCGCTCGAGCTGCTGGTAGCTGCGCAGTGCCGCGGTCAGCGAGGTAAACAGCTTGTCGGCCGTCAGTTCGGTCTTCGCCTTGTAGTCGTTGATGTCGTAGTGGACGATCACGCGTCGCTCCGGCGCCTGTCCGGGCTGTCCGGTGCGCAGGATGATGCGGACGGTTTCGTTCTTGATCTCGTTGCGGATGTACTCGACGAGATCGAGGCCGGCGGCGTCGGTTTCCATGATGACGTCGAGCAGCACGGCGGCGACGTCGGGATGCGCATGCATCAACGCTCGTCCCTCGGCGGCCGAATAGGCCGAAAGGATTTCGAGCGCCTGCCCATTGAGACAATAGTCGCTCAGCGCAAAGCGGGTGCCTTCGTGGACGGCCTGATCGTCGTCGATAACCGCGATCTTCCACCGGCGCGCGGTCGATTCCACCGGCACGGCGCCGGAATCCTCGATCAGGTGGAGGACATCGTCCTGGTCGGCCATAAAGCGGTCCCGTCGCGGTCTTGGTCTTCGGTTGCAAGACCGCCCCTGGCGGCCCGCGGCATAATAATGCGAAATGTAGTGCCTTGTCCCGGCCTTGAGTCCAGCATCATCCGGCCGCCGAGCTGTTGGGTGACGAGGTTATAGACGATGTGCAGGCCTAACCCGGTACCTCCCTCGTTGCGGCGCGTCGTAAAAAACGGGTCGAACGCCTGCCGCTGCACATCCGGCGTCATTCCGGCCCCATTGTCGGCAAAAATGATCTCGACGTCATCATTGCCGCGGGGCTTTGCGGAAATCGTGATCGCACCGGACCGCCCGTCGGCAAAGCCATGATTGGCGGCGTTGAGGAATAGATTGGTCAATATCTGGCCGTAGGAGCCCGGATAGCCGTCGATGACCAGGCTTTCCGGGACCTCGACCGACAGGGTGATCGACGCCTTCTTCAGGGCCGGCCGCAGGCTGGCGATGATCTGGTCGGTCGCCTCGCTCAGGTTGAACTGCCGGCGTTCCGCATGCGAGCGGTCCACCGCGACTTGCTTGAAGGACTGAATAAGCTCGCCGGCGCGATGCAGATTCCCGACCAATTGCTGGGCCGCATCGCGCGAGGTTCGGACGAATTCCTCAAGCTGGGATCTCCGCAGGCCGGTCTCCGATCTCAGCTCGGCTTCGAACATTTCGGCGCGGCGCGCGAAGCTTGAGGCCACCGTCAGGCTGATTCCGATTGGGTTGTTGACCTCATGGGCGACGCCCGCGACCAGGCCGCCAAGCGCTGCCAGGCGTTCGGCGTCGATCAGGTTTTGTTGCGCGGCGTTCAGTTCGAGCAGCGCGTTCTCGGCCTTCTCCTTGGAAGCACGCAACTCGTCTTCGGTCTTGCGCTTGGCGATGGCGTTTTCGCGGAATACTTCCACCGCGCGCGCCATCTCGCCGACCTCGTCCTTGGCGCTGGTTCCCTGGACGCGCCGGTTGTAATCGCCTGACGTGATCGCCTGCATCGCCGCCATGATCTGCTGCAGGGGAAGGCGGATCGAGAGCGCGATCAGGACTCCTGCGGTGATGATGATGCCGAGAAAGATCACCGCGATCGACAACACCTTGCGGGATATGTCGGCGAGCGTCTGGTCGAACATCTCTTGCGCCTTTTGCCCGCGCTGCCGCATCTTGACCGACAATTCGTCGATGGCGCTTGAGGCCTCGGCCTGGCTGGCGTCGATCGCGTTGCGCAACAATGCGGTCCGGTTGGCGAGCTGTTCCGACAGTTTCACAAGCCCGTCGCGCATCGCCATCGTCCGCGCATTCAATCGCTGCAGCGCCATCCGCTGCAGATCGTTGTCGGCAAGGTCGATCATGACCGGAATGGTCTGTTCGATGGTCTCGGTGTTGCGGCGGGCTTCCTCGGCCGAAGCGCTCGCTAGTGAGAGGTAATAGGCATTGGCGGCGACCAGCATCGCTGTAAACGCCTCGCGGGATTTTCCAAGCGACGGCCAAATCAAGGCATCGCGATGGCCCGTCGCGCCCTCGATGATCGAGTAGAGCCCGGCCATGTCCCGGGCCGGGGTCAGGATCTCGTCTTCGTAGGTTTTCGCGATTGTCCCCTGGACCCGGCGCAATTCGCCGAAGCCGTTGAGGAAGCCCTCGGTGACGTGCTCAAGCTGCGCCACCGAGCCTGACAGCATCGGGTCGGTCGCGGCGCGGGTGGTGAGGGTTTCACGAACGGCCTCGCGCAGATGCGATATCTCGGCGAACAATTCCGGGCTTGGCTGATTGATGTAACGATGGATCAGGTTCTGCAGGTGG
>DASQOU010000091.1:0-8145 GCA_035644295.1 Bradyrhizobium sp.
GTGGCGACATCGATCATGGCGGCGTCGTTGCCCATTTCCCATGCGCCAAAGCTTTCGCCGAGATCAGAGTTAAGATCGATTGTTTTCATTGTTGTTGTCCGCTTGCTGGTTGGGCGTTGCCCGGATTAGTCCTGTGTCAGCGCGTCTGCCGGTGATGGAATCTGCCAGGTTCCGGCGTCAACCGCACTGACGGCGGCGCCGGCGACGTTAGCATCTTGCAGTGCCTCGATGTTGAGATCAAAGCTCTCGATCGGATGGAGGCGATCGGGCAGGGTACGCAGCAGTTCGGTAAACTTTCGTGCTTCGGCTTGCGCCTCAGTCATGCCGATTGCCTTGAACCGAAAACTTGTTCCGGCGGGAATTTGCGCGAACCGTCCAAAATCGGCGGTTATGACGGTGGCGATCTTGGGATAGCCGCCGCTGGTGCCGCGATCCGACATCAGGACGATGGGCTGACCGTTGCCGGGTACCTGGATGCTGCCATTCACGGTGCCGTCGGAGACGATATTGTGGCCGTGCAGATGGCGGATCACGGGCCCCTCCAGCCGATAGCCCATCCGATCGCTGGTCGCAGATATCTTCCACTCGCTATCCAGAAATAGATTTAAGCCGTCGCCGAATTCATCGTCCTGCGGGCCCATTACCACGCGGATCGGGCCCGCGACCGCGGCGGGAAGATCGATCCGGCGCTCGGCGGCGGCGCTTGCAGCCGCCACCTGCAATTCGTCGCCGGCCTGCAGCGGACGAGGGTAGGGGCTGCCGAGGCCAGCCCGCGCGTTCACGGCCAGACTGCCGAACATCGGCTCGCCCGCAATCCCGCCCTCGATTGCGAGGTAGCTGAAAGACCCGCCGCGGGCGAGCCCGAGCTTCAAGGCCTCGCCGTCGGCGATCGTCACCGATGTATCCCACGCAACCGCGCGTCCCGAGATGTCGGCACTGCGCGATGCGCCCGAAAGCGCAACGCGGACGGCGCCCTGGCGTGCGGTGAACGCCGCGCCATAGGGTCCGATTTCGACCCCCGGGGCGAACAGCGCGTTTCCAACGAGGCAATTCGCGGACGCCAGGCCAAGCCGGTCCATCGCGCCGCTCGGCTGCAGGCCGTAACGCTGGGCGCCGAAGCGTCCGGCGTCCTGCACCGAACTCGCAGGGCCAATAGCTGAAATGACGAGCTTACTCATGCGGCCATCAATTCCGCGACGATCTCGCCGTGTTCGGCGGCGCGATCCTGTTCCGCAAAGGTCTTGGCATCGACCCTCGAAAACGTCACGCGATCGCCCGGCTCCAGCAGGAAGATCGGATCGCGATGCAATTGGTAGGTTCGCACCGCCGTTCGGCCGAGCAAATGCCAGCCGCTCGGACCGGCCAGACATTGCACGCCGGTCTGCACGCCGCCGATCGAAATCGTGCCGGCCGGCGTCAACAAACGCGGGTTTTGTCGCCGCGGCAGATGGAGCGAATCCTGGAGACCGCTGAGATACGACCAGCCCGGCGTAAAGCCGATCATCGCGACGCGGTAGTCGCCGGCAATGTGCCGCGCGACGATGTCGTCAGGCGTGGTCTTCAGCGTCTTGGCGACATCCTCAAGGTCGATGCCATGCTCGCCGCCATACACCACGGGAATCCGCCAGCGCCGCGTGTTCTGCGTTGGCGGAACCGGCCGTCGCGCGAGTTCGACGAGTTTCTTGCCCAACGTATCGAAATCAATCTGGGTGGGATCGTAGTGAACCAGCAGGGATCGATAAGTCGGGACTGCTTCGGTCACACCGGAAATGGGCTCACGCGCCAGCGTCTGGTCGAGCGCGAGCACCCGGTGGTTTGCGGCATCATCGATATTGCGGCTGAATTCCACCGTGATGGCGCTGTCGCCACTCGGCAAAAGGCGGGGTGGGGAGAGTATCGCGGCCATGGCCTTCTAAGCTCGTCGGTTGGCGCAAGCTTTAGCGTGTTTTCGCGAGAAGTGGAATTCGCTTCACGCAAATAAGCCAACAGGTTCAATAAATTAATCAAGCATGCTGTGATAAGGTGCGCTGATCCCAGAGATGCGATACCTCTCTTGGACGGCAGTTCACCACGGCTCTTGACGCGAGGCGCGTGCCCCGCAAGATGCCGGATCGATCCATCCCCACCGGAGTTGTTTTTTCGATGTCCCTGACCCCCGAAGCCCTTGCGACGCTGTCCCGCGTTTCCACCGCCACCATCACTACGGTTCTCCTCAAAAAGGGCCTGCGAAACGTCTGGATGCGGGGTACGCGTCCGCTGCGGCCGGGGCAGAAGCGCCTGGTTGGAGCAGCCTTTACGTTGCGCTTCGTGCCTGCCCGGGAAGATCTGGCGACGCCGGAATCATGGTCGTCGCCGATTTCGACCAGAACCGCAATCGAAGCGATGCCGGAGGGTTGTATCGCGGTGGTCGATGCCATGGGCGTCACCGATGCCGGCATTTTCGGCGATATATTGTGCGCACGCATGGTCAAGCGGGGGGTCGCCGCGCTGGTCACCGATGGCGTTGTCCGCGATCTCGAGGGCGTGCTTGGCACCGGACTGCCTGTCTGGTGTGACGGATATGCGGCGCCGCCTTCGGTCGCCGGGCTGACATTCGTCGGCTGGGGCGAGCCGATCGGTTGCGGCGGCGTGGCCATCTTCCCGGACGATATTGTCGTTGCCGATCAGGACGGCGCGGTCGTGATTCCAAAAGCGTTTCTCGACCTTATTCTGGCCGAAGGCGCCGAGCAGGAGAGAATGGAAGGCTGGATCGTCGATCAGGTCAACAACGGCGCGGTGCTGCCCGGCCTCTATCCCATGAATGCCGAAACCAAAGCGCGCTACGCGGCCTCGAAAAATAGTCTGACAGACCGAATGGAGTGATCGCAGGAGGAAAGTCCATGGATATCCATCTCGCCGGCTCGCGGCCAACGCGCCTCGCGCCCAAGGAGTACTTCACCGGCACGGTCTGGCAGGACCCCATCGTTGCCGCGCCGGCACCAGCCCGCGTTGTCGCGACCCGCGTGTCCTTCGAACCGGGCGCGCGGACAAACTGGCACACGCATCCGCTCGGCCAGACGCTGTACGTCATCTCAGGCGTGGGCCGGGTCCAGGCCAAGGGCGGGCCGGTGCGCGAGATCAGACCCGGCGATGTGGTCTGGATTCCGCCGGGCGAAAAACACTGGCATGGTGGCTCTCCGACCAACGGCATGACCCACATTGCGACGCAGGAATCGCTGGAGGGCAGTCATGCGACCTGGATGGAGCCGGTGAGCGACGCCGATTATTCCGCCAAAGTCGGCCAATAGCCGCCGCGCAGTCGGCTAGATCCGCTGGGCGGTCGGTGCTGATAACTACTGAAGTTTTGTCAGTACGGCTGTCTTGATCGCGCTTTCAAAAATAAATCCGCTCGCTGTTCTCTTTTGGACTCCAAATCATCGCCGGTCGGACGCAGTATTCGGTTGTTGTCGGAATGATCGTTTTTCGACAATGACGACGGGCAAGCGCACGTCGTCATGGCACGGCAGGGCAGGCGCGGCCTGTCATTGTCATCGTACGCTCGGCACCGCCTCGCGCGGCTCCACGTCGCAACGATTACAGGCCGTCGGCGTCCAACCCGACGGCCTTGTTGCGTTTGCGCAGCGTTGTCTGGATTCAACCCAGTCTCAGTACAAAAGCCTGGAGGATGGACGTGTGGTCAAATCAAGCTTATTTGGAGATCGCGCCGCGTCAGGGGATCGCAATCGTGACCATCTCAATGCATCAATCATCGGTCGGGGTTTTCACTCAGTTCCTCGGCAGCCTGTCCGATCTGCTCGACCATGCGGCGGCCCATGCCGAGGTGCGAAAAATCGATCCCGCTATTCTGCTCAACGCGCGCCTTTATCCCAATATGTACAATTTCACGCGCCAGGTGGGCGAAACGAACAGGCACGCGGTGCTTGCCTGCGCTCTGCTGGCCGGCATCGATCCCCCGGTATTTCCGGAGACTGAGCCTGACATTCCCGAACTCAAGGCACGCGTCGCGATCGCGAGGGATTTCGTGGGGCGTATACTGCCCGCGCAAATCAACGGCGCCGGCGAGAAGGAAGTCGTCTTCACGTTTCGGAACGGTTCGACGCGAAAATTTACCGGGCAATCCCTGCTGTTGACCTTCAGCGTGCCGCAGTTCTTTTTTCACCTGACAACGGCCTACGATATCCTGCGCCATTGCGGCGTGGAGCTGGCCAAGAAGAATTTTCTGGGAACGCCAAATTTGCAGGGAAACCCGGGTCGGTGAAGCCCAGGAGATCGACCGCCCTATATTTCGTCACCGTCGTTGCGGATCATGTTCATATTCACCGCCGCGGCGCGACCGGCCATTTCATTCCTTAGCGCTTCAAATCGTTGTCGCGCCTCGGCCGCCTGATCGTCAACGAATCTGATTGCGGCATCCGCTGACATCGGCCCATTGGTCACGGGCCGGGAATCTTCACCGATGGTCTCGTCCACGAAGTAGTGGCCATCATCTTCGCGGCGAACGGTCCACTTGAAGCGTATGGTTTCAATGGGACCGGGACCAAATTTTGAATAGCCCTCAGCCTCGACCCGCCCGGACGTATCGGGCTTTTCTTCAGCGACGGCCTTTTCGGGCTCGCGATGGGATCCCGGGTGATCGAGGATGCTGGCGATGGTCGCTAGCGCATGATCGGTCGGGTCGCTCTGGGTCAAATTTCAATCTCCACGGGCAAATTGCTTCACGCCGAAAATGAGCTCCGCCGACGGCGCGACGCGCTTCCTCCGCCCGGAATGCGGCTGAGTTTTGTCAATTCACGCGCAAATTGGCGGCAGCCTTTGTTTCCAGGGCCGTTCCTGTTCGAGCTGGGCGGCCAGGCGAAACAACGTCGCCTCATCTCCGAAGCGCGCGGCGAACATCATGCCGAGTGGCAATCCGGCGGTATTCCACGCCAGCGGCACCGACACCGACGGCTGACCGGACATGTTGAACATCGAGGTTGCCGGGATATAGCGGCGCAGGATCGGCGAAATATGCGAAAGATCCCTCGACATCGGGTTGAGTTCGCCGATACGGAGCGGCGGCGAGCAAAGCGTCGGACAAAGAAATACGTCACAACCCTCGAAGAAAGTTGCCAACCCGCGGGAAATCTTGAACGCGCTCATTTGCGCGGCCGCATAATCGATTCCTGTGGCCTTACGCGCGTTATGCGCGGTCGCAAGTGTCAGGATTTCCATGTCGCTGTCGGTCATGGCGCGGCCGAATTGCCGCTCGGCGAGCCGCATTGCGAGGCCGGTGTGGGCGCTGATGATGGCCGTCATCACGACGGCCGGGTCGGCGGCCAGCACCGGCGCGCGCTCCTCGACATGATGGCCGAGCCTGTCCAGCAGGGCCGCTATTTCCCGAACCGCTGCCGCAATTTCGGTATCGATGGTATCGCCATAGGGCGACCTGTCGGTAAAAGCGATGCGCAGCCGGCCGGGATCGCGACCGACCTCTTCTGCGAACGGCCGCTCCGGCATGGGCGCCACATAAGGGCTCGATGGCTCTGGTCCATGAATGGCGTCCAGCATGGCAGCGCTGTCGCGCACGCTGATGCTCACGACGTGGCCGCAGGAGAATCCGCCCCAGCCTTCGCCGCGCTCGGGACCGATCGGGTTGCGCGCGCGGGTCGGCTTCAATCCGAACACGCCGGATGCAGAGGCCGGAATGCGGATCGAGCCGCCGCCGTCACTGGCATGCGCGACGGGGACGATGCGCGCCGCCACGGCTGCGCCAGCGCCGCCGGAAGAGTGTTCGAGGTTCCAGGGATTCCGCGTCGGACCGAACAAGCGGGATTCGGTGGTCGGCATCAATCCGAACTCGGGGGTCGAGCTCTTACCGAAGATCGTCAGCCCCGCATCGAGAAAGCGCTGGGCGAGGGTGCTGGTATGATCGGCAATATGGTCCTTGTAGATGCTCGCGCCCAATGTGGTCCGGGTGCCCTCAAGAAACTCAAGATCCTTCAACAGAAACGGTACGCCGGTGAACGGGCCGTCCGGAAGCCCCCGATCGATTTGTTGTTGTGCATAGTCATGATGTTTTACGACAACCGCATTGATCTGCGGATCAACTTTGCCGGTTCGCATAATGGCTTCGTCGAGCAATTCGCGGGCGGTGACTTGCCTCTTCCGGACGAGGTCCGCAAGGCCCACCGCGTCATAATTGCCGTATTCTTTGAAAGCCATGGTGATGTTCCGCGTTGCTGAGGCGCCGAGCCGGCTTCGTCAACCGCAACGGCCTTTGTCCTATCGCGCCCGATCAGCCGAGCACGTCCTGATTGATGACGTTCTGGCGGATCGGTTCCCCGTCGAGCGCGCTCAGGAGGTTGCGCGCGGTTTGTTCGCTCATGCGGTCGACCGCCTCCCGGGTAACGCCTGCGACATGCGGCGCAATGATCACGTTGGGAAGCTCGAACAACGAGTGGGGCACGCGTGGCGGCTCCTGCTCGAAAACATCAAGGCCCGCGCCAGCGAGCTTGCCCGACGAGAGCGCGTCGTAAAGTGCGGCCTCGTTGACGATACCGCCGCGCGCCGTGTTGATCAGATAGGCCGTTGGTTTGATGCGCCTCAGCCGCGCCGCATCGAACATTCCGACCGTCTCGGGCGTCTTTGGGCAGTGGATGCTGACGAAATCGGCGCGCGGCAGCGCCGCATCGAGATCGGGCGCCGGCTCGCAGCCCGCGGCCGTGATCTCCGCGGCTGACTTATAGGGATCGTAAATCAGGACGTTCATTTCCATCGCCAGACAGCGTTTTGCGGTCCGTGTCCCGATGCGGCCGAAACCGACAATCAGGACGGTCTTGCCGAACAAATCGTAGGGCAGTTTGCCGAGCCGGGCGCTCCACTTGCCGTCCTTGACCAGCGCATGCATCTCAACGGCACGCTTGGCGAGGGTCAACATCATGAACAACGCCTGCTCGGCCACCGACGGGGAATTGGCGGTCCCGGCCACCATCAGCGGGATCTTGCGCCGGCTGAGCGCTGCGACATCGACCGAGTCATAGCCGACGCCGATCCGCGTCACCACCTTCATGTCTTTGGAGGCTTCCAGTTCCGGTTCGCCGAAACGGGTGGCGCCGAGCGCTACGCCATGAACCGGCGCGTGCTGTGTCAGCATCGTCTCGAAATCCCGGGCGGAGATCAAATTGGGAAATTCGATGGTTTCGATGTCGTCCCGCGCGTTCAGCAGCGCTCGACCTTGCTGCGACATCGATTCAGTGATGAAAATTTTCTTCTTGTTGGTAGCCATTCCCAGTCTTTTACCCCGCCCGCTCGCTCTTATCGTTGTACTGCCGTCAAATGACGGCGCCGGTGCCCTCATTTAGCAGGTGCATATTGTTGAGGTCCACTGCCAATCGAAGCGGGCCGCCATCGCGCGCGCCGGCGTTGGGATTAACGCGCCCACAGAGTTGGGCACCCTCGAGCGTAAAGTAAATCAGCGTTTCCATGCCCATGGGCTCGGTTACATCCAATACGGCATCGAAGGCTTCGATTCCCGGCTCTGGATGGGATTTCGCTTCCGCGATGTGCTCGGGCCGCAAGCCAACCAGCAGTTTTTCAGTTCGCCCGACGTTTTGATATCGCGCCGCGCGACGGGGCGGCAGTTGAAAGGAAATGCGGTCGCTAAGCCGGATATGCAACTTGCCAGCGACGTCTTCGAGCCGGCATGGCAGAAAGTTCATCGCCGGCGAGCCGATGAACCCTGCCACAAAGCGCGTGGCCGGGCTGTGATAGAGATCGTTAGGCGTCCCGATCTGTTCGATACGGCCGTGGTTCATGACCACCACCCGGTCGGCGAGCGTCATCGCCTCAACCTGATCGTGCGTGACGTAGACCGTCGTGGTGCGGACTTTCTGATGCACTTTCTTGATCTCGATCCGCATTTGCACGCGTAGCTTGGCATCGAGGTTGGACAGCGGTTCGTCGAACAGGAAAACCTTCGGATTGCGGACAATGGCGCGCCCCATCGCCACACGCTGGCGTTGGCCGCCGGACAATTGCTTGGGCTTTCGATCGACAAGTTCGACGATATCCAGCATTCGCGCCGCCTCGTCGATCCGCGTCTTGATCTCGGCTTTCGGATAACGTTTCAGCCGCAGTCCGAACGACATGTTCTCCGCGACCGTCATG
>DASQOU010000092.1:0-15007 GCA_035644295.1 Bradyrhizobium sp.
CGAACTGGCCGCGCTCGGCATCCGCGTCAACGGCATAGCTCCCGGCCCGGTCGACACCGCGATGGCGAAGCAAGTCCACACCCCGGAAATCCGCGCCGACTACCACGACGCCATTCCGCTCAACCGTTACGGCCTCGAGGAAGAACTGGCGGAAGCCGTGTTTTTCCTGTGCAGCGATCGCTCAAGCTACATCACCGGGCAGATTCTCGCCGTCGATGGCGGATTTGATGCCGCCGGCATCGGACTGCCGACGCTGCGCGGCGAGCGCAGGAACGGATAGTGGGAGGGTTCATGGTCACGCTCCAATCGTGACGAGCGTGGCCGGTCGAGCGGACGACACCCAGATGACGGAACCTTGTCTCGCGATCTATCGTTGAATAACCTCTTTCGATCTTCGAGCAAACAGGAGCGCATGTGATCCGGACGGCTGTCATGAAGGCAATCTTTCTCGCAAGCGTGTTGTTCGGCACAGCCCTGCCGCCGGCGCAAGCTGAAATGCGCATTCGCGCCAGTCCAGGCGGGCAGGTCGGCCCTTTTCTCGATCTGTTCGAGCGGGTTCGCGACTCCGGCGAACGCGTCGTGATCGACGGGCCATGCCTGTCGGCCTGCACGCTGGTGCTGAGCCTGGTGCCGAACGAGCGCATCTGCGTGACGCGCCGGGCGGTGCTGGGATTTCACGCCGCGCGGTCGATCGACCGGCGCGGCCGGTTGTATGCCGAGCCGGAGGCTTCCGAACTTGTGTTGCAGGCCTATCCGGCGTCGGTACAGGGCTGGATCCGCCGCCGCGGCGGATTGACTTCGCGGCTGCTGTTGTTGCGCGGACGCGAACTCACCGCCTTCTATCCAACGTGCCGGTAGGATGGGCAAAGGCGCCCCCAGCGCCGTACCCACCACTGCTACTTCAACGTGAGTTTAGCTCGATGGGCACCCGAAGCCTGTCATCGGGCGCGCCTTCGCGCGACGCGTTGGCATTCCCACCCTACATCCCCTCGAGCGGGCAGTTCACCATCCAGGGGATACCGAACTGATCGACGCACATGCCGAAACCCTTGGAGAAAAACGTCTTGCCGAACGGCATGTTCGTGCTGCCGCCTTCCGACAACGCCTTGAACTTGCGCTCGGCGTCTGCGGGGTCTTTGACCGTCAGCGAGACCGAAAAGCCCTGCGGCTTGTGAAAGTGGTCCGGCGGCGCGTCGGAGGCCATCAACACCTGACCCTCGATCGAAATCCGCGCGTGCATGATTTTCTTCTTGCGTTCAGGCTGAAATGGCACCCCTTCCGGAGCGTCCTCATTCCTCATCATCATCTCGATCTTGCCGCCGAGTGTTTTCTCATAGAACTTGAACGCCGCTTCGCAATTACTGTCGTAAAACAGATAGGGATTAATGTTCATCGCTTACTCCTCTGCTGATGGACGCCTTGAATATCCGGTTATCTCTCGGTGAGCTTTTTCAGATTGGAAAGACCGATCTCAAAATCCTTGCCGACCATTTTGTCGATGTTCATAAACACCTGCATCATTTTGGACATGAAGGGCGCGGGGCCATGCATGACCCAGCTAATGTTGGTCGCTCCATCGCCCTGCGGCAGCATGGTGAACTCCGCGGTGTTGTGGGCCTCGAACGGCTTGAGGAAATCGAGCTTGATGACGATTTTTGACGGCGATGAGGCGTCGAGAATTTCCATGCGGCCGGACCCGACATTCTTGTTGCCGTCCCACGCGTAGACGGCACCTCTGCCGCTGGCCGTACCGCTATAGGTGCGCTTCATCCCGGGATCCTTGCCCTCCCAAGGCGACCATGTTCCCCACTGATGGAAGTCATTGATCAGCGGGAAGATCTTTTCCGGCGGCGCCTTCACCGCGGCCGCGCGCTGGACAGTGAAAGTATCCGGCTTGGTCGCGGCGAGGATGAGTACGACCGCGATAGCGATGGCCAGTACGACGGCAATGATGGCAAGGATTTCAAACATGGGACCCTCCTTCTTCCGTGATGGTCGGTGACGTACGTCAGCTGCGCAGCGGTATTAATGCGCGTAGTCTTCTGTCGCGCAACCACAGGCCGCCCCACACCATCACGCCGAGATAGAATCCGAACAAGAGGTGGCTAAACAGCGGACTGCCGATCCGGACATGCGACGCCATCGCGCCTCCGAGATAGCCGGTCAGAAGGATCGCCCCGAGGATCGAGGTCGGTGGGACCGCATAGAGAACAGTGCTGACGATGGTGATGGCGCCCAGGCTTCGCGCCAGACTTTCGCTCGAAGCATAGCCCATCCGGTCCATCGTTTCCGTGACAATCGGCCAGGGCACCAGCTTGATGGCGCCATCGAACAGGATGACAATACCGCTGAGAATCCGCCCCAGCCAACGCGCCGGCCTGGAGACCAGCACGGTCTCGGCATTGATCGGCGTAGTCCCGTCGATGATTTCAAAATTTTGCGCGGTCATCTCTCGTCCCCTCTTGCGCAGGTTCATGCCCTAGAGACGAACGGGAGGAACGCGAACCGACAGATGAGCGATTATTTTTTAAGTTTTTATCCCGCGCCGCGTCCGCCCGCGCAAAAACGCAAGTTGTGTCCGCTGCGTTCCCATTTCGGTCGCAAATTTGCCTGCGACTCAATTCACTCTTGCACATGGGAACGACGGGGTACGTTCGGCTACCTAATTTGGGGATTAGTCATGGGACCCGCATATCCAACGGATAGCAAACAGGAATTACTCGATGAGCAGGGATGCCTCGACGAATCGCTGCTTCATGATGAAGGATTTGCCGACGACGAGCATTCGGACGACATCGTCTCGCTGCTTGAAGAAAATGCCCGGCTTCGGGGGATTGTGATCAAGCTGACGGACATCATCCTCAAAAGCGTCGCCGATCGAGGGTAACGCCGCTCCACCGAAGACCTGGAGCGAACACGGACATTTTTAGCGGCCGATCCGCCCAGCGTGGTTTGCTGTGCCGCGAGCCTCTACTTCTTTGCGTTTGCGTTGCGCGGCTGGCTGTCGCGGATCAGCCGGTCCAGATGCATTCGGATGTGGGCGGCTTCGGCGGAAGTATGCGCAAGCGCGATGGCGCGATCGAACGCCACGCGGGCTTCCTCGTTGCGGCCCAGCTGCATGAGGAACGCGCCGCGCACGCCGAAGAAATGGAAATAATTCGAAAGCCGCTCGCCCAACGGCTCGATCATTTCCAGCGCGGCCTCGGCCCCGCGTACCTTGGACACCGCAACCGCGCGGTTGAGCGTCACCACCGGTGACGGCTGCATGATTTCGAGCGTACCGTAGAGCAGATCGATCTGGGTCCAATCGGTGTCTTCAGGTCTTGCGGCGCGGGCATGCAAGGCCGCGATCGCCGCCTGAATCTGATAAGGCCCGCTGCGGCGGTGGCGCATCGCCTTGTCGATCAGCGCCAGACCTTCGGCGATCATCTTTTGATTCCAAAGCGTGCGATCCTGATCGTCGAGCAGCACGAGCTCGCCTGCGCCATCGAACCGCGCGGCGGCGCGGGCATGCTGCAGCAACAGGAGCGCTGTCAGGCCCATGATCTCGGGCTCGCTCTGGAACAGCCGCAGCAGGAGCCGCGCCAGGCGTATCGCCTCCTCGCACAGCGGCATGCGAATTTCCGATGTCTCGCCGCTGGCAGAATAGCCCTCATTGAAAATCAGGTAGATCATCGCGGCGACGCCGGCGAGCCGCTCGCTGCGTTCCACCGCGCCCGGCGTCTCGAACGGAACGCCGGCGTCCGCGACGCGCGCCTTGGCGCGGGTGATCCGCTGCTCCATCGCGGCCTCCGAGACCAGGAACGCGCGCGCAATCTGCTTCACGGTCAGACCGGAGACGATGCGGAGCGCGAGTGCGATCTGCTGCGTCGCAGGCAGATCCGGATGGCAGCAGATGAACAAGAGCCGCAGAATGTCGTCGCGGTAATGCGAGCCGTCGAGCCGTTCGGCCAGCGCGTCCTCGGCATCGCCGAGGTCGGAGATCGCCTCATCCTCCGGCAGCGCCTCCTGCTTTCTGGTTCGGCGCACTTCATCGATGGCGACATTGCGTCCCACCATGATCAGCCAGGCCGCCGGATCGCGCGGCGGGCCGTTTTGCGGCCAGCTCTTGAGCGCCCGCAGGCAGGCGTTCTGAAATGCTTCCTCGGCGGTGTCGAGATTGCGGAAATAGCGCAGGAGTGCGCCGACCGCCTGGGGACGCGCCGAGGTCAGCGCGGCATCGATCCAGGCGGTGTCGGTCACGTCACCTGGCCTCCGGGCTGGAACAGCCCGACCGGACGAATTTCGTAAGCCCCGCCGGGATTGGCCGCCCCGAGATCGCGCGCAACGTCGAGCGCCGCGTCGAGGCTCTCACAGTCGACGACATAGAAGCCGAGCAGCTGTTCTTTGGTCTCGGCATAGGGGCCGTCGAGCACCACCGGCGGATCGTCCTTGCGCAGGGTCGCCGCGGCGGTGGTCGGCAATAGCCGCGCCACCGGCCCGAGCCGGCCCTGTTTTTTCAGTTTGTCCTGCACGACGGCGAGCTTGGTCATGACGGCGACGTCCTGCTCCCTTGTCCAGGAACCGACGAAGTCCTCATCGTGATAGCAAAGGATGGCATAGAGCATAGGCAAAGGTTCCTCTTTTGGTACAAGGACGAGTGAGTATGCCCGGGACCGACAGCTAAGCGGAAATATTTTGTGCGGGAAATGCGGGCCAGTGGGATCATCCCGTCCCCCTTCCAGAAGGCAAAATTGCGATGAACAAGGCAACCCTCGCCCTGCTCATTCACGGCGGGACCGAAAATTGGTCGCCCGAGCGGTGGAAACGCCGGTTTGACGAGGCGTGCGGCGATCGACCGGTCTGGCTCTTGCCCGATGGGAAGGGCGATCCCGCCGATGTCCACTATGCTGCAGTGTGGAAGCCGGCCCCCGGCGAACTTGCAGGATTTCCGAATCTGCGCGTCATCTTCAATCTGGGCGCTGGCGTCGATGCACTGATGGTTGATTCCTCCTTGCCGAAAGTGCCGCTGGTTCGCGTCGCGGTCGGCGATCTCACCCATCGGATGACGGAATATATCGTGCTGCATGTGCTGATACACCACCGGCAGGAACTCTATTTGCGCGCCAGCCAGCTCGAAAGGCGCTGGCTGCCAAAATTTCAATGGCCAGCCGGCGCCGTTTCGGTGGGCATCATGGGCCTTGGCACGCTCGGATCGGATGCTGCCGACGTATTGAGGCGGCTCGGCTTTAGCGTGGCGGGCTGGAGCAACAGTCCGAAAGCGATCGACGGCGTCGAATGCTTTCACGGCAGGTCAGAGCTCGATGCGTTTCTGCAGCTAACCGATATCCTGGTCTGCCTTTTGCCGCTAACCCCGGATACCCGGCACATCCTCAACCGCGATCTGTTCGCCAGACTGAATCGAACCGGCCCGATGGGGGCGCCGGTCCTGATCAATGCCGGACGCGGCGGGCTGCAGAATGAAGCTGACATCCTGGCGTGCCTCGACGACGGCACGCTCGGCGCTGCCTCACTTGATGTGTACGCGATGGAGCCGTTACCACCTGACAGCCGGTTCTGGACACACCCGAAGGTCGTGCTGACCCCGCACAACGCGGCCGACACCGATCCCGACGAAATATCGCGCTACGTCGCGCGTCAGATCGCGCGCTTTGAAGCCGGCGGCGCGCTCGAGAATGTCGTCGATCCAGCGCGCGGGTATTGACGGCATCGTGCCGGCGAACGCCGGGCGACGCCGCGTTTTTCTACACCATCAAAACGGGCTCTGGTCCAGACCCGGCACATCCGCCGGCCGTGGGCCGGGCGCGGGCCAGTGAAAGCGGCGGTCCTTCTCTGCAATCGCGATATCGTTGATGCTGGCTTCGCGCCGGCGCATCAGGCCGTGCTCGTCGAACTCCCACTGCTCATTGCCGTAGGAGCGATGCCATTGCCCGGCATTGTCATGCCATTCGTATTGAAAACGCACGGCGATGCGGTTGCTATCGAATGCCCAGAGATCCTTGATCAGACGGTAGTCAAGTTCCCTCGCCCATTTGCGCATGAGAAACGCCACAATCGCGGCGCGGCCCTCGAAAAATTCGGAGCGATTGCGCCAGCGGCTGTCCTCGGTATAGGCCAGCGCCACGCGCTCGGGGTCGCGCGAATTCCAGGCGTCTTCCGCCATGCGGGCTTTTTGGGCGGCGGTTTCTCGGGTGAATGGCGGAAGCGGCGGGCGCGACATGACGGATGGCCTTAAGGGGTTGATCTGGCCGGGATTGTATCGCGGCGAACCGTCGTGTCGATGGCGTATCGCCTATCGCCCGATAGCTAAATTATATCAGCCTTCATCAGTTGCCGCAGCGATTTCGGAATCGGCTGGGCCCTCCCTTCGCTGATAAAGGCGACGCGCACTTCGGCCCTGACCAGGGCATCCTCGCGGCGCCGCACCTCCTGCGCCAGCGTAATTGAAGCCCCCTTCACCGCAACCGGCCACGTCACCACGTCAAGCAGATCATCCATCCGCGCGGGCTTGAAAAAGTCGATCTGCATCGAACGCACCACGAAGGCAAAGCCCGGGGTTTCCGCCTGCGCTTCGGCAAACAGCGTGTGCTGCTCGGCGCCCATCAGCCGCAGATGGTTGGTGCGGCCGCGCTCCATGAAGCGTAGGTAATTGGCGTGATAGACGATGCCGGAAAAGTCGGTGTCCTCGTAATAGACCCGGATCCGCATGTGATGCCGGCCGTCGCGGATCTCGCCGTCGAGGGACGACATCTCATCGGGCATTTCCGGCAACCCTTTTCATCGAAGCCAACGGCAGGACATAGTCGCGTGTCAGCGGGGCGAGAACAACATCGGGCGGCGCGGCCGGATCGATCCAGATCGCTTCGTCGATCTCCTGGCTTGGCATGATATCGCCAGCCACATCGATCCCGTAGAGGCAAGCCTGCACCCGAAAGCCGGGTTCATTGGCGGCGATGGCGTCGAACTCGCCGAGAGGCCGGATCGAGCCACCGACCACGCGGCAGCCAAGTTCCTCGGCGACTTCGCGCGAGAGCGCCGCGATGTCGTCTTCGCCGGGGTCGCGCTTGCCGCCCGGCTGCATGAAGGCCGCCGTGCCGCGCTTGCGCACCAACAGTACCCGGCCCACCTCATCGCAGATCAGCGCCGCGACGATCTTGATCGTGCCGCTATCCATCACTCGTCCTCGCCTCCGTTCCCGAACAATCCGAACTGCGCTGGATCGCGCGCGGGCTCGGCGAGGCCAAGATGCCGGAAAGCATGCGAGGTCAACAGGCGCCCGCGCGGCGTGCGTTGCAGATAACCGCACTGGATCAGGTAGGGCTCGATAATATCCTCGATGGCGTCGCGCGGCTCCGACAGCGCCGCCGCCATGGTTTCCACGCCGACCGGGCCGCCGCCGTAATTCATCGCGATGGTCGAGAGATAACGCCGGTCCATGGCATCGAGGCCGGCGGCATCGACTTCCAGCGCGCTCAGCGCGTTGTCGGCAATCGCGCGATCGATCGAGGCCGCGTCCGCCGCTGAAGCGAAATCGCGCACCCGTCGCAGCAGCCGTCCGGCGATCCGCGGCGTACCACGGGCGCGGCGCGCGATCTCGTTGGCGCCATCGCCCGTCATGCCGATCTGCAGCACGCGGGCGCCGCGGGTGACGATCTTTTCCAGTTCCTCCTCGGTGTAGAAATTCAACCGCACCGGAATTCCGAAACGGTCGCGCAGCGGATTGGTCAGAAGGCCTGCGCGCGTGGTCGCACCGACGAGGGTGAATTTTGCGAGTTCAATTTTGACCGATCGCGCGGCCGGTCCCTCGCCGATGATGAGATCGAGCTGAAAATCCTCCATCGCCGGATACAGCACTTCCTCGACCGCGGGGCTGAGGCGATGGATTTCGTCGATGAACAAGACGTCGCGCTCCTCGAGATTGGTCAGGAGCGCGGCGAGATCGCCGGCCTTGGCGATCACTGGACCCGAGGTGGCGCGAAAACCGACACCGAGTTCGCGCGCGACGATCTGCGCCAGCGTGGTCTTGCCAAGCCCCGGGGGGCCGACGAACAGCACATGATCGAGCGCCTCGCCGCGCTTGCGCGCCGCCTCGATGAAGATCGACAGATTGGCGCGTGCTTGCGCCTGGCCGACGAATTCCGATAATAGTTGTGGACGCAGTGCGGTATCGCCGACATCATCGGTGCGGCGCTCCGGCGTAACGATGCGGGAGGGCGGGTTCACTTCGCCAGTTCCTTCAGCCCGAGCCGAATGAGCTGTGCGGTCTCGGCGTTTTCACCGGCGCTGCGCGAGGCGGCGGCAATCGCGGCGGCGGCCTGCGGCGGGCCGTAGCCGAGATTGACCAGCGCCGAGATGGCGTCGCTGACCGGCCGCGGCGCGCGATCATGGTCGATCGCACCTGACAGATGCACCAGCGCCGGATCGACATTGGCGAACGCGGGCGCCTTGTCCTTCAATTCGGTGACGATGCGCTCGGCCACTTTCGGTCCGACGCCCGGCGTGCGCGTCACGGCGGCCTTGTCGCGCAGCGCGATCGCATTCGCCAGATCCGTCGGCGGCAAGGTACCGAGCACGGCGAGCGCCACCTTGGCGCCAACGCCCTGCACCGTCTGCAAGAGGCGAAACCATTCGCGTTCGACATCGCTGCGGAAGCCGAACAGTTTTATCTGATCCTCGCGCACATACGTCTCGATCGAGAGCACCGCGGCCTCGCCCGGCGACGGCAATGCCTGCAAGGTCCGGCCCGAGCAATGCACCTGATAGCCGACGCCGCCGACATCGAGGATGACAAAATCCTCGCCGTAGGAGTCGATCAGGCCTTTAAGTTTGCCGATCATGGGGTCGACTCGGACATAACGAGTATCTCTCGATCGTCATGCCCGGCGATAGCAGTCTGCCTTGCGCAGACGGCGTAAACTTGTCTGCGATGCCGGGCATCCACGTCTTTTTTTGCCGATGCGTCAGACGAGGATGGCCGGGCATAGGCGAGCGGAAGCGACGCCGTCCTTCGGACGGCTATGCCCGGCCATGACGGCTGAGATCGATAGCCGCCGATCATACCTCCACCACCCTCAGCCGGAATGTCGTGCTCTGGCGGTGATGCGCGTGGGTGATGGCGATGGCGAGCGCATCCGCGGCGTCGGGGGATTTCGGCTCGGCCTTGGGCAAAAGAATCTTCAGCATCACTAGAATCTGGTTCTTGTCGGCGTGGCCGGCGCCGACCACGGTCTTCTTCACCTGGTTGGGTGCGTATTCCGCAACCGATATTCCAAACATCGCCGGCGCCAGCATCGCGACGCCGCGCGCCTGGCCGAGTTTTAAAGTGGCGACGCCGTCCTTGTTGACGAAGGTCTGTTCGACGGCGGCCTCAGCGGGCCGCAAATCGCCGAGTACAGCGGCCAATCCTTCGTGAATTGCCAACAGGCGGCTCGCCAGCGGCGCGCCTTCCGGCGGTTCCACCGAGCCGCAGCCGATAAAGACCAAGCGGTTGCCATCGACCTCGATGACGCCCCAACCGGTGCGGCGTAGGCCGGGATCGATACCGAGGATGCGGACAGGATGGCGAATCGGTTGGGATGTCATGGGCAATTGTACCCCATGCCTAAGTCTCGCGCCTAGCACACCATGTGGGTCCCGGCTCTGCGGAGCACCGCCAAAGAAGGCGCTGCACCGCGTCCGGGACACGTCCTATCCGCCCATCCGGGCGACCAGCGCGTCCGAGACCTCGAAATTGGCGTAGACGTTCTGCACGTCGTCATGCTCGTTCAAGACATCGATCAGCTTCAGCAGCTTCTCGCCGATCTCGTCGTCGACCGACACGGTGTTTTGCGGCTTCCAGGTCAGCGCCGCCTTGCGCGCCTCCCCGAATTTCGCCTCCAGAGCCTTGGCGACGTCGCGGAATGTTTCCTGCGAGGCGTAGACCTCGTGGCCATTCTCGCTTGACACGACGTCGTCGGCGCCGGCCTCGATCGCCGCCTCCAGCATCGCATCGTCGGATGCCACCTTGGCGTCATATTCGACGACGCCGGTGCGATCGAACATGAATGCGACGGAACCGGTTTCGCCGAGATTGCCGCCCGACTTGGTAAAATAGGAGCGGATGTCGGACGCGGCGCGGTTGCGATTGTCGGTCAGCGCCTCCACGATCACGGCAACGCCGCCGGGACCATAGCCTTCATAACGAATCTCGTCGTAATTCTCGCTGTCCCCGCCGATCGCCTTCTTGATGGCGCGCTCGATATTGTCCTTCGGCATGTTCTCCTGACGCGCCGCGATCACGGCGGCGCGCAGACGCGGGTTCATGGCGGGATCGGGCGTTCCAAGTTTCGCAGCGACCGTGATTTCCCGCGCCAGCTTGCCGAAAACCTTCGATTTCTGGGCATCCTGCCGGCCCTTGCGGTGCATGATGTTCTTGAACTGGGAATGTCCGGCCATGCGTTATCCTTCGGGATTCCGTCCGAGGTGGTTGGGTGGAAGGCGCGGCGTTATAGGCCGGCAACCTATCAAAATCAAAGATTTGCGTGCGTTTTCGGTACAAAGGTAGTGGCGGGTGCCCGTTTGTGAGGCATTTGTTAACCATGATTTCATGACGCGATGGGAGGATGACCGGGCACCGTATTGGAATGACCGAGAGAGTTCATGGCGTTTGGAATGTTTCGAAAACACCCGCCTGCACCCCCTGCGCCGGCGGTCGAGCCGCAGGCTGCGAAGCCCGCGGCCGCTGCTGAGGTTCTCGGCGCGTCCGAGGCCGATTCCGCCAAGCAGATCCTCGAACTGCTCGAACTTGAGCTCGGCGGGATGATCCGTCAGCTCGAACGCGCGGCGAGTTCCGTCGCCGGCGGCGCCGAGGCAACGGCAACAACGCTTTCCACCATTCGAAAGCGTACCGACGCCCTGACGGGACGCACCAGCGCCGCGCAAACCACCGCAACCACTATCTCGCAAGCCGCGGACCGGTTCACCCATTCGGCGGAAGGCATCGGGACGCAGGTGCGCGACGCCAGCCAGCTCGCCGATCAGGCCAGCGCCGCCGCTCAAGAAGCCAGCCTTAGCGTCGATCGGCTCAAGGAATCCTCGGCCGCGATCGGCAATGTCGTCAACCTGATCGCGCACATCGCAAAGCAGACGACGCTTTTGGCGCTCAACTCGACCATCGAGGCGGCGCGGGCCGGCGCCGCCGGGCGCGGCTTCGCCGTGGTCGCCACCGAGGTCAAAGCGCTCGCGGTGCAAACCCAGGAGGCCACCGAAGAGATCAAGCAAAAGATCGACGCGCTGCAGAAGGATGCCGCAGGATCCGTCGATGCCGTGCACCGGATATCGAAGGCGATCGAGGCTATCCGGCCGGTCTTCGAGAACGTCAATGGCGCGGTGACCGAGCAGAACCAAACTACCAGCAAAATGTCCGAGAACGTCACCACCGCGTCGGATTTCATCGTGTCGGTCGGCGACAGTGCCGCCGAGATCGACAGCGCGGCCAGGGAAGCCGAGGCCCATGGCGAGCATGTCGCTAACGCCGGCAAGGCTGTGACTGAATTCGCGCAAAAACTTAAAGGCCGCTGCGCGGTGCTGCTGGGCCAGAACCTTCGCGCCGACCAACGCAAGCGGGATCGGCTGCCGTGCAATCTCAAAATTGAACTCCAGACCTCGCGCGGCCCAGTCGCCGGGTCGGTCTATGAGATTTCCCTGGAAAGCATTCTGATCGGCGGACCCGCGGCCGAGACGCTGCCGCTGAACCAAACCCTCGCCGCCACAATGGAGAGCATCGGCGCCTGCCGGATTCGCTTGAGCGAGCGATCGAAAGTAGGCGTGAACGCAAATTTTGAGACGCCGGATGCTGAACTCGTGGAAAAAATCGAAGACAGGCTGTGGTCGATCCATGACGAGAACGCCGAATTCGTCACACGCGCGATGGAAGCCGGCGCCGCGCTGACCAAGATCTTCGAAGGCGCGGTCGCGAGCGGCGCCATCTCGATCGACGACATGTTCGACACCGATTACATCGAGATACCGGGCACCAATCCGGTACAGCACCGGACCCGTATCCTCGACTGGGCGGATCGCGCCTTGCCGCCGCTTCAGGAAGCCTTCCTCGCCAAGGACCCGCGGATGGTGTTCTGCGTGATGATCGACCGCAACGGCTACCTGCCGGTGCACAACAAGATTTACTCCCACCCACAACGCCCCGGCGATGTGGGCTGGAACACCGCCCACAGCCGCAACCGCCGGATCTTCAACGATCCGGCCGGTCTCGCCGCCGGACGCAACCAGCGCTCCTATCTGATCCAGAGCTACGCCCGCGACATGGGCAACGGCAAAACCATCATGATGCGCGAGATCGACGTGCCGGTTCGAGTCAATGGGCGGCACTGGGGTGGATTTCGCACCGCCTACAGGCTTTGAGCATGAATCGATCATTGAGTTTATTGACCCAGAGGAATACCGCGATGTCGGTTGTGCAAGCCAAGAGAACGGACGACGGCGCTGCATCCATCCCTTCCGATGCCGAACGCCTGGTCGATCAGCTTGCGAACCGGATCGGTGGCCTTGGCGTTGAGCTTGCGGACGTCGCCGGAAATCTGCAGGAGGTGGCGGGGCGCGTTTCCACCCAGGCCGAACGCTTCGGGCATTTGCAGAAGACCGCCGAGAAAATGGTCTCCGCCAATCACAATATCGCCACCGCGTCGCAGGCGGTGCAAACCGCGACAACGGCTGCGGTCGGCGAAATCACGCAATCGCGCGCCGTGGTTGAGGCGGCGGTGAAGCACATCGCCGAACTGATCGAAGCGGTGGAGCGCATCGAACACCGTCTCGGCGCCGTGGGAACCGCGCTCGCGCAGGTCGCCAAGGTATCGGGCTCGATTGAGGCGATTGCGAAGCAGACGAACCTCCTGGCGCTGAACGCGACGATCGAGGCCGCCCGCGCCGGAGCTGCGGGAAAAGGCTTTGCCATCGTCGCCAGCGAAGTGAAGAGCCTCGCCGAAGCGACGCGCCAGGCGACGCAACTGATCGGCGATACCGTCCGCGACCTCGACGGCCAGGTCGGCAGTCTGATCGGCGAGAGCGGCGACGCCTCGCTGCGGGCGAAGAACGCCGGCGAAGGCGCCGGGCAGATTCAAGGCATCATCGTTCGCGTTCAGGACGGCTTCACCGCGGTCAGCCAGGAGATCGACGGGGTCACGAAGGCGGCGACCTCCAATCTCGCCCATTGCGACATGGTGATCGACGAACTCGGCCAGCTCGCCAAGGGCGTCGATCTGTCCTCGATCGACCTCAAGCATGCCGACGACCGTGTCGCCAAGCTGCTCGACCTTTCGGAGAACCTGATCGAACTGATCGCCAATAGCGGCGTGGAAACCTCGGACGCGCCGCTGATCCGCATCGTCGTCGATACGGCGAAACAAATAACAGCGGCGTTCGAGACCGCGATCGAGCGCGGCGACATCAGCCTCGATCAACTGATGGATGAGAACTACCGCGTCATTCCCGGCACCGACCCCAAGCAATACTTGACCTCCTATGTCGAATTCACCGACCGCATCCTGCCGCCGATCCAGGATCCGCTGCAGAAGGCCGATCCCCGCATCGTATTCTGCGTGGCGTGGGCCAAGGGCGGCTATCTTCCCACCCATAATCCGAACTATCGCCTGCCGCAGCGAGCCGACCCGGTCTGGAACAACGCCAATTGCCGGAACCGGCGGCTGTTCAAGGATCGGGCGGTGAAGAAGGTGGCGGCGAACACCAAGCCGTTTCTGTTGCAGACCTACCGGCGCGACATGGGTGGCGGCAATTTCGTGCTGATGAAGGACGTCTCGTCGCCGATCTACGTTCGCGGCCGCCACTGGGGCGCGTTCCGCATGGGCTTTCGGCAGACCTGACGTCCGCACCTCGATCCTCTTGCACGGACGCGAACGAAAGCTTCTCGCTGGAGCATGATCCGGAAAAGCCTGCCCCGCACTTGATGCGGGGTGGAACCGGTTTTCCCTCGCGACAAACGCGACAGCGTTTGCGCGGAGATCATGCTCAAACATAGAGACGGGACCTGATCCGGGGTGTAATAGGTAGCGTGGACGACGGCGGATTGCATATCCCATGAAGCACCTGTTCGATGCCGGAAAACTTTTGCTTCTCGACCTGGCGTCGACGTTCCTTTTTCTTGTCGTTTATCTGCTGACGCATAACATCGCTCTCTCGGTCGTGCTCGGCATGGCGCTGGGCGCCGCCCAGATCGGCTGGCAGTTAATGCGCAAGCAGCCGATCGATACCATGCAATGGATGAGCCTGTTTCTGGTGCTAGGCACAGGCACCGCGACGCTACTCACCGACGACCCGCGCTTTGTGATGATCAAGCCGACCGTCATCTACGGCATCGTCGGCATCGTGATGCTGAAGCCAGGGTGGATGAACCGCTATCTGCCACCCGTCGCCATCGAGATAGTGCCGGATATAGCGGTTATCTTCGGTTACGTCTGGGCGGGCCTGATGTTCTTTTCCGCAGGCCTCAACCTGATCGTGGCGATGAACTTCGACGTGGTGACCTGGTCGGCGTTCATGTCGGTCTACGGCATCGTCAGCAAGATTGCGCTGTTTTTGATCGGTTTTGCCACCATGCGCACGATCGGCCGACGCCGCCGCCGCGCCCAGATGGTGGTGGCGCCCTCCTGACACTTTCGATTTTCAAACAGCTGATACCGAAGTTTTGGAGGCCGCCGTTCCGGAATGGTCCGAAGGACCAGACCCGGAACCTCGAGATTCCGGGCTCGATGCTCCGCATCGCCCCGGAATGACGATGGGCGTCGTTCGTATCCAGACACACATCCACCATCCCGCGGCGCTCTCGCGCCCGAGTCATGCAAGACCTTTTCCCTCGAAAACAGAGCAACTGTGCTGGAAGTAGACCGGTGAACGTCCGGCCTCAAGGCTGGCGCTGGCGCGCCCCCGCGTGCGCGGCTGACGGCCTTGACCCCGTCCGCTCGCCGGTCTGTTGGCTTTGCAAGCGCTCGGTCGAGGA
>DASQOU010000093.1:0-50626 GCA_035644295.1 Bradyrhizobium sp.
TCCGAGGTCAGGCGGCGCTGGCCGAGATAGTAGTCATCCGGCGCCGGCGGTTTGTAATTGGTGAGGTTGAGAATACCGACATCGACCGCGGCAACGACGATCTTTGCGTCCTCGCCGGGGTTGAGGCCGCCGAGCTTGACCGGCAGCTTCAACGTGGTGTTGGGGCGCACCAGCGCCGGCGGCGACAGGGTGACCTGAAGCGTGCGGGTCTTCTTGTCGATACCGAACCATTTGAGCCCGATGGCGCGGCCGGGCATGCGCTGGCCTGCGGCATCGAGCGGCCGGCGTAGAGTAGCCACCACATAGGCGCCGGAGCCCCAATCCTTGCCGACGGGAATTTTCACCTGCGTGGTGCCTTCCCCGACATCGGTGGTTTGCGTCGTCAAAAGCCGGTCACCGAGCACATTGATCGTCAGCTTGCCGGCGGAGCGGGCGTTGACGGAGACCACCATGGTATCGCCGGATTGGTATTCCGGTTTGTCGATCGATGTTTCCAAGAGATCGGGGGTGTCGGCGCTGCCGTCGGAATACCAGCCGACATCGAACTGCACCGACGTCAGCGGCCCGTCGGCCTCGGTCGATTTGACATCGAGGCGATAGCGGCCAGGCTGCGGCGACAGCGTGATGCGCGACGGCTTGTCGGCGGCGATGGTCAGATCGCCGTCAGCGACGCGCGTGGTCGATTTGACCGGCTCATATTCCCAGGACGAACTCTGGCGATACCATTGATACCGGGATTCGATCTTCAACAGCTCGTAACGCAACCCGTCGCGCGCCAAAGGCTTGCCTTCGGGCGATACGAACACCACGTCGAATCCGGCCTTGTCGCCCTCCGCGACGCTTTTGTCGCCAAACAGCGGCCTGACGCCGATCATCGCGGCGGACGGCGCCACCGGCAGCACAAGTTTGCGCTCGACCGCGCGGCCGCCGGCTTCCGCCATGCGGATGAAGATTTGCGCTTCCTGCGGACGCGTCGACGACGGCGGCTTTGCGAGGCTGACCGGGAATATCGCAACCCCGTTGGCGTCGGCCTCGGGGAGATTTTCGATCGGCGTGCGCTCGTTGCTGGTCGTCTCCTCGTCGGCGATGCCGAACTGGTATCCGGCAAAACCCGGCCGCTCCGCTGCCGGCGCCACCAGCATGTCACCCTCGAGTTGCAACCCGGAGGCCGGCGCGCCATAGAGGAAATGACCGTCTACCTTAAGTTTTACCGGAAGATCGGCTTTGATCTGCTTTTCCTTGCTGGAAAGCTCAAATTCGATCCGCTCCGGGACGTAATCCTCCACCATGAAGGTCGTTTCACCGACTGCAGGCCCCTTGGGATCGGTAAAGGCCCGAGCCCGCCAGGTCCCGGTCGGGACGGCCGAATTGAGCGGCACCGCAAGCGACCTGCCGCCGGCGCCCTGATCCGCCAGCACGGCGCGGCGGAATTCGACGCCGTCGGGCCGCTCGATCAAAAGCGTCAGCGGGCCACCAGTGATGGCATTGCCCTGGCCGTCGCGCAGAAGGGCCGTGAGGTACACGGTCTCGTTGGAGCGATAGACGCCGCGTTCGGCGTAAACGAACGCATCGGCGCCCGCGGGCACTGCCCTTCCCGAGACGCCGCGATCGGAAAGATCGAACGCATTGGATTTCAGGCTGAGGAAGGCGTAGTCGGCCTTCTCGCCGGTCACCGTCAACATGGCCGGGGAAAGACCGGCCTCGCCGCGCGCGAGCCCAGCCTCAAACAGGACATGACCGGAATCGTCGGTCTTGCGGGTCGCAAGGATCTCGTTGTTGCGCGCGACCAGCCGCACCTCGGCCTTCGCCACCGCATCCGTGGAGGCCAGCGAATTGACAAATACGTGGATGCCGTCATTGCCGGAGAAGGCCGTCAGACCGAGGTCGGACACGATGAACCATTGCGTCGCCAACGACCCGTCGTTCTCGCTGCCGGGGCCTTTGGCTACCGCGGTCATCACGTAGACGCCCGGCTGCAAGCCGCCGAGCGCCTGATCGACCGGAAACGCCGTCGTGACGTCCTGGTTGAGCGTGGTGGCGGTCGTGAGTTCGCCGGACCAGACTTTGACGCCGCGTTCGTCGCCGAGGCTCGACAATTCGTATCGGCTCAAGGCCCGCTGGAAATCGCTGCCGATCACGGTGCTGATCAGGTTGCGATCGCCGATCCGAAACACATCGATCGACACCGCCGGGGTATTGACGCTGACCAGCGGAATGCCGCGCTGGCCGGTGCGCGGCAACACGTAGGCGCGCCCGGTGAAGCGCACAAAAGGCTTGCGGTCGCGGACATAGACGTTGAATTCGGCCGATTTGGGCAGGGTTTCCTTGACGGTGGACGGCAGGCCGGCGCGCAGATTGATGTTGTAGCGCTCGCCATGCTTCAGCCCATCGACGCAAAGCTGCTTACCCTCCGACGTCAATGCCGGCTTGTCGTTGCCGGCAAGTGCGAGGAACGGCGCGAAGTCCGTGCGTTTGGCGAGATCCTCGGAGAACTGGAAACAGGCGCGCGGTGAGGCCCCGTCGGAATCGACGGTATAATCGAGCAGCCGGAAGCCATGTTCGTCGCGCATCTTTTCGTATTGACCGCGCACATCGGCGACCTCACGCAGATCGAGCGAGAGCCGCAGGCTGTCGAGCGCCGGCCGCCACAGCCTGCGTTCCGACATCGCGCGGCCGAGCACGGCCAGTGCGTCCGCCTCATCACTCGCGTTGGCGGCCCGCTGATAGGCGATGTAGGCCGCGGTTGAGGCTCGCTCGAACAGGAAGGTCTGCTCGCTCGAGTTGGCGGGACGAATCTGGAAAATGGTTCGCGCCAGCCGCAGCCAGTTGGCACTGTCGTCGGGTGTTGTGGCGGCGATCTGCCCTAGGATTTGCAGGCCGGTGCGGAAATCGTTGCGCTTGAAGGCGGCGTCGGCGTCGGTTTTCAAGGTCGCGTTGGTTTTGGCGACAGCGCCGGCTTCGCTCTTGATCTGGGGTTCGAGCTTGATCGCCGAATCGGCCAGGTCGTCGCGTTTAAAGGCCTTGTCCGCCGCCTGCGCCGTGACGAGGCCAAACGCCAGCGCGGCGCAAACAGTCGCTGCGCGAACCAAACCAATCATGGGAGGCTCCTTGGGGCCGCGGACAAGCGCCGCGTGTCAAAAAGATGCGCGCCAAAAGGTGACGGGCTCATGGCGGTGGAACGCAGGGGTGAAAGAGTCGCATGCAACATTCGTAGAAGCCGAATCCTTTGGCGATGCCGGCAGGCGCCGCCGCTGCAGCGTGGCGTCAGGACGGACCAAAGCCAACGGCCAGCCGCGTAAGACTTTGTCGGCGGGATAAGGAAAACGGTTCGGATCGGGCTTGGCGGAAGTGCGGATTTTTCATATTTGCAATGATATAAAGCCAGTAACGGTCCCATAGCTCAACTGGATAGAGTAACGGATTTCTACTCCGTGGGTTGCAGGTTCGAATCCTGCTGGGATCGCCAATGATTCCAATAACCTATATCCGTTTTTGATCTTCAAAACGTGTTGCGCCTGTTGCGCTAAATTCCATTGACAGTAGTTAGTCGCCAAGATTCCTTGTCAGGTAAAGAATTAGGTCGGTGAGTCCAGCCTTGGCACTCTGTAGCGCCTCAATGGCACTCTCAATGCTTCCCGCACAACCACGCTGAAAGCCTGACTGCCCTCTGTAGTCTCGGCCATGCCGGCGCGCTCCTGGTAATTACGTGCCGAACAATAAGGGGCGCACATGGGCCAACTTCAAGGGACAACCACACCGTTTCCCACGTTTTAGTTGTTTCGCAACTAAATCCGCAACGATGGTAACCCGTAAGCCTCTTTTGGGCTGTCAAGTGAATTAGTGAACTAGCTGAGAGATAGTTTCCGTAGGGCATACCCAAATTGAACCGGCTGGCCGTGAGGCAGGCCGCCGGCGCCGATCGAGGCGGATCACAAAAGGGTTTGGCGGACAGATTACAAAAAACACGCCGCATTCAGACAAGACGGCCGGCGCGGCTAGGAGATAGGGTGAATTCGCTCCCCGCCTACAAACCCCAGGCCAGCCCCCTCATACGTCTGGGGTTTGTTTTTTTGAGGCGTTTGGACCACGGATCGAGAGTGCCATGGACCGACAGAGCAAAATCGAAATCATGTTCGTTATCGGCTCGTCGGCGGCGCTGGCCGCGGTCGCGGCCTTCGCCATGCTACTGCTGGCGTTCTAGACCCAGCCCAGCGCGACGGGGCCGGAAGCCGGAATGACGTTTGGGCGACCGCCTGGTCACCGGCCGGCTGGAAAAAGCAACGGCCCCAGCGCGGGGGGCGAGCTGAGGCCGTCTTGGGGGTGTGCCGAGGGGCAGAACGGCACGAGTGTGATGTGGGTTCGCAATCCGCCGCCGCCATTAACTTCTGCGTGATGTACGCGACGGCAGTGCGCGGAACGACCCACGTGTGGGAGCGTTGAGGGATATGGACCCCCAGACCAAACGGGAAATCCTTCTCATCGCGATCGGCACGGCCATGCTCGAGGTGCCCGTCGTCGCGATCGTTGCACTCGCGTTTTTGGCCCACTGACCGGCCGCAATGGGGCCGGACGGGCCGTCGCGCAAAGCAGGCCGATTCCAACACGCCCGAGGAGGGCCACTGCCATGCACCTTCACAGCTACATGGACGAAAACCGTTCCAGACACCTCGACCTGATCGGTGGAAAAACCCGCGCCTGGTCAATTGATCTGGTCGCTGTGATTGCCTCGGGCATCCTGTTGATGGGATTCGCCTGTGCCGTCGCGGCCCTGTGGATCCGCTAGGTTTTTTTCTCAGGCGTGTCTGTGTGTATGGGTGGTGATGGCGCCCGAAAATGGTCGGCTGTGATCCTAAATGAGTCCCAACGTTGCCGCTAAGGTCAAATTGCAAACGTCGCTGAGATCCAGCGTGGGTTTCATGCACTGGCAATTCGAGTAGTAGGAGTCGAGCTTGAGTTGCACAGCTAGCCGACCCAGCGTCGTTTGGCATCGATCCTTGGCGGTCGCCTCATTGAGGGCGGCCCAGCATCCGCAGGCCAATATCAACAGCAACAGCAGTTGGGCACCCTTCAGGTGATAAGCGCTGGTTGGCGACCGCCAGCGGGGCATGTCGGTCGAAATGTCAGCCATGGTAACATTCTCCAGCACGAGGCGATTCGGCGGCCCGCGCAGCCATAATACCTGATTTATCGCAGGCAACGGGAATGACGATCACCGCGAAGGCGCTCTTGGGTTTCTTGGTTGTCTGCCTGCTTACTTTCGTCTGGATGAACCGGTACGAAATGAAGCCTTCCGGTCAGCTAAGCACCATCATATTGGATCGTTGGACTGGTACGATTGATTCCTGCACACTCGCCAATAACTGCTACCGGGTCTATCCGCCCGTCAACGAAATCAATATGCCAAAGCCTTAGCTAAACGTTCTGCTCTGCCGTCCCCGTCAGAGTCTAATTTAGACATAGCTTCGCCCCCCTTATCCCGTTCTGCGATTTTTTGGCTCCCGTTCCATGTCGCACGGTGTCGCAACTGTTCCCCTCCCGTGCGACATGAATGCGATATAGATGCTGGGATCGAAGCGATGGGCCCGCACCACTAAGGAGCAAACGGCGTCCTTGCGCGTTCCTGTCTGCCAGCATCCAAGGAGCGCCTCATGGAACAACCAGGACTAGACCAGCGCCACCGCGACAAAAACGGCGAGATCAGCAAAAAGCACAGCAACACGCTGGTCCGCACGCTGCGCAAGATTTACGGTACGACCTTCGCCGCAGGCCAGCCTGAAACGGCCAAACTCAGCGATGTGCTTCAGCAACTCAACGATACATCGCTGGGGCAGTTGATTCACGATCACAAAAACGGTCATTTGGAAAAGAGGATTAAAGGCGCGGAAAAGTGAGGCGCTCCCATAACCGGACGCCTGCGACTTTCCTCAATTCTCCAACACGAACCTTTCAGACCGCGCAGCGGCCTCATGGGTGGCCTCCCCACTTGCGTGTTAGCAACCCCGACAGATGCTCAGCTTGCGATCGAGTGGTTCATTCGCGCGAATAGCGGCACGGGCAGACGAGCGACGAAGTTCGCGGCTGGATAAAATAGCGGTTCTCCGGTTCCCTCTCCTTACGATCGGCATTGATCCTGGCGACGGTCGGCTGGAGACCATTGGAGCCGCAGAGGGCACCACAGGCACCGCGATGCTTGGCGACGGGGGCGGCTGAATCTTAGCGGCATTGCCAATGCCGCTCGGGTCATTGGCCGAATTATTAACACCGCCGATGCTGCCTGGACCGTGGGGGATACCGCTAACGCCTGCATCCCCTGCTCGTTGTGCGAGGGATTTGCTGGGCGCCATCAAACTGGCAACGAATGCTAGGGCCAAAAACGCCGATTTGCCGAACATTGATCACACTCCCGCGAAGCGTGTCCAACGAACCGACAGGCTTGCCGTTCCTCATCTGGATTTCGGTAGCCAAACAAAAAGCCGCTGGGGCCGAGACGTCCTGGCGGGTGGCAAGACGCTGCCGATTACGCTCTCTGACGCTGCCAATCCGGACTCCGCACCTACGATTGCAGCTCCCGATGAATTTTTTTTGCGGAACGATCCAGGGCACTGAGCCTTACCCATTAGGAGGCTCAAACCGCCGTGAGACAGATCCAATGAACATTCTGCCCGTTGACCGCGCTTTGAGCATATACGGCGCTCTCGCAGACCGTTCCGAGACGAAGAGCGCTCGCAAACGGCTTTCCGAGCATCTGATGAAAAAATACATCGAGGGCGAAAAAGACGAGCACCGCCTGACGGTGGAAGGGCTATCATACCTTCACAACCTTGATCGGGAAATCGATTCCCGAAATTAGTCGCCTCAAACGGAATTTATCCCTTCAGGGCTTCCCGCTGTTTCCGCAACGAACTGCGCCGCGTTATTCTCGCCTTTGCGGCCCGCAAGGCTTCAATTCTTGTTGGCTTTTGCTTTGGTTGTGACGCCTTCTTCTCCCTGCCGACCGTAGGCATCATTGGCAGCACTTGTGAGGGCATTATCGAGGCGCGCTCGAGGGGTTGCGTTCTCATTGGGCCGGTCGTCGGTTTGTCTTGGGGCATGGTGGTTAACGCGTTCCTGCCTCATTCGTTCAAAAGCAAAATCCGCCGCCTGATTGGATCTATCCGTCAATGGCCGAAAGGCGAACAAATGAATGCTCGAACCCCTGCACCGAAGGCCAAGGATTATTCTGTCGTTCCGGGCTCGTCAGATCCCTGCCGCGATTTTCGCATCAGCGTCGGCTTGCGCGAGGATTGGGACGCCGATGGCCGTGTCTTCGGTGGCGCTGGCAAGTTGCCGGCCGCTTCAGTTGAACGCATCCAGCGGGCCTGCCAACTCTCGAAAACGGCTTGCCACAGGTCCCGGACTGCTGAATGATCCCTATTTTCTGGGAGGTCATAACAATGGGCAATCCCAAAATTGCGATTGTGGCGTACTGTCTTGCAGCGGGATTTATTCTAGCGGTCGCGCTTAGCTCTCCATCCAAAACGCAGACTGGGGCTAGCATGTCGGCCCTGACGCTCATTTCAGATCC
Organism: Bradyrhizobium sp.; assembly: GCA_035644295.1. Classification (GTDB taxonomy): domain Bacteria; phylum Pseudomonadota; class Alphaproteobacteria; order Rhizobiales; family Xanthobacteraceae; genus Bradyrhizobium. The sequence goes on from DASQOU010000093.1 coordinate 7,565, forward strand.
AAAGTGATATGATACGCCGCCGCCTGGTCGGGATCGGAGATGAAGGCGAAAGGGTAATGACCAGCCAAGACGCCGCCCAGCAAGACCGCGGAACGTCCGCCGTCAGCCAGTTGGCGCGGCATCCGGCGCCCGCAATTCCAACCAAACAAAAGAAGACCGCCGAAGAATTGGCGGCAATGATCCACCAAGACTTGAGCCAGATCGAGGGCTGCCCGCAACGCGGCATCACGGTGAGTGTTTACGGGCTAAATCCCTGGAATTCGCTGCTGACGTTTGGGGTCGACGCCGGCCCCGTACCAAACAAGGCCGATTTACAGGCCTTGTGTGATGTAATCACCGAGCGGTTGAAACGGCTGTACGACGTTTGATGACCACCACCTGGTCGAGCTAGGACCGAGGGCCAAAGCTAGATGTTAGCTCGTCTTGGCAGGGTTCTTTACTGGTGCGGTGTGGCGATGGCCTCCCTGTGCGGGATAGCAGCATTCACGATTTTGGTGGCGATCATTACAAATAAGCTATCCGCCTGGGACGCTTGGGCGGCAGTATTTTTTGCGGTGATCGGCGGCACGGCGTGGCTGGCTGGTCGCGCGGCAAGATCAGCTCTTGCTGGGATTTGATAGCGCGCCGATTTGACAATTCCCCTCAAGGAAATAATCACCCAACCCCGGAATCGCCCCCTATTTTGGTGGCTTCCTGACGCCCGCGGCTGTACACCGCTCTCGATCGTTGGGGGTTAAGCCTTCACGCGCGGTCAACGCGCCCCGCGAGACCTCTACGTCCTCCAACCCAAACGAAAGCGACAAGGCCCCGTTCAATGAGTGGATTCAAGGAACCTAGCTTCGCCGACCGGCAAAAGGCGGCGCAGGAAGCCAGGCAAAACATCCTGAACAAGTTTCGCAGCCAGCCAGGTCCGGACGACCCCGCGGTCAAGCAGCGGCAGGCCGAGCGGGAGGCGTCCGCCGCCGAGCGCGCCAAGGCCAAACTGGCCCGCGATGCCGCCAAGGCGGAGCAGAAGAAACGCGAGGCGGAGGCGGCCGCAGCCGCCGCGGCCCAGCTCGCCCGCGAAAAGGAAGAGGCGGCGGCCCGGGAGGCCGCGCTCGAAGCCGAGCGCAAGGCCGCGCGCGACGCGCGCTATGCCGCCCGGAAGAAGCGCAAATAGCCGACAATCGAGCCCGCGGGCCCTGAAACGTCACAGGCCCGCCCCTTGCGGGGCGAGCCTGCCGGAGAAGGCTGCGCGGGATGCTTACTTCTTCATTTCGTCCTTCTTCATCCCGTCGTCCTTCTTCATCATGCCGTCGTCTTTCTTCATGCCATCCTTGGACATCGCGTCCTTCTTCATGCCGTCGTCCTTGGACATGCTGTCCTTTTTCATGCCGTCGTCCTTTTTCATGGAATCCTGGGCGAAGGCGGCGGGGGCGAGCGCCAGGCTGAGCGAAAGAGCGGCCGCCGAAATTCCAAGCGTGATACGGTTGGTGATGGTCATGGATGGGTCTTCCCTTTTAAACCGGTTTGCAAAGCGACTTATGCCGCTGGTCTAGGGACGGTCCCGGAATCGCGTTTGTTACCGCGGGATTGAAAAATTTTGCCGCATGAAAAGGCATTAACTGTCCGGTTCAGGACGGTGAATCATAAAAAAGGTGACGCTGCTTGCTTGCGTCCAACAATTTTGCCACAGTTTGCGGCGCACCAATATCCGGTCTACCCGAACCATCCACCTTTCATCTTCACGCCAATTGGGGCAAGGACAGGCTAAGATGCCATCGGCGTCGGCCCATCGGCCCGATCAACATCGCCCAGGGAGGGTTATTATGTTCACGCGTCGCCACGTCCTTGTATCAACGCTTGCCGCCCCCGCCATCCTGCGTTTCGGGACAGGCACCGCCCAGGCGGCCACGACCCTGAAAATATCGCATCAGTTTCCCGGCGGCACGGTCGACAAGGGCGATTTCCGTGACCGGCTCTGCCGTGTGTTCGCCGCCGAAGTCGCAAAGCGCAGCGGCGGTGATATTGTGGCCGAAGTCTATCCGAACTCTTCGCTGATCAAGACCAACGCGCAGTTCTCGGCGATGCGCAAAGGCGCACTCGATATCAGCCTTTATCCGCTTCCCTATGCTGGCGGCGAATTGCCGGAGACCAATATCGGGCTGATGCCCGGCCTGGTCTCGACCTATGACCAGGGGTTGAGCTGGAAGAAAAATCCGGTCGGCAAGACGCTCACCGACTTCCTCGCCGACAAGGGCATCATCATCCTGAGTTGGGTCTGGCAGGCCGGCGGTGTTGCCAGCCGTTCGCGGCCCATTGTTGCACCGGAAGACGCCAAGGGGCTTAAGGTGCGCGGCGGCTCGCGGGAAATGGACATGGTGCTGCAGACCGCCGGAGCTGCCGTGCTGTCGGTGCCATCCAATGAACTTTACGCGGCGATGCAGACCGGCGCCTGCGACGCCGGCATCACCTCCTCCACCAGCCTGATCTCGTTCCGCCTTGAAGAGGTCGCGAAATCGCTGACGTCCGGCGCGGGAGCCTCCTATTGGTTCATGCTGGAGCCGTTGTTGATGTCGAAGTCGATTTTCGACGGCCTGCCGAAAAAGCATCAGGACATCATTCTGACCCTCGGCACGGAGCTCGAAGCCTTCGGCCGCAAGGGCGCGCAGGACGACGACGCCGAAGTTGCAAAAGTCTACGAAAAGGCCGGCGCCAAGGTCAGCGCGCTTGACGCCAAGACCGTGGGCAAATGGCGCGACATTGCCCGCGATACCGCCTGGAAGGACTATGGCGCGAAAACCGCGATCTCCGCCAACCTGCTGAAACTCGCATCCGACGTTTCAGCATGATGCATGGTCCGCTTCCGGATCAAAACCATCAGTCAGCGACCACGACGGGCAATCCGCCCGTCGTGGCGCTTGAACGCGCCCTCGCCTGGTGCAACAGCATCATCGTCGTCCTCGCAGCGGTGGCGCTGATCGCTGCCTGCGCGGTCCTCAGCTACAGCGTGCTCGGCCGCGCCTTGTTCCACAGCCCGAATTATTGGCAGGACGAGGCGGCGGTATTTCTTCTGGTCGGCGCGACCTTCATGACGTCGGCCTATGTGCAGCAGCAGCGCGGCCATATCGGCATCGAAGCCTTCGTCGGACTGCTGTCGCCGATCGCCAACCGGATCAGGCTATGGCTGGTCGATTTGGCAAGCTTTCTGTTCTGCGCGTTTTTCGCCTGGAAATCGTGGACGCTGGCGCATGAGGCGTGGGTTGACGGACAGGTCTCTAACTCGATGTGGTCGCCGCCGCTCGCAATCCCTTACGGCCTGATGGCGTCGGGCATGACGCTGTTGTGCGTGCAAATCCTGTTGCAGCTTGTCGTTCCGGTCGTTGGGGCGGCGCGCCGATGACCGTATTTGGAATCGGCATCAGCTACGGTGTCGCAACGCTGTTTGCGATGTTTTCAGGCATGCCGATCGCATTCGCGCTCGGCGCCGTCGCGGTGGTATTCATGGGCATCTATATGCCCGCGGCCTCGCTCGATACCGTGACCCAGAATGTCTATGAGGAAATGGCCTCGATCACGCTGCTGTCGATCCCGCTGTTCATCCTGAAGGGTGCCGCGATCGGCAAGTCCCGCGCCGGGCAGGATCTCTATTCGGCCCTTCATGCCTGGCTGCACCGCGTCCCCGGCGGGCTCGGTGTCGCCAACGTGTTTGCATGCGCCCTTTTCGCCGCGATGGCGGGATCCTCGCCCGCCACCTGCTCGGCCATCGGCTCGGCGGGCATTCCCGAGATGCGCAAACGCGGCTATTCCGGCGGCTTCGCCGCCGGCATCATCGCCGCCGGCGGCACGCTCGGCATTCTGCTGCCGCCTTCCATCACCATGATCCTGTTTGCGGTCGCTGCGGAAAAATCGCTCGGACGGCTGTTTCTTGCCGGCATCGGACCCGGCCTGCTGCTGGTGACGCTGTTCGGTGCCTATGCGGTGATACACTTTCGCAAGGAGTATGCGGCCGCGCGCACGCTTTACGCGCAGACCGGCACCAACTCCGCGATCCTGACCCGCGACGAATTTACCATGAGTGAGCGCTTCAACGTGCTGCCGCGGGTGCTGCCGTTCGTGCTGCTGCTGACGGGGGTGATGATCGCGCTCTACGGCGGCTACGCGACCCCATCGGAAACCGCGGGCCTCGGTGGCCTGTTGGCGCTGGTGCTGATCGCCCTGATCTACAGCGTATGGCGGCCTTCGGATCTGGCGCCGATCCTGAAATCGACCATCCGCGAATCCACCATGCTGATGATGATCATCGGCATGTCGCTGCTATATTCCTACGTCATGAGCTATCTGCACATCTCGCAATCGGCCGCGGAGTCGATTGTCGCGATGCACCTGCCGCGCTGGGAATTGCTGGCGGCTATCCTCGTGATGGTCGTGGTCCTCGGCTTCTTTCTGCCGCCGGTTTCGATCATCCTGATGACCGCGCCGATCATCCTGCCGCCGCTGCGGGCGGCCAATTTCGACATCATCTGGTTCGGCGTCGTCATGACCATCGTGATGGAGATGGGCCTCATTCATCCGCCGGTCGGCCTGAACATCTTCGTCATTCGCAACGTCGCCCCCGATATTCCCTTGCGCGACGTGATCTGGGGCACGCTGCCGTTCGTGCTGTTGATGATGTTGGCGGTTTTGGTGCTGTGCTTCGTGCCGGGAATTGCGACTTACCTGCCGGACCTGGTGATGGGGCCGGACGGGGGAAGGTGAGCGAGCGTTGATAGCGGCAAAGGCGCCGCTCAGGCGTCGTGCTCACCATCTTCGACGGCGAGAAGGCTTCAGAAATTCATTGCCAGGCTTGGCCACGCGAAACCGGCCAGCGGGCAAAGAGGCGAACGACGAAATCTGCAGTGATTATTGCATTTCTCTCCGATGCCATTAGTTCAATCATCAAATGGCTTCCTCTCGCTGTTTTGCTGGTGCCTTTTATCGTCGGCTTCCTGGTGGGTGCAGCATTCACGCGTTACATCAGATGGCGCGGTTGGCCCCCCAAAGTGATTTCAATGTTGCCCATATCGGTGATGTTCGGAACGCTGTCCTACGTCGTGACGCCCGCCATCATTGTTGTCGTCCTCGAAGGTTTCGCCCCTGGGCTCATTTTAGCGGGCATCGCCATGTCGATATTTTACACGTGGCCCTTATGGCTCGTGATGGGGCCCGTATTTTTTATTTATATCGCGCAGATCAAACGACGTAACAGGTGGTTAAAGAATTCGACGGTGTATTATCTGTCAGCTATTTCCTTTGTAGCGGAATGCGCGTTTTTGACGCTGTTCTTCCATAACGCATCGCTGCCATATTAGTTCGTCCCACGTTCAGCGCACTTCGTTCCGCTCACCCTACGAGACGCCCCGCTTCGCATTCAACGCCGCAGCCACCCGGCTCACCGGCGTGCGGCCAATCAGCTTAGTAATCTCGTTGGTGGCCGCCACTAACTTCTTCATATCGACCCCGGTCGCAATGCCCATGCCTTCCAGCATATAGACCACGTCCTCGGTCGCGACGTTGCCGGTGGCGCCCGGCGCGTAGGGGCAGCCGCCGAGACCGCCGGCCGCAGAGTCGATCACGCGCGCGCCCTCCTCCATCCCCGCGTAGAGATTGGCGAGCGCCTGACCATAGGTGTCGTGGAAATGCATCGCGAGATGGGCCATCGGCACGGCGCCCGATACCGCGCGCAGCAGATGCCGCGCCTTGAGCGGGGTCCCGACACCGATGGTGTCGCCGAGCGAGACTTCATAGCAGCCGAAATCCCACAACACCCGCGCCACATCCACCACCGCCTGTGGCTTGACCTCGCCATCAAAGGGGCAGCCGAGCACACAGGAGATATAGCCGCGCACCTTGATGCCGTCGGCCTTGGCGCGCGCAATCACAGGCTTGAACCGCTCGATGGATTCCGCCACCGAGCAATTGATGTTGGCGCGCGAAAACCCTTCGGACGCCGAGGCAAACACGGCGATCACCTTGGCGCCGGCGGCGCGCGCGGCATCGTAACCCTTCTCATTTGGGACCAGCACATGGAATTCGCCGTCCGCCAGATGGCTGATGCCACGCAGTACGGCATCCGAATTCACCATCTGCGGGATCGCTTTCGGCGACACGAAGGCGCCGACCTCGACCGTGTGCAGTCCGGCACCGACCAGCGCCTCGATGAACGCAATGCGCGCAGCGACACTCACCGGCGTCTTCTCGTTCTGGAGGCCATCACGCGGGCCGACTTCGACGATGCGTACCCGATCGCTCATATCGAACTTATCCGCCTGCCGGCTCGATTTCGGCGAGCTCGACGCCCTCGCCGACGATATCACCGACCTTGCATTTGATCACCTTCAGCACTCCGGCAAACGGCGCGCGCAGGGTTTGTTCCATCTTCATCACTTCGAGGGTCAGGATCGGCGCGCCCTTTTCGAGCGTCGCGCCGACCTCGGCCAGCAATGCCACTACCGTCCCCGGCAGCGGTGCGACGATCTTGTCCTCGCCGACCTGCTCCTCGTCGTCGCCGCCGAAAGGATCGACCCAATGCAGGTCGAAGCGGCCGTTACGCGAACGAAGATATATTTCGTGGCCTTCCATGACCGCCATGACATAGGACTTCATGCCGTGGAGTGTTAGATCGATGCCCCCGGCGGCATCGGGTGTGGCGGTGAAGGCCATTTCGCGTTCGCCAATGAGAAGCGCGGCCGGCCCCTTGCCATAATGAAGGGTGACCTGCTGTTCGGTCCCCTGCCCGTGGCGGAATGTAAACACCCGCTGACGGCGGCCGACCGGCATCCAGCCGGCCGCGCGCCAGGGTGAATGCGCTTCAACGCGCGCCGCCTTCGTTTCCTCGTTGAGGATCGCAGCGACGGCGGCACCCAGCTCAAGATCGTGGGGTACCGGCGGGGCCGGTGTAAGGTGTTTCAACTCGCGTTCGATGAAGCCGGTATCGATGGCGTTGGCGCGCACGTCGGGGTGGGTGACCAGCGCCGACAAGAAGGGAATGTTGGTGACGACGCCCCGAACGTCTGATTCCTCGAGCCCCCGATTGAGCCGATCGATCGCGGCATCCCGGGTCGGCGCCCAGGCAATCACCTTGGCCAGCATGGCGTCATAGTGCGGCGACACCGCATCACCTTCGCGGTAGCCGGCATCGATCCGCAGGCCATTCGATGGCTCCGGGGTACGCCAGGTGCGTATCTTGCCGACCGAAGGCATGAAATTCTTGTGAGGATTCTCCGCGTAGACCCGTGCCTCGATGGCATGACCATTGAGCGCGATCTCGCCCTGCGCCAGCGGCAGCTTTTCGCCAAAGGCCACACGCAGCTGCCATTCGACGAGGTCGATGCCGGTGATCAGTTCGGTCACGGGATGCTCGACCTGCAGGCGTGTGTTCATCTCGATGAAAAATACGTCCTTGCCGTTGGAGACAAATTCGATGGTGCCGGCGCCGACATAGCTGACCGCCGCAGCCGCCTTGCGCGCGGCGGCACATACCGCCTCGCGCCGCTTGGCATCAAGCGTCGGCGACGGCGCCTCCTCGATCACCTTCTGATGCCGCCGTTGCAGCGTACATTCACGTTCGAACAGCGACAGCAGATTGCCGTGACTGTCGCCGATGATCTGCACCTCGATATGGCGCGGGTTCTCGACGAATTTTTCGATCAGCACGCGATCGTCGCCGAAGGCGGCCTTGGCCTCGCGCTTGGCGCTGACGATCGCTGCCGCAAGTTCGCCCGCCGAATGCACAACGCGCATGCCGCGGCCGCCGCCGCCGGCGGAGGCCTTGACGAGAACCGGAAAGCCGATCTTGCCGGCAGCCTTCGCCAGCGTCGCGTCGTCCTGGGCCTCACCGTGATAACCCGGCACCAGGGGTACGCCGGCCTTCTCCATCAGCATTTTTGAGCCGGACTTGGAGCCCATCAACCTGATCATGGCAGCGGTCGGTCCGACGAATACCAAGCCTGCGTCAAGGCAGGCTTGCGCGAATTCGGCGCTCTCGGACAAAAATCCGTAGCCGGGGTGCACAGCTTCGGCGCCGCTCTTGCGCGCGGCTTCAATCACGCGCTCGATGTTGAGATAACTGTCCCGCGCTCGCGCCGGCCCGAGCAGAACCGCCTCATCGGCCATCGCAACGTGCATCGCGCCGCGGTCGGCCTCGGAATAAACCGCAACCGTGCGCAAGCCCATGGCCTTGGCGGTGCGGATGACGCGGACTGCGATCTCGCCACGATTGGCAATCAAGAGGGTACGAAATCGCCGATACTGCCTAGTGCCCGCTTTCCGAAGTTCGTCAGTCATCGCGCAACCTCTTACACGAACTTCGGAAAGCAAAGGAATCGGCGGCACTGGGACGGTCCATCATCACATCCTGAACAGGCCGAAACGCGTGGGTTCGATCGGCGCGTTGGCTGCGGCAGACAGACCCAAGCCCAGGACCAGCCTGGTGTCGGCGGGATCGATGACCCCGTCGTCCCAGAGCCGGGCGGTGGCGTAATACGGGCTGCCCTGCCGGTCATATTGCGCGCGGATGGGCGCTCGAAACTTGTCTTCCTCCTCGGCCGACCAGGTGTCGCCCTTGGCCTCGATGTTGTCGCGACGGACCTGGCTCAGCACCATCGCCGCCTGTTCGCCACCCATCACCGATATCCGGGCGTTCGGCCACATCCAGAGGAAGCGCGGGCTGTAGGCGCGGCCGCACATTCCGTAGTTGCCGGCGCCGTAGGAGCCCCCGATCACGACGGTGAATTTCGGCACGCCCGCGGTCGCCACAGCCGTCACCAGCTTGGCGCCGTCACGGGCAATTCCGCCGGCTTCGTATTTCTTGCCGACCATGAATCCCGTGATGTTCTGCAGAAATACCAGGGGAATATTGCGCTGGCAGCACAGCTCGATGAAATGAGCACCCTTGAGCGAGCTTTCGCTGAACAGGATTCCATTGTTGGCGATGATACCGACCGGATATCCCCAGATATGGGCGAAACCGCAAACCAGGGTTTGGCCGTACAATTTCTTGAATTCGTCAAACTGCGAACCGTCGACCAGCCGCGCGATGATGTCGCGGACGTCGAACGGCCTGCGTCCGTCGGCGGAGACCACGCCATAGATCTCCTCGGGTGCAAAAAGAGGCTCGCGTGGTTCAAGCATGTTCAATTGGGCGCGCGCGGGTGGCTTCAGGGTAGCAACGATCCGCCGTGCAATTCCGATCGCATGGCTGTCGTTCTGCGCATAATGATCGGTGACGCCGGATTGCCTTGAATGCACATCGGCCCCGCCCAATTCTTCCGCGGTGACAACCTCGCCCGTGGCTGCCTTGACCAGCGGCGGTCCACCCAGGAAGATCGTGCCCTGATTGCGCACGATGATGCTTTCGTCCGACATCGCCGGAACATAGGCACCGCCAGCGGTGCAGGAGCCCATCACGATCGCGATCTGGGGAATGCCCAGCGCCGACATTTGCGCCTGATTGTAGAAGATGCGGCCAAAATGCCGCTCGTCGGGAAAAATCTCGTCCTGCTGGGGCAGGAACGCGCCCCCGGAATCGACCATGTAAACGCAGGGCAGATTGTTCTGCCGCGCGATGTCCTGTGCGCGCAGATGCTTCTTCACCGTCATGGGATAATAAGTGCCGCCTTTGATGGTCGCATCATTGGCGACCACCACGCATTCGCGCCCCGATATCCGTCCTACGCCGGTGATGATGCTCGCCGAGTGCACATCGCCGCCATAGAGGCCGAGGGCCGCCAACGGCGACAATTCCAGAAACGCCGTGCCGGGATCGATCAGGAGGTCGACGCGCTGGCGCGCCAGCATCTTGCCGCGCGAGGTATGCCTCACACGCGAGGCCTCCCCACCGCCGCCGGCTACAGAATCGAGCTTCTCGCGCAGCTCCGCGACCAGCGCGCGCATCGCCTCGGCGTTACGGGCAAAATCGGATGAGGCGAGGTCGGTACTGGATTGGAGCGGCATGGCCTTCAGCAGTTTTATGGTGCGGCGCAATCTGCGCAACGGGGTTGCGCCATGGTGTCATTGCGCCGCCGCCTTAGGCAACCCAGAACTTTTGAGCGGAGCGAAATGCCGGGATAGCCTCTGGAATTGCGGACTGTAGCTTTAGTCTCGACGGGTTTTCTCGACGCGAACGGCCCACCCCAGAGATCAAATCCCGGGGCTTGCGCCCCAAGACGTTCTAATGGGTCCAGGGCTCGCCGCGCCGGAACGCGAAATTGTCGGCGTAGGCGGCTTGCCGGCGCGCGGGCTCTTTCGCCTCGAATACCTGATAGGGGATGCCCTCGCGCTCGCAATACGCCACAGCTTCTTCTTTGGTGTCGAAGCGAATACTGACCTGCTGCTTCATATCACCGGAGCTGGTCCAGCCCATCAAGGGCTCGATGACGCGCGGCTGTTCCGGTTCATAATCAAGTTGCCATTCCCTGGTTTTGGCGGTCCCCGATTGCATCGCGTTTTTGGCGGGCTTAAAAATGCGTGCGGTCATGGATAGTCGAACCCCCTTGGGATAGGCATGGAAGCGCGTGGTGGAAAAGGCCAGGATAGTATAGAGACACCCTTCACAAAAATGAATCGGTGATTCCCGGCCCCGGATGTAACATTTTCCGGAATGGTATAGTCATTATGCGGCGTGGTGACAATCTTGCCCAGTTGCGCGAGCAAGACCTTGCTCCGCTGCCCGATCCCTTCGAACGTCTCGCATCGAAACGGCCATGCTGAAAATCAACGCAACCCTGCCGGAAAAAGGACGCGATCTTCGGCTCGATCTGTTCCGCGGCGTCGCCAACTGGGCGATTTACCTGGACCACATTCCTGACAACGTCGTGAACTGGATCACCACGAGAAATTACGGTTTCAGCGACGCCGCCGACCTCTTCGTATTTATCTCCGGATATACCGCCTCCTTCGTCTACGCGCGGATGATGCTCGAACGGGGGTTCATCGTCGGCGCCACCCGTCTGACCAAGCGGGTGTGGCAGCTCTATGTCGCCCATATCATTTTGTTCGTCATTTACATTGCATCAATCAGCTATCTCGCGCTGCGATTCGGCGATTCCGAGATCATCAGCGAGTTCAATGTCGCAGGGCTGGTCGACCATGCGACCGAAACGCTGCGCCAAGGTTTGCTCCTCAAGTTCAAGCCGGTCAATCTCGACGTGCTTCCGCTTTACATCGTCCTGATGGGATTTTTCCCGCCGGTTTTGTGGATCATGCTGCGTCAGCCCAATTGGACGATGCTTGCATCGATTGTGTTATGGCTCGCCGCACGACAATTCGGCTGGAATTTCGCGGCTTATCCCAGCGGGTCCTGGTATTTCAATCCCTACTGCTGGCAGGTGTTGTTTGTGTTCGGCTCATGGTGCGCACTCGGCGGGGCAAAGAGGTCTCGCTGGCTTATCGATGCTCCGTTTACGCTCTATTTTTGCATCGCCTATCTCATCTTCGCGATGGTCATGACCATGGCAGGCAAGTTTCCGGATTTCGGCGCCATGCTCCCGCATTGGCTCAACTCGACCTTCAATCCGAATGACAAGACCAATCTTGCGCCCTATCGCTTGCTGCATTTTGTGACGATCGTGATCCTGGTCATCAGGTTCGTGCCCAAGGACTGGCCGGGCCTTGAATGGAAAGTGTTTGATCCTGTGATCGTCTGCGGTCAGCAGTCGCTTGCGGTGTTCTGCGTCGGCGTCTTCTTGTCCTTTGTCGGACATTTCGAATTGACGATGAGTTCGGGTTCGCTGTTCGCACAGATCTTTGTCAGCGTGACGGGAATAGCGATCATGACCATTGTCGCCTACTACATCTCCTGGTCGAAGAGGCAGGACAAACCGCTTCCCAAGGCGCCGGCGGCCAACGCGGCCTGATCGATACGGCTTGTCGTTAACTCTCCGACTCCGGGTCGCGGGGTTTGGGAGCCAGCAATCGGCCTTTCGACGAAAACCCGCTCCACTCCGTGGACCATCCGAATCTGGAGTCATAAGTTCGCTTGCCCTGCAGCGCGAATGCGGCGCCCTGAGGGTCTGTGCATCGGGCGACCCAGCTACCGTCCGACAGTTCAAGCGTACCTTGCGAAACGTACCCGCCTCCAGCCTTGACACGCGCCAGAGCCGCATCGATGTCCTCGACATTGAAGTAGAACAGCCAGAACGGGATCGGCTCGTCCGCTGGCTTGGTGAACATGCCGCCGAGCGTCAAACCGCCGGAGGAAAACAATTGATATGTGACTGTCTGGCTGATTTCGGCCTGGGTCTCTTGCCAGCCAAAAATCTCGCCGTAGAACGCAAACGCCTTTTCCCCATCTGCCGCGCGCAATTCGTGCCAACCGACGCGCCCGGGCTTGCCGGATTCGGCAGGCTGTTGTCGGCCGGGCTTGAGCCCCTTGACCAACCCAAAAGTAGCGGTCTGCGGATCAGCGACCACCGCAATCAGTCCGATGTTGGTGTTCGTTGGTGGAACATGCACCGCGCCGCCAAGCCGCTTGATCCGCTCAGCCGTTACCTCAACGTCGTTGACTTCGATGTACCCCATCCATCTCGGCCACGCGCCCATCCTCCTGCCTTCTTCGGGCAGGTCTATCAGACCGCCTAGAGGGACCTTTCCTGCGGTCAATAATGTGTAGGCCAAGTTGGGCGTCGACGCGTCCTGCGCATCCCAACCCAAGACGTTGCCGTAGAACGCCTCGGCACCCGCCGTGTTGGTGGTCATCAGTTCGTACCAGGCGAAACAACCGGGGTAATCGACCACGTCGGATTCTCCGTTCGCGCCTGCGAGATATCGCGCCGCATCGAGCCAGCTCGGCTGCCCTTTCCGGCGCCCACGTGATGCCTGATTCCTTTGGGCTCAATAAGGACGGCTCCAACCGAATGCAAGAAGGGACACAATTTTCCTTCCGCGAGGCCCCGACAGCGATGCATTCTGCGCAGATGACTGCTCGTGTCTTTTGGGCTTCCGTTCACTGTATTTCCGGTTTGCCAGGAACTGAAGATGCCTTGAGCTGGTTAACCCTGCGACCTGCGCTCAGGTGGTCGACGACCATATGGGTTCGTCGACGACATCGATGATGAATGGATCATGAATGGCATCATCAGCTTTGTTCATGAACGTGAAATCTCGGCCAATGAAGGGCCTGATGCGCGTCGGCAAGTGTTCATCACCTTGCAGGAGATGGGCCCTTGACGTAGACTTCAAAAACTCGAACCATTTGCTAGCATGATGGAGGATTCGAATATGCCACAAGTGAAGCAGGCGTCGAAGCGAAAACGGGTGACGAGCGCCGTACCGGCGTTGGGAGCAGCCGGGTTGACTTTTTCACTAGTGGGGGGTGCGTCGGCCGCGGTTGCGCCAGTAAACGATCAACCGCAGTCACCGAACTATTCACCGAGTCATCAGATTACGCTGGGTGAGGAAGAAATCGCTGACGTCAGTCTGGCGACGTTCTATGTTTTCGACAAGGAAAATACAGCAGCGGCCAAAGACGGCGTACAGTTAGCGCGCGGCGGTTGCCGAGGTTGTGGGTGCCGGGGCTGCCGGGGCTGCCGGGGTTGCAGAGGCTGCGGCGGTTGTGGCGGTTGCGGAGTCGGCTGGGGATGGGGCGTCGGAGGCTGCTGTTTGTCCTGGGGCGCTTGCCGCATCTGCTAGACCGGACTATCAGTCCACGTTGACGCTCTCTATCATGGCCGGGTTCGACAAAGTCGATTCCGGCCATGCATGTCTTCGCTGCTGAGGCCGTCCGCGGCGTGCGTGGACCAAATCCGCGCACCACCGGCCCGGTGGATTTCCCATCCTATCGAGAAACCCGAGCGCCGGCGCGACAAGGGAGTTTCTGTGGTCCGAGAAAACGCTTTGCAGCAGCAAACCAGCGTCCTACGCAAGCTTCGTGTGCTGAAACCATGACGGGCGATCGCAAAGCCATCTCGACCCGCCGCGCTAGCAAAGACGTTGCACAGTTCGCGCCGAATTTCACCGTCTACGTCCTTCCGCCTGACGTCGTCTGCCTCTACTCCGATGACCGGAAGTTTTTCCTGCACGGCGAACTCTATTGCGCGCTCGCCACTGCAATAGGCAAAGGCGGAAAGAGCCTTCAGCAGCTTGTCCGAGAGCTGGGGAAGCATTTTCCTCCGGACAGGATCGAAGAAGCTCTCAAACGGCTTATCGAGCGCCGCTATATCGTTGAGGCATCGCCCTCGTCTGGCAGCGCTGTGGCCGGCTATTGGGCGAGCCTGGGCCTGCGGCCTGGGCTGGCAGAGCAAAATCTCGCCAACTGCCGCGTGCGCGTTGAATCGATCGACGTGGATGGGGCCGCCGCGTTCGCTGCGGCGCTCGGCGAGTTCGACGTGCGCCTCACCAAGCGCGCGGCCGATCTGACCGTCACGCTGGTGAACGACTATCTCGAGCGACGGCTTGCTGAATTGAACCAGCAGCGGGTGTCGGACCGCACGCCCTGGCTCCTCGTCCAGCCTTCCGGCGCCTTTCCCCTGGTGGGGCCGGTATTCAACCCACCCAGCGGCCCCTGCTGGACCTGTCTGTTCGATCGCATGATACGAAATCGCGAGATCAAGGGGTTCCTTGAACGTGGATCGGCACGCGCCGTCGCCGTTTCACCACTGGTCCGCAATCCGCTCGGGCAAGGCGCGATCCAATTCGCCGCCCTCGAGGTGGCCAAAGCGATCGCGACCGGCTTTCGTACCGAATTGAACCATCACATCGTCAGTCATGATCTGTTGGGCTCGAGCGTCGTCAAGCATTACGTTGCGGCTCGCCCGCAATGTCCGACCTGCGGCAACAAGAAGCTGCGGGATCCGCGCCGAGCACCGACACCGATCGAGCTCGGCCCCGGAGCCAAGCTGATCATGACGAGCGGCGGATACCGTACCGTGTCGTCGCGGGCGACGGTCGCGCGCTTCCGAAAGCATGTGAGCCCGCTCACCGGTGTCGTCACCAAGCTTGAGCGGATCGAGGCCGATCTGCCGATGAACACCAATTATTTTGCGGGGCATAACTTCTCGGGACCCGCCCTGACGGTCGACGCCCTCAGGGCAGGACTGACCGGCGGCAGCTTTGGCAAAGGCTCTACTGCCGAGCAGGCAGAAGCCAGCGCGCTGATGGAGGCGATCGAGCGTTATTCGGGGATTTTTCAGGGTGACGAAATCCGAATGAAACGGCGGTTCACGGATTTTCCATCCGGCGAAGCCATTTATCCCAACGACGTTCTGCTATTCAGCGATGCGCAATACCGCTCGCCAATCGACGAATCGGATGATTCCCACCCGGTCCCGGCTCCCTTTGACCCTTCGGCAAAAATGGAGTGGTCACCGGCCTGGTCCCTGCGCGATCAGCGCTTTAAATTTCTTCCGACCAGCCTGTTGTACTTTTTTTATGGCGGCCCCAACGCCTATCATGCGGATACCAATGGCTGCGCCGCAGGCAACACGCAAGAAGAAGCCATCGTTCAGGGTTTTCTGGAACTGGTCGAGCGAGACGCCTACGCCATCTGGTGGTACAATCGATTGCAACGGGCCGAGGTTGACCTCAGCCAATTCAACGATTCCTACGTTCGCGATCTGCAAAGCCAGCTCGCCGACACCGGGCGCAGGCTTTGGGTGCTCGACGTCACCAGCGACCTCGGCGTTCCCACCTATGTAGCGATATTGCACTGGATGCAAAACGGACATGAAAATATCGAGTTCGGCTCCGGCGCGCATTTCGACAGCCGCATCGCCTTGTTGCGTACGCTAACGGAGCTTAATCAGTTCCTCTCGATCGGTCTGATGGGAGGCGGCACCGGGGAGAAGTCCAGCCTCGACGGCATCACGCCATTGCAGCTACGGGAGTACCCGTTCCTGACCCCAAGCGGCAAACCCGTCCAACCGGACTCCGGTTCGAAATTCGGTCCACTGGAAACCACCCGCCAGCAGGTGGATGCCTGCGTCGACATCGCCAGGCGTGCAGGCCTCGACTTCCTCGTCCTCGATCAGACGCGGCCCGATGTCGAGGTCCCCGTCGTCAGAGTGATCGTTCCCGGCCTTCGTCATTTCTATCGCCGCTTGGGGCCGGGCCGGCTTTACGATGTTCCGGTCAAACTCGGGCTGCGAGATCAACCGATGCCGGAAAGCGAGCTCACTCAGTACCTTCCCCATAGTTGAGAGTCATCCCGGCTTTGCGCGCTCCCGGAAAAAAAACAGGGCGTCGGATCGCGGCACCTGTCATTTCCGCCCGCCTGGTCGGTCACATCACGCTCGAAGCAAAGGCGGACGGAAATATTGCTGCCCACTTCGATGGCTATTCGGTTGGCTTGGGCAAGTTCAGCTCCGCGGTCGCGGAACGGGCGCAGGCGCTGCGCACAGGCCTGGCGCTCGTTTCATTCGCGGCCGGCCGTGCAGCCGACAAGGAAATCGATCTATTGGTCCGGCGATTGGCCCAAAGTGGCCTCCTGGAATATCGCTTCGCGCCGGCAGGCACAAAAAGGGATCAAGTCGTCATCGAGCCGCAGGGTCCCGACTATTGGCCACGAACGCCAAAGCTCGGCAGTAACGATGTGATTGCGCTGTCGCGCTTCGCCTATCTGCGACGGCGCGGTAATGAGATGGTGCTGGAATCGCCGCGCGCTGGCGCCTTGTTCAGAATATGCGATCCCAAGATCGCCGCCGCCCTCACCACGTTATCTATGCCGCAAAAGATCAGCACGCTCCGCCGTGAGCCGGGTTTTCTCGGGTTGGAGCTTCTCGCATTGCTGGTGGATTGCCAGATTCTTTTCAGGATCGAAGCTGCCAAAGGCGATGGCCTGCGACCGTCCGAGGGCGACGACAACCTCGTGCTCTGGGATTTTCACGACCTGCTGTTCCACACCCACAGCACGGAAGGACGGCAGGCCAACCCGCTCGGCGGACTTTATCCTTATGCGGGTTTCATACCTCCGCCACCGGCCGTGCGGTCAGGCTGGCCCGGGAAAACAATCGATCTGCGCAAGGTCGCGGCTACACCAGAGGTGCCCTCGCCGTTCGCGAGGCTCCTGGAAGAACGCCATTCGACGCGCGACTTCGACGACAACCAACCGATCACGCTCGGCGAGCTCGCACGGTTGCTCGATAGTGCCGCGCGCGTCCGTGCGAAATGGACAAGCAACGTCGACATGGACGGTGGTCCTGAGGTTTCCTACGCCGCCAGACCCTATCCATCTGGGGGCAGCGCCTACGAGCTTGAGCTTTATCTGACGGTTGCCAACTGCCAAGGACTTGCGCGTGGATTCTATCATTACGATGCCGACCGACATGCGCTGGTACCGATCAGTGCCCACGCGCAAGAACTCGAAGCCCAGCTCGCGGCCGCCCAATTTGCCATGGGCGCCCCAGGCACGCCGCAGATCCTGGTCACGATCGCTGCGCGCTTTGGCCGGGTTTCGTGGAAATACAGTGCGCTGGCCTACTCGCTCATCTTGAAGGATGTCGGCGTATTGATGCAGACACTTTATCTGATCGCGACAGATATGGGGCTTGGAGGATGCGCGATCGGAACCAACAACATCGATTTGTTCGCGAAGATCACGGGGCTGGAATTCCACGTCGAGGGCCCGGTCGGTCAATTTGCCCTTGGCCGCCCGGGGTCTGCCGATGCGCTGGCCGTACGCCAGAGGCCCGGGACCACCGGCGACGGAGCCATAGGATAAAGATATTATTGCTGAGGGACGCTCGGCATCTTCATGCCGACCACCGGAACGGCAAAGACAGCCTAGAGCGGGATGGATCTAAATTGAATCGATTGAGGATTCCCAAATCAGATGTGTTCTGATTCAACATGCTGGCTGGGAAGGAGGCCAGCATGGATGGGACGACCGTATTCGAATGATCTTCGCGATCGGGTGGTGAAGGCAGTCACCAAGGGGGGCTTGTCGCGCCATCAGGCGGCGGCACAATTTGGCGTCGGCATCAGCACGGCGATCAACTGGGTGCGGCGCTTCCGCGAGACCGGCAGCGTCAAGCCGGACAAGGTCGGCGGCTATAGGCCGAAGAAGATCGCGGGGCCGCACCGTGACTGGCTGGTGCAACGCTGCCGGAAGGCGGATTTCACCTTGCGCGGGCTGGTGACCGAACTCGCCGAGCGTGGCCTGAAGGTCGATTACCGCACGATGTGGGAGTTCGTCCACGCCGAGAAGCTCAGTCATAAAAAAAGACGCTGATTGCGGCCGAGCAAGATCGTCCCGATGTCGCCCGTCGGCGGGCGCAGTGGACCAAGTATCGGAAGCGGATCGATCCTTCCCGCCTGGTGTTCATCGACGAGACCTGGACCAAAACCAATATGGCGCCGCTGCGGGGCTGGGCGCCGCGTGGCCAAAGGATCAAGGCCAAAGTACCGCACGGCCGCTGGCAGACCATGACCTTTCTCGCCGCTTTGCGCCACGATCGGATCACGGCGCCCTGGCTGATCGACGGGCCGATCAACGGCGAGACCTTCCAACTCTATGTCGAGAAGGTCTTGGTCCCCACCTTGCGGCAAGGTGACATCGTGATCATGGACAATCTCGGCTCGCACAAAGGCAAGGCCGTACGCCACGCCATCCGCGCGGCTGGTGCCCGGCTCTTCTATCTGCCGAAATACTCGCCCGATTTGAACCCGATCGAGCAGTTCTTCGCCAAACTCAAACATTGGCTGCGCAACGCCGCACAGCGAACCATCGAGGCCGTCTACAATGCGATCGGTCCGATCCTCGACACCGTCTCAGCAGCCGAATGCGCAAACTACTTCGCTAACGCCGGGTACGACCAAACCTAATCTCATCCCGCTTTAGGGTACACGTTTGAAGCCGAAGGTGAATGACCCAAGGCAGGATTCTCGCCGTCAGCGATGCCAATCAATCGGCGTAAATCGTAATCTTCGCCGCTCCATTTCCTCGCGTAGTTTGTCGGCGTATAGCTTCACGCTATCGCCAGCAAAGCGATATCGTCCGCCAGACCTCATATCCAGCTCAACTTGCCGCCGAACGTTGTCGTAAAATGCCAAAAGACGTTCATCTTTCGAATTCGAAAAATCCATCATGTGCAATCACCGCCGAACGAAAATGCCACTTTAATATAACGATTTTTTTCGCCGTCAACCTCGCAATATCGGCCACCGGACAATCCCGCCGGAACGTCGAGCCGGTAACAAGAAAGGACTGTGGAGCAGGGCCATCGCCCGATTTGAAGAACTGAAAATATTGAAATCTTGGGCCAGGATGATCCACGTCTTCTTGCGGATACCGAAAACGTCCGCCGCCGAGTTCCGCCGCGGGAACTTCCGATGTTACCACCGAAAATTAGCTTGGTCTTTTGCCCGCGTCGCTATCAATTATAGGCTGTCGCCTACCGCGACATTGATTTCTGGGTTGGAGGAAACGATGGAACGAAGGTTCGACACAATCAAACGAGGTTCGAATAATAAATGTGAATTGCTCGCCCGGCGACTAAATGAAATACGCGAGCTTCGCAAGTTGGTGCGGAAGGCGGAGGCAAAGAGGCGACAAGAAAAAAGCAAGCCCGGACCTGCGAGTCATTATAGTTTAACGGTTCAAGAAATTTTTTGATTTTCAGAGCCGCCCAAGGCAGCTTTTCTTTTGAGTCAATTTGCAGGCGGCGGTGAGCCTGCGCTGCGAACCAACTTATCTGCCTTCTTGAGAACGTAGGTATTCGCGGGCTGTTCCTTCGCAAAGAAAGAAAACACCACGAACGACACACAAAATAGCAGTCCCACCAGCATAACCTTCCGGTAGGTGCGCCTGTCAGCGTTGTGAAATGACGAGGACATTCAAAAGCCATACAGCTTCGGCCTCGCAGCGCAATCTGACTCACGTTTTAACCTTGCTTGTGAAGGTTACTGCACGAAGTCTCTCAACGGGGTTTCCGGCAATCTGCTGTGGCAGATTTATGGAATTATCGGCCTCACCGCTTTGCGCTTGTGTATGTCTTGCGTATCGCCGAAGAAGCGCCGCAGCCGATGGAGCGGTGATGCGCCACGCATGATTTGAAAATAAAGATGCCGCCAAGTGAGGCGGCCTGCTCTGTGCGCTCAGCTTCCGGATGTCAGCCCCGCTTTGCGGCGGCGCTTGATCCTGGCAAACTCGATCGCCTACTTTGAGCAGTCGGGAATTTTTCTGCCCGTTTGCTTTTATTTCGTCCGCACGTAAGCACCGGCAGGCCATTTGAGAAATTCGACGCCGCGTTAGGTTAACCAACGGCCGCAAGCTCCACCGGCACTGATCCGACTGGCGCGCTATCTTTCCGAACAGCTCAACGATCTCGAGGGCTGCAGAATGGCTGCATGTACGTGGCCGACAACATCAACGGCAAGCCCTGGCCCGCAGTGTTCTTGAAAACTTTGGCCCGGAACCTTCGCCGCATGGGACCGGACTTCGCGCCTGAAAAGTTAGGCAAGCGGAGGGCCGAGGGGGACCGAATAAGCCGATCCCCGCTTGGCTCCCACGCAAGAGACCTGAACGTCATCCCTGCGACGAGGCTGCCCGCTTCATACCCTGGCGGCCAGGGTCGTATGCAATAAGGGAGGCCGCCGGCCTCTTTGCCAGGGGTGCGTTCTCTTTCTGCGGTACTCTCCGGACTAATTCCGCTTTCCTGACCCGCTCTTGCAGTTGGTCTAATTCGCGTAACTGGGCGGCAAAATTTAGAATGGTTGCGAGGCGCTCCTGAAGAGAAATCATTTGAAATCTCCTACTCAACTAAAAACAATTCCCGCAGCGGACGACTTAAATTGCCCTAGCAACGTGTGTCATCGTGGCGAATTGAAGCTGCGGCAACAAGGCGCGGGTGCTTTCGTCGGTGGCGATTTTGATATTTCCAAAGCCACGGCGCGGAGCCACCAAGAAAATAAAATTAGTAATATCAATGATATAAACTGGTCGGGGCAGCTGGATTCGAACCAACGACCTGCAGTACCCAAAACTGCCGCGCTACCAGGCTGCGCTATACCCCGATCATTTGGAAAACGTGGTCGATAACACGCTTAAAGGTTCGTCAGCAAGATGGAAGCCCATTTCGGACGAAATGGGTAACGGTTCGCCTGGTAAAGATTGCGCAGACCGATCTGCGGTAGAAAACGCTTCCTAGAGCGATCACGCTCCACTCTCGGCCGGATTACCGGCCGTTGAAAAGCGGATGAGCCACGCGATCGCCGGGCGCAATCCCGTACTTCTGCGCGGTGCCGGCGATCACCTCCAATACCCCCTTTGCCAACCCCCTCGATGGGATGATTTTGGTCGACATTGGCTCGGTACTCTCGGCGATCCGCAGGATCCGGCCGTCAGCCCGGATAAAGATCATGTCGAGCGGGATGTAGGTATTCTTCATCCACATCGACACCTCCTGTTCGAGCGAAAAATCGAACAGCATCCCTTTCCCGTCAGCCAGTTCCTTGCGGTACATCAGCCCGGTGGTTTTCTCCTCCTCGGTCGTGGCCATCTCGACCGAGAAAACCTGCACGCCGGATTTGGTCACGATCTCGAGCGGCTGCACGCTTGCTGCACGCACGTCGGCACCGGAGAATGCGTAAACCAGGCCTGCTAGAGCAATGGATATCCAGGACAGCGCGCGGGGGCGCCAACCAACTGTTCGACAGGAATTCATAAACAATGCTCACCTCAACCGCGGAAGATATCGATCGATGCGTTCATGGGTCGGCGCAGGTTTTACGCCGGGAAAAACGCTCCAACTTCATTTACTGGCGAGCCCTTTGCCACGCGCAGATTGCGCGATCCGCTCGAACCCGGCGGGCGGACCGCGCATTCGACGGTAACCCGAGGATCGTGGCAAATGCCAGACCTCGGCACGCAGATCAATGCCATCCTGCGCGTTCAATCCGTTGTTCTTAGTCAGGTGATGGGGAAGGATCGCGCGATCAATGCGACGACAGCCCCGGCGAGCCGGTTTCCGGCTGAATTTCGGCCGCCATCATACCCTTGGAGCCGGGTCCGAACCGCACCAACACGTACTGCCCGGGACGCAGTTCGGTCATTCCGTAGCGCCGCAAGGTTTCCATGTGGACGAAAATATCCGGGGTCCCCTCGCCGCAGGTCAGGAAGCCGAAGCCGCGCAGGCGGTTGAACCACTTGACCTGCGCCCGCTCCAGACCGCTGGTCGGGGTAACGCTGACATGGGTCCGTGGCGGCAGCATCTGCGCGGGATGGATCGCCGTCGACTCGTCCATCGAGATGATGCGGAACGCCTGATAGCCCTTCGCCCGCTGCACGCACTCGCAAACCAGCCTCGCACCTTCGTAGGCGGTTTGATAGCCGTCGCGCCGCAGCACCGTGACGTGCAGCAATACATCGGGCCAGCCATTATCGGGAACGATGAAACCGTAGCCCTTTGATGCATCGAACCATTTGATGACGCCGCTGATCTCGACCAGGTTGGCGGCGGCATCGCCAAGACCGGAAAGCGCATCGATCGCCGGATCACGTTCGCCGGCAGAAAACGCGCCCTGCGAAAGCCGATTAGGTCCTGTCCCAGCGGACGGCGGACCTCCGAGCTTTTTCGACTCAAATCCGTCCGACCCCATGACCCCGGACCCCACACATCATCTATGGCCCGCCATGCAAAGCGACGGCGCCCACCTGCGCCCATCCATGAAGGTTCATGATGACGCCACGCGAATCTCTCGAATCAAAAGATAACACTCCCGCTTGCGGCGCATAGACAAAAAACGAATCTTCCCGGACCTATGAACAGCTTGCGCGGCCGCGAATCAGTTGGGCATCAATTGCCCACGAACGGCCCGAGGGTTTCCCCGATATCATGGGGGATCACCAGGTCGGCAAGATCGTCCTGCTCCGTGGGCTCGTTGTTGATAATCACCAGACGGGCACCGGAGTTCTTGGCCAGCAGGGGGAAGCCGGCCGCCGGCCACACCACCAGCGATGACCCGATGGCGATGAAAAGATCGCAATCCTGGGCAAGTTCGGTGGCGCGGCGCATCGCATCCTCCGGCATCGCCTGCCCAAATGAGATGGTGGCGGTCTTCACCGGCTGATCGCAGATGGTGCAGTTGGGTGCACTGCCAGTGGCGTCAAATTGCTGTCTGGCCCAGGGAAGATCGTATGCCTGCCCGCACCCTATGCAGCGCGCATACGTCGTGTTGCCGTGGAGTTCCACCACGTGCTCGCCCGCGAATCCTGAGGCCTGATGCAAATTATCAATGTTTTGAGTAACGATCGCCGGGATCTTGCCGGCCTTGTAGAGGGACGCCAGCGCACGGTGACCGCGCCCGGGCCTTGCCGCGGCGAAGGTCGGCTCCATGGCAAAGCGCCGCCGCCATGCCTCATTGCGAGCGTCGGCGCTGGCCACGAATTCATCAAAAGGGATCGGCCGGTTGCGGGTCCACAATCCACCTGGCGAGCGGAAATCAGGAATCCCGCACTCGGTCGAAATGCCCGCGCCGGTAAAAGGAACAATCACTGACGCCTCGGCGATCATGTCGCCGAGCTGTTCCACGCCGCTGCGAAGGTCCGAAGCAATCACCGGGGGATAATCCGAGGTTTCAGCCTAACACCTATAGCACGGCCGATCAGGTTGCCATTTTGCTGGGCCACCGCAATCACACGATTGATGGCGGGTTGACGCTGCGCCGCTCTAGCGATCGGCTCGCCTCGTCGCTCTTGCGCATGACCTCATCGCTCTTCTTGGCGTTCGCGACTACCTGCGCACCCGATCTGTCCCCTTGTCGCTAACGGGAAGGCGCGCACGCCACAAGGAGCGGCAACTCTTATCCACAATCCCATCCACAATCACAATCTTGCAACGCCGTATCCGCATTCGCGCCCCAATCTCCGACGCATGTGGGCAAGGGATACGACTCAAAAGGGATCGGCATGACCGAACAACAAGACCGCCGCGATCGGGAGCGCGAAGAGATTGCCGCACGCGTGGCAAGTTTCAAAGCCACCCAGGAAAAATTCAGACGCGAACGCGAGGAGTATTTTTTCACGACGCTGCACAGCGCCCGCCACGGCGAAAAATCGCGTCAGGCGCTTGAACGCCCGCCGTTCTGGCCGTGAAAGTGTGATCAGCTTGCATCAAGAAAAAAGCCCGGAAGCAAGCTCCGGGCTTTTTTGGTTCTTACCAGTAGTGCCGATGCCAGTAGCGGTGACGCCAATACGGCCCGCCGTAATAGGCATAACCGGGTCCGTAATAGGCTGGCCCGTACCCGTAGTAGGCTGGATATCCATAATATCCATAGCCCGGTCCGTAGTAGCCGTACGCGCCGGCCGCTCCCAACGCAATCGCGCCTGCCGCCAGACCGAAAGCGATGCCCGGACCAAAGCCGCCGCGCGCCTGCGCGGGCGCGGTCATTGTAGTGGCGCCGACCGTGACAACGGTAGCCAAAATCGCCAGCGTCTTCTTCATGGTATCTCCTCCATAGAAACACCCTGACTAACAACGCAGATGCTTTTCAATGGTTGCGGTGGAACCGGATTTCCTGCTGATTATTAAATGGCTTAATTCCCGCAACCGCACGCGGGGAACCTGCGCAAGTCTGTCCCAACGGAACTTAACGCACGCGCAGAAAGCCCGACATTCCGGGCCCGCCGCCGAGCAGCGCGTCGCAAGTGCAGTTGGCAACAAAAATTTTGCAACAACAAAAGGGCGACTCCTGCGAACCGCCCTTTCCGATTTACTCGACGCCGCCTACAAACAGGGGTGTCTCAACCCATCGAAGCCGAGATAGGTCCCAGTGGCAGGATCGTAGGAACGATAACGCTGCGCACAATAGGAGGGATCACCGCCGGCGCTCGACACTACGACGCCCGTATCGACCGGATATCCTGTGTCGTAACCCGCATCGTAACCATCGGAATACGCATAGTCGTCGCCGTAATAATAGGGGTCAGCATAGGCGCCGTAGCCAAACGCACTACCCACCGCTAATCCCGTGACGAACCCGGCCCCACGGCCGAAACGCCCGTCGCGATCGCGGAATTCACCGCGGTCGAATCTACCGGTACGGTTCTGCGCAAATTGGCCCTGAGCCACCTGGCCCTGGGTAAATTGCGGGCTAGTACGGCCGGCAGCGAATTGCTGGCCGCTGCGACCGCCAACGAATTGTTGATTGCCACGTCCGGCGAAGTTGGTGTTCGCTTGGGCGCCACGGAAAGCGGCTGCGCCGCCGGTGCCACTAACGCGCGGTGCGTTTGCCATGCCGCCGCTACGGACGCCTGCATTTCCGTGCACCTGCTGGGCCAAGGCCGGGGTCGCAACCGCCAAGGTAAGTGACAGGGCCGTGGCTCCAAGTAAACCAAGTCTCGACATTGCATTTCTCCATAATAGATATGAGGGCAAACATCGCCCTGAAGCGATCGTTCCGATGTTTCGAGCCTTCTCAAAGTTGTGATGGGGCCAGTTGTTCCGTGGAATGCGTGACGCCCCTGCCCTCATCGATAGTTTGCTGCTAAGAGTTCCCGGAACCCAAGGGCAATCTCTTCGACACTGCAGGGAGAAAAAGGAACCATGCGCTACCTCCACACCATGCTGCGCGTACGCAATCTCGATACCGCGCTTAAATTCTATCAGGACGCACTTGGATTGAAGGAAGTTCGTCGCGTCGACAACGACAAGGCGAAATTCACGCTTGTTTTCTTGTGCGCGCCCGAAGACGAAGGCCTGCTGAAGTCGTCGAAAGGGCGTGGCGCGCCGCTGGTCGAACTCACCTATAATTGGGACGAAGAAAAATATGGCGAGGATCGCTATTTCGGTCATCTCGCCTACGAGGTCGATGACATCTACGCGACCTGCGAGCGCCTGATGAAACGCGGCATCACCATCAACCGACCACCCCGCGATGGACAGATGGCCTTCGTTCGCTCGCCAGATCTGCATTCGATCGAACTCCTGCAGAAAGGTGATGCGAAGCCTCCGGCGGAGCCGTGGACATCAATGCCGAACACCGGTCACTGGTAAATCGCCTGCGCGCCCCTGCCGCTGCGATGCGGGACAAGGCTGAATTCTCGGCTGAATCGTTCGTGCGAAATTTCTCGCTCGCGGCCTTACCGGAACCTCCGGCCCTCCTTCGCGTTCTTCACACGGTTGAGGAATTCATGGAGGCGAAAATGGGACGAGGAATTTTGCTCTGGCTCTTGGGCGTGCCTATTCCGGTGATCATCCTGCTCTGGTTGTTCTTCGGCCGCTGAAACCCGGCGATATTTCAAATCATGGTGCAATCAAGCTCCGCCGAAAGCGGAGCCTGATTTTTCACTGTGCCTCTCCGTAGACCGGCTGGTGCAATGGAGCGCGCTTTTTTTCGAAAATTCCGATATGACGCCCACTGATCAATCGTGGGGAGCATATCGTGTCGAACAATAATCAAGGTCAGCTCAAGATCTGGGGGCGGGCCAACTCGGTCAATGTTCAGAAAGTTCTTTGGTGCCTGCGTGAGCTCGATCTTGCCTATGAGCGCATCGATGCCGGCATGGCGTTCGGCAAAAACCATGAGCCTGACTATCTTGCGATGAATCCCAACGGGCGCGTGCCGACCCTGGTGGACGGCGATTTCGTGCTCTGGGAATCCAATTCGATCATGCGCTACCTTGTCCTCGCCTACAGGCCGCAATCGACACTTTATCCGCAGGCGCCAAAGGTGCGCGCGGGCGTCGACCGCTGGCTCGACTGGACGCTCTCGACCTTGCAGCCGGTCGATCGTCCGGTGTTCTGGGCCTTGGTGCGAACCCCGGCTGACCAACGCGACATGGCCGCGATTCAGAAGGATGCGGACGCCGAGGCCGCGCAATGGCGCATCGTCGAGGCCCAATTGGCGACGCGGCGCTTCATCGAGGGCGATGATTTCACTCTGGCGGATATCGCGCTCGGCGCCTATGCAAGGCGTTGGTTCGGCGTCGAGGGCATCAGCAAACCGCGGCTGCCGCATCTTGAGCGCTGGTTCGGGGAATTCGGCAGCCGGGTGGGATTTACGCAATTCATCGCGCCGCCGATGTCGTGAAGCTTCGATCCGGCAGGCGAGATGGTGAGCCGTACGGGCTTGCCGGGCTTACCTGACGAACTTGACGCCGAGCGATTTTCCGCGGCGCCAAATCACCTCGCACTTGCGCCCCGTTCTCGCGTCACGCGAGAACGCGAGCCGCAACCTGCCCGCCAGCGCGCTGGAATCTTCCATCGTGAGCTTCGCGCCGGTAGAGGACATATCGCGCACCACGCATCGACGTGCAGCGAAGCCTCCGTCGAGGGTAATCCACCCGGGCTGGTACAGCGATTTGCGCGCTTCGCGCTTCTTCTTAACTACCATCGCTTCGCTTCCTGCGGAATATATCTCGGTACTTTATTACCATGCGGTGGCTTTATAAACCGTTGCCATTCCCGCGCAGATGGATGGGCCGGACACCCTCTTCGCCGGCAAAACTTGCCGCCGCGCGGCTTGCCCGGCCCCGCAAAGGCCACTATACGTTCGCCCGCCGCTGCCAAGACCGCATCACCGCGGCCGGAGGTTCACGGCGACAACCACAAAGTCTTGATTTTGCAGTTGTATTTGTCTTTTGAGTCCCAAGCGAAGCAGCGATGCCGTGGCCGGGTCGGCCGAGGCGAAGCAGGCGCTTTCGCTCCCTTCGTCTATCGGTTAGGACGCCACCCTTTCACGGTGGAGAGAGCGGTTCGATTCCGCTAGGGAGCGCCAAACCGCAAAAAAATCGATTCGATAGCGTTCAGCTTTTTGTTCGAACTGGCGAACCTCGAAATGATGTCCGACCGTCCCAGGGTGATCTTACTGCTGGTCTTTGGCGCAATATCGGCCTTGCCGATCTCGCCGCGCCCTGCCACCGCACAATCCATCGGCAGAGACAGCACATGGGCCGTACTCGACGTAACCACAGCGATAAATAGCGCAATAGAAGAAAGCAAGGCAGGTGGCGAGCTGCGCGAAAAGGTAGTGCGCCGCTTTTCTGAATGCTCGCTTATGTATGGGGGTCTTTCAACGCTGGCTTCTAATGCTGAAGCTAAAAAAAATTACGTTCAAGCCCAAACAGCAACCATGGAAGTCGAATCGACGATTGCCAAGCCATTGCAAACGCAAAAGAGACTAGAGATTGAAGAAGCCGCTCAAAGATCAGTGGCAATGACGTTGCGCGCCATAAAGGTGCAAGGCAACAAGGAAGTGGGTCCACTTCTCAGGAGCTGCAAAGCGTTAAATGATTTGAAGGAAATCAGAAATGCTTTGCAGGAGCTTTCACTCCAGTAAGGCCAGATCGCCGGGCTTGCTTCGGGTTAGCCATCGTCATTATTGGGCGTAAAGGCCGGTAGGAGGCGCTGAGAGTTATCGTCCCGCTCTCGCTAATGGCTGTGCTGACGAGGTGGTCGAATGAGGCGTCAATGTCCCGCATCTGGCACTAAGAAAGCTGGCAACCCCATTGATTTGACTTATTTTTTCTCGCTTCGCGAGGGAGCGCCACAATTTTCAGTGCTTAGCTCCCCAAGATGCCCCAGGTCCGATGGATCTCCCCATATGCGTGTGACCGGGGGAAGTGGCAGCCTACTTCGAGGCGCCGTCCTTCTTCCGACTGTAAATTTTCCTTACAGGCGGCCTGGGGGTCGTGTCCTTCCTGATGCTGTCGTCCCTGGACACACCGCTCTTAAAGTCGAGATCGATCTGCATGGAATCCTGGCCGAAGGCGGCCGGCGCGCGCGCCAGGCTCAGCGACAGAGCGGCAACTGAAATTCCGAGTACGATGCGGATGCTCATATTTGGAAACCGGCTCTTTCGAAAGCGACATATGCTTCTTTGGTAGGGACGGTCCCGGGATCGCGGTTGTTACGGCGAGATTGAAAAAAATCTCGTCAAAGGAGAGAACCAAGGGACAGACGGGCCAACCGTGGCCCGATCGACCCCTTTGATCATCAGGAGGTGCGAGTGATATTTGAGGCGACGAATTTAAGTCAGGTGATTTGCGAAATGGAAATGCGTGGGGCTGCACTTCATGCCTGACAACCGCTCGCAATTCGATGGCGCCCGGGTCCTTGCGGATCTCAACACGCTCCGCAGCATAGGCGCCTACAAGACCGGCGTTCACAAGCCGACTTTCTCCGAACCGCATATGCGCTCGCTGGAGTGGCTGGCGCAGAGGCTTCCCGAGGCGGAACTCAGTGCCGCGATCGATGGCATCGGCAACCTACTCGGCACAAGCTCGAAAGCCGGACCGAAATTGTTGGCCGGATCGCATCTGGAAAGTCAGAATTTCGCCGGCTGGCTCGATGGGCCGCTCGGCGTCGTCTATGCCCTCGAAGCAGCCCGCGTGATCAATCCCGACCCGAACGTGAACGGCGCAGTTGAAGTCGCCGCATGGTGTGATGAGGAAGGTCATTTCGGTTCCTTCCTTGGCAGCAGGTCTTATGTGGACGACGTTACCGAAGTGGATATCGACGCCGCGCGTGACAGCAGCGGCCGGACCATGCGCCAAGCCCTGCTTGATGTCGGTCTTGCCGGCCGGGCGCGCGCGAAGGCCGTACCCGGGCGGCACATCGGATATCTCGAGGCCCATATCGAGCAGGGCCTGGCACTCGAAAGCAGCGGTCTCAAAATTGGCGTCGTCACCTCCATCGTCGGCATCTGGCAATACCGGATCACCTTTAGTGGCGAGCAAAATCACGCGGGCACCACACGCATGGCCGATCGCAAGGATGCGGGCCTCGCACTGGTCAGGTTTAGCGTGGCCATTGACGATCGGCTTCCTGCGTTGTGCAGCCCCCGTTCGGTATGGACCACCGGCCGCATCACCCTCGATCCCGGTGCGCCGAGCATCATTCCGGGACGTGCAGAAATGCTGTTTCAGATGCGCGACGATGACCCTGCTGTGATCGCTCGCCTGGAGGATTTCCTGCAGAGCATGGCGGCAGAAGTGAACGCGCGGGGCCCTTGCAGTGTTGCGGTAGAACGGATTCGTACCGGCGCCCCCGCGATGATGAATGCGGGATTCCAACAGGCGATCGAAGCTGCGAGCTTAGATTTTGCCGGCGGCAGGTCTGTCCGCATGCACAGCGCTGCCGGTCACGACGCCCAGGTTCTCGCCACCATTATGCCTGCGGGCATGATGTTCGTACCTTCGATCGGCGGCATCAGTCACCATTGGAGCGAAAACACTGATGATGCCGACATCGTCACCGGCGCGCACGTCTATGTTGAGACCTGCCGGCGCTTGCTGGCGGGATAGGCGTCCTACGTCCGAAAGCAATTACACACGGGACTATTTGCCCTGCCAGCGTGGTGGCCGCTTCTCCGCAAAAGCGCGCGGACCTTCGACGTAGTCTGCGGAGGCGATCATGTCGCGCACCGCCGGATATTCTCGCTGCGTGGCCATGGCTTCGGGGAGACTGACATTCAATCCCTTCATCGCGGCGTGTTTTGACGCGCGGATCGACATCGGGCTGTTTTGGCAAATCTGGCCAGCCCAGCGCTCCGCTGCAGACAGCGCCTCGCCGGCAGGGACCACTTCATTGACAAAGCCGAGGTCCAGGCCCTCACGCGCCGAGACGTGCCGGCCGGTCAGGATCATTCCCATGGCACGTTTCAACCCGATCTGACGGGGCAGCCGGTGCAGCCCGCCGGCGAGAGCCGCGAGGCCGACGCGCGGTTCCGGCAACGCGAAGACGGCGTTTTCCGACGCAATGATCAGGTCGCAGGCGAGCGCGATCTCGAACCCACCGCCCATCGCCACGCCATTGACGGCGGCGACAATCGGCTTGTCGCAGTCAAACCGTGTCGTCAGCCCGCCAAATCCACTCGAACTCCAGCCACGCTCGCCGCCCGCCGCCTGCCACTTCAGGTCGTTGCCGGCGCAGAAAGCGCGGTCACCTGCTCCGGTGACAATTGCCACCCATTGATCGGGGTCGGCGGCAAATGCGTTGAACACCTCATGCAACTCGAAATGGGCCGGCTTATGCAGGGCGTTCATGACGCCGGGCCGATTAAGGGTTACGACCGTGATGCGATCGTGGCGTTTCACGTCGACAAATTCAAAACCCATCGCGTTCTCCTTATATTGGATGTCTGACCACGCGTTTTGCGCGGACTCGGGTTTGTGGCGTTTCCCGGAAAGCCCAAGGACCGTGATCTATCGGGAATGAACGACGTTTGTCACTGCGGCTGAATCACGTTGCAATTGGTGCGACCCGACATCAGGCAATCCTGCATCTTGCTGGCCGCGGTCAGTTCGCGCGCCAGCCACAATCCGACCACCAGCAGCGCGACGGCAATCACCAATCCTGCAATCGCGGGCCGGCGGTTTTCCTTCGGTTCGGGTTCATTCATGGCAGAGCTGTCTCGGCATCACTCTTCCGGATCGTTTGCATCGGACTCAACGGTGCCCCCAATTGCCGCCCATACTCGCTCGTGAAGGTAATACCAGGCAATCTTGGTGGCGATCTCAAGCCCGGCGATCGAGCCTGCGATCTCGATCCTGCCCGTGAAAACCAACTGATGACGAATGTGTCGAGGGTTCCCAACGTCCGCCAACTGAGGGCTTTGAGAACCGACCTTGTTTGTGTTTCTGCTCCGCGGAATAAAACCACCCGGCGCCCCTCCTCAAACTTCTGGGTCACAACTTAACATGCGACACGCGCCGGTCGCCTACCGGCGACATGGAGAAAGTGATCCATAGACTCCGCGCACGATTACGGGCAGCTTGCTCCGAGGTAACTGTCAAAACTCTTTGATTTGACTAAATAATTACTAGCCCGCGGTTTCGCCGCTATTCATAGTCTGGTTGCCTGGTCCACAGAAGAGGTTGAAATGAGACTCTTTGCCATGCTCGCGGCGATTTGCCTGCTGTCGCCGTCCGCCCTTGCCGAGACGCCGGAATGCAAGACCATCCCCGCGGCCAGCGCCAGACTGGCCTGTTACGACAAGGCTGCAGTCCCGGCATCGGCCGACAAATCGGCTGCGGCAAAACCCGCGGCGACAGCAGGGGCGGCCGCCGCAAAACCCGGCGCGGCGGATACGATCGGCGCGGAGGACGCGCGGATGAACGCGCAACTGAAGAATATCTGCAGGGGTTGTTGAACGGCGGACGGTAAGGGGATAATTCGGAAGCAACAGTCCCCGGATGCCTCGTGTTCACGCGCAAGTGCAATTGACCGGTGGATCGCCCCGAAATTTGGCCTATCTGCCATCCTAGATGCTCGTTCTTGAATCCCTCCCGACCGTCATCGGCACGGCAGCGGTAGCGCCCGCGCTGCTGATCTTGTGGCTTGTGGTCGCCGCCGAGGAGCGGCCGGGGCCTCCTGCGAAAGTCTGGACCGCGTTTCTGCTGGGCGCCGCGAGCATTTCGCTGCTGGGGGTCGTGCGCGCGCCCTTGATGTCGATTCTCGCGGTTCCTGAAAACCCCTGGCTTTCACAGGCGCTACATTCGCTTTTCGGCGTCGCACTGCCCGAGGAAGCCGTCAAGATCCTGGTCATCGTCGCGGTATCGGCGCGGCGCCGGCCTTTCGCGGATCCAATGGACACCGTTGTATACGGTGCCGCGGCGGGGCTAGGCTTTGCTGCCTACGAGAACCTTGCCTATCTCGTGCAACATGCCGATATGTGGCCGTCGCTGGCCGCGCTGCGCAGCGTCCTGACCGTGCCGTTCCACGGCGCGCTCGGGATCATCGCCGGCGCCTATCTTGCGATCGCAAGGTCGGGAGCGGCGCTGGGGGCACATCGCCACAACCGCGACTGGGCGCGCACCTCAAGCCGAAGCATGGTCCTGCTGGGACCGATGGCGCTGCACGCCGCTTTTGATTTCCCTCTGCTCGCCCTGCAGAAGAATCCGGACATTGAGGAGACCACCCGGCTTGTACTGGGATCGACGAGCGTTTTGATCGGGTTCAGCTCGATCGCATTTGCCGCTCGGTTGGTGCGAAGGGTTGGCCGCCACCATGCTCCGCGCACCGAGGTCGCCCGCGAGCGATTGAGTCAGCTACGGCGCATGTGGGCATTACTCGTGGTGGGCGGCGGGGCTGGGTTTGCTGGTTCGGCCTTCGTGCTGTCGTCGGTCCACCACTGGCTGCTCAATCCTGATCGCAATATGGCGCTCGTTCTCGTTCCGATCGGCCTCGTCTCCATCGTGATCGGAGTGGCGTTACTGGTGGTCACGACGGCGATCTACGTTCTCGGCCGAGACCGGATGCGCACGACGTCGCAGAGTTTTTGAGTTCGGGTTTGAAGCATCAAGGCAAGCGGAAGAACTTCTCGATCTTGCTTAACCCGTTGAATTCGCTCAACCTGTGCGAAATGCACAAATTTGAACGTATGCCGCTAACGTGCGCTATATTTGCCGGCACATTGGGGCGTCATTTCTGCGTTGCCCGTACCGGGAGATTTGCCATGACCCTTCCCCAGGACGTCACCGTTCTACAGTCGAAAATGCGCGCCGCGGTTCGCGAGCATTGGAAAGCCTTTTTGATCGAGGGCATCCTCTTGGTGATTTTAGGATTGGCTGCGATGATCGTGCCGCCGCTGGCGAGCCTTGCCGTCACCATTTTTCTGGGCTGGATGTTTCTGATCAGCGGCGTCGCGAGCTTGGCGCTGACGTTATGGGCACGGCAGATGCCGGGATTCTGGTGGTCCCTGATTTCGGCTGTGCTTGCGGTGGTTGCGGGTATTATCCTGCTGGCCCAGCCGGTGGAGGGCACGCTTACCCTCACCATCGTTGTCGGCGCCTATTTCCTCGCCGAGGGGGTCGCGAGCATCATGTATGCGCTGGAACATCGCCGCGAACTGTCGGAGCGATGGTCCTGGTTGGTGGTCGCAGGACTCATGGATCTCTTGATCGCGGCCATCATCATCACGGGATTGCCGGGGTCGGCGCTCTGGGTCATTGGCCTTTTGGTCGGAATCAATCTTGTGTTCGGCGGCGCTTCCCTGATCGGAATGGCCCTCGCCGCGCGCAACGCTTGATCCGTTCGGCTTAACCCTAGCAGCCGCGGCAAATGCTCTTGATCTTGCGATCGAGCGCGGCGTCTTCCTTGTTCATCGGGTTGTTCGCGTCGCTCAAGTTTTTCTCCGGCGGCACCTGATCCACACGCGGCTGGCGGTGCCCGACCGGCGCCGGCCAGGGCCCTTGCTTATCCGATGTTGGGTTTGCAGAGCGGTTGCCGGTCTGGGCGATCGCCGCCGGGCCCAGCACCAGTGCCAGAAGTGTCATCGTCACCAATATCTTTCGCATCTTGCTCCTCCCCATTTTCTGAGAATGCGATCACGGTTCCGGGGGATAAAGATGAACGTCACCGCAGTAGTCGATAATACGATAACGCTTTTCGGGGGGCTGTTCACGCTGAGGCGAAAAAGAATCTTCCACAGATAGATAACCCGGACCGACCGGCACCTTGCCGTGGCCGCCGGGAATATCAACAACATAGTCTGGCTGACATAGTCCGGATACGCGCGCTCTCAAGCGTCGCATGATTTCCCGTCCTTGTTCCAGCGTAGTTCGCAGATGCGAAGTACCGGGCGCGAGGTCGCCGTGGTGCAGATAATAGGGCTTGATCCGACATTCGACAAACCCGCGCATCAATGCCTCCAGCGTGGCTGCGTCATCGTTGACGCCGCGCAGCAGGACCGATTGGCTGACCATTGGAATGCCGGCGTCGACGATGGCTGCACAGGCGGCGCGGGCTTTGCGGGTCAACTCCCTGACGTGGTTGGCGTGCAACGCGACCCAGGTCGTTGCGCCCTGGACCTTGAGCGCGGCAACCATCTCGCCGCTGATGCGCGAGGGCTCGGCGACCGGCACGCGCGTGTGGATCCGGATGATCCTGACGTGATCGATGCGCGCAAGGTCCGTCATGATTTCGGCCAGCCGCCGCGGTGACAACATCAGGGGATCGCCGCCGGTCAGAATGACTTCCCAAATTTCGGGATGCGCGCGGATATAGGCCAATGCGTTGTCGTAGGCGCCCTGGGTGAGTGCGGTCGCCTTGCCCGGGCCGACCATCTCGCGGCGAAAACAGAACCGACAATAGACGGCGCAGACGTGAACCAGCTTAAACAACACCCGATCCGGATGGCGATGCACGATCCCGGAGACCGGTGAATGCGCCTCATCGCCGATCGGATCGGCCTTCTCATTCGGCTGCGCCACCAATTCCTCAGGCCTTGGAATATATTGTAGCGCAATCGGATCTTCGGGGTCATCCGGGTCGATCAAGGCGGCGACCTCCGGCGTCACCGCCACCGCGTAGCGCGCCGCGACCTTTTCCAGATCGGGAAGATCTGCGACCGAAACGAGCCCCTGTGCGGCCAATTCCGTTGGCTCGCGCAAGGTCGTGATGGGCTTGAAATTGATGCCGCTCATGTCTCTGTCACCGGCGGGGTCCACACGACTTGGTCTATCGATGATGCACCGCTCGCCAGCATCACCAGCCGATCGAAACCAAGCGCAACGCCGCTTGCTTCCGGCATGCGCGCAACCGCCGCAAGAAAATCCTCATCCAGCGGGTAGCGCTCGCCATAGCGCCGCTGCTTCTCGTCCATGGCTGACGTGAAACGACGGCGTTGCTCGCTTGCATTGGTTAGTTCGCCAAACCCGTTGGCCAGTTCAACCCCGCACGCATAAATCTCAAAACGCTCGGCAACGCGCGGGTCGGATGGCTTGGCGCGGGCCAGTGCGGCCTCCGGGACGGGATATTCAAACAACAGGGTCAAACACCCCTGCCC
Organism: Bradyrhizobium sp.; assembly: GCA_035644295.1. GTDB lineage: Bacteria > Pseudomonadota > Alphaproteobacteria > Rhizobiales > Xanthobacteraceae > Bradyrhizobium. Next base: position 43,241 of record DASQOU010000093.1, read on the forward strand.
CAGATTTGGCTCGATATGCTCCACCAGCACCTTGCTGAAGATATCGGACCAGGTGTCATCCGCCGTGATCCGCACCTGCTGCCCGACGGCTGCCGCCAGGCTTTTGCGATCACCCTGACCGTCCGCCACGGTGGCGAGCAGATCGATGCCGGCGAAGCGCTCAAATGCCGTTGCCACCGTCAACAGCTCCGGCTCGGCGAACGGGTCGGCGGTCCTGCCACGAAACGAAAATCGCCCAATCCCGGTCGCCTGCGCAGCGTGTGCGATGATAACGACGCTGTCGGCCATGACGGCGTCGTAAGTCGTATTTGCACGGTACCATTCGAGCATGGTGAACTCAGGCAGATGCAAGTGGCCACGCTCGCGGTCGCGGAACACCCGGGCAAGTTCGAAGATCTTGGTTTCGCCCGCGGCCAGCAATTTCTTGCAGGCGAATTCCGGCGAGGTCCGCAGGTAGCGCGTCGCGCGCGCGCCATCGGCGCCGACGAGCTCGGTGCGCGGCGCATGCAGGTGCGTCTCGTTGCCCGGCGAGACCTGCAAAATGGAGGTTTCAACCTCGGTAAAACCCTGCTCGTCGAACCAGGCCCGGGTGGCCTTGGTAATGGCGCTCCGTGCCGCCAAAAACGGCCTGATGTCGGCGTGCCGGTCGCCGGACCACCATGGCGAAGGCTTATCTTCTTTGGCCATTAGCAAGCCACCTTATCCGGTCGCAAAACGCTGGCAAGAAGCGGCAAAATCAGTATGTTGCAGCCCGAAACCGCTTCGATGGCCTCGGGACGCCCATGTCCGGATCGGTCCCGGGCCAGAATATCAGGAAAAACAGCTTTGAAAGTCATCGCCAGTTCTATTCGCAAGGGCAACGTCATCGAGCAAGACGGCAAGCTTTACGTTGTTCTGACCGCCGAAAACATCCACCCCGGCAAGGGCACGCCGGTCAGTCAGATCGAAATGCGCCGAATTAGCGACGGGGTGAAGGTTTCCGAGCGCTACAAGACCACCGACCAGGTGGAGAAGGCGACCATTGAGGATCACAACTTCAACTATCTCTATGAGGACGCCGACGGTTTCCACTTCATGAATGCCGACACCTACGATCAGGTCCAGGTCCCGAAGGATGTGGTTGGCACAGCCGCGCCCTACCTGCAGGAGAACATGACCGTCAAGCTTTCACTGCATGGCGTCCTCCCCGTGGCGATCCAGATGCCGCAGCGCGCAACGCTGGAAGTAGTGGAAACCGAGCCCGTCACCAAGGGACAGACCGCGTCCTCATCCTACAAGCCTGCTATCCTGTCCAACGGTGTGCGCACTGCCGTGCCGCCACACATCGGCACGGGTACGCGAATCGTTGTGATGACCGAGGATGGGTCTTACGTCGAGCGCGCAAAGGATTAAGCTAGCGACGCACGCACGCTTTGGCGCCGGGGGGGGGCGACGCATTGGGTACGAGAGCTGTCCGTTTGGTCGTGTGGCGGCTGGCACCCTTCATTTTGCTCATCGCCGGCACTGCCGATCTTGCAGCCGACGAATTCAGAACGCCCGCCATCTCGGCCGTCCGCGTCGAATGGCGTGCCGCTCTGGATCAACTCCGAACCGAGATTGGCACCCAGCCTGCGGCTTTGCCTTCGTTCACGTTTTTCAGCCGGCGCCGGCTGCCGGCGTTCGACCCTCGGTCGGTGCCGGCGCTGGTTCAGCTGAACGCAGTGACGTCGCAGATCTTCGCCGGGATAGCGCGCAGCCCCGTGCCGGTGCTGTTGCCATTCGACACCGCGGCTTTTCTTGACGCCCAATTGCACGGCGCGCCGACCAGCCTCTCGGTGTCGCGCTACCAAGCCGATTTCAGTCCCGTCGACCTGTTCGACGCGGGTCCAGCCGGCTACGACGCGGTGTTTTCGCTCGAGCCCGGCGCTGGCGACGGCCTGCCGCAACGAACCTTCATCAAACCGGTCGAAGTCCAGATCACCGGCTCAATCCTGACCTATGACATCAACGATCCCTTGAGCGGCAAGGGGGCGGCGGTCAAGTCGCTGGCCGCCCTATTCCCCGACCTGCGCCGCTTCATCCGGGAAGGCTATGTGCGTTATGCCTTCACCCGCTTCGGCGTCCCCTATGTGGTTTCGATCCAGTGTCTCGACAGCTCCCCCCGCCCGCGACGCCTGGCTTGCCGCGAGGCCTACCCAATCGCCGAGCGGTTCCTGAAGGCGCTACGCGTCGCCGGCGGGCTGCCTTCGCGAGCGCGGATGGACCTAGCTGCCGAGATCGTGGAGCGGCCGTTGGCCGCTTCGTCCGATTTCACCTATCGCCCACCGGGCGATATCGTCAGCAGCGGAGCTCGCCGTCCGAACGGCCGCGCCGATTTCACCGCTTATTCGCAAATTCGATTCCCCCTTGAGAAGGCTCCCGCATTTGCGCACTCGCAATCCCTAAGCAGATATCGGTCGAGCGACCTGCTCGATGAGCAAACCGGCGGACCTACCCATTATCCGTGGCGGGATAATTTTTGCGAACCGCGTGCCTTCGGCGTCGGACAATGCGCGAGCGGATTTGGCCATCAGGGCCAGGATATTCGTCCCGCAGCATGTCCGCCGCACAGCGAAGGCCCCGATCGCTGCGAGCCGAACCGGCAGGCCGTCGTCGCCGTCCGCGACAGCGTGGTCATACGCTCGGCAAAGCAGCAGGCCGCCACGCTGCAAGTCAACTCCCGCACCGAACACATCCGCTTTCGCTACATGCACATGAATCCGGCCGCGATGGACGCCGGTGAAATTCTCAACGGCCGCCATGTCGCGGAAGGCGAGAGGATCGGCGTCGTCTCCAACTATCTGGACCATCCCAACGGCACCAGCCGCCACTTGCATTTCGACGTGCAGGTGTTCACGCGCGTCGGTTGGATCTGGGTCAATCCCTACGTCACGCTGATCTCGGCCTATGAGCGTCTGACCCGCGGACGCGGCCGCGAAATCGGACCCCCAATCGCCGCTTCGGCCACCGTGGCAAATGCGTTGCCGCCGGAGGTGAACCATCGCGACGCCCGGGAGGGCGGCGATCACTGAAACTCCCAGGTTTTGAAGGACGTCTGTCCTGATACCTATTGCAGTCTGCGTTGCGCCTCTAAGAACCACGCTTACCCGTATGCCCCCATGTCTCGTCCCAATCCTGGCCCGCGGCGTCGACGACGCGGCCGTCGGCCTCGAAGAACTTGTTGGGGACCTGAAAGATCGCGAGCATCAGCCCGCCCTCGGGACACCAGGCGACATGGCGACTACCAGGCTCACGCCAGACAAATTCGCCGGCCCTCGCCTCGATTCCCTTGGCCGGGCCTTCCTTGTCGACCAGATGTCCCTCGAGAACGTAGGTCTGCTCGATGTTGACGTGCTCGTGGTCGGGGAGCACCGCCCCCGGCACGAACCGCATCAGCGCCGTCATCAGGCCGGTCGCGCGATCGAACAGCAGCGTCTTGGCCTCGCAACCGGGGAAGCGCGTCTTCTGCCACTCCATACTCTCGGGACGAACGAGATGGGAATGAGTATCGGCGGTCTCAGAGCTCTTCGGCGTCAAGGCGTCCATGGCGATGCTCCCTTCGGTAAACCTCCGGCATCATAGCAGCCTGGCTCGCACACGTCAGCCAGGCGCGATCCAGCCGGCTCGTTCCGGACAGTCCCCGCGTTGCCTGTCCAAAATTGCCGCAGATCTGCATCAGGATAGCTGGTTCCGGGGCGGCAATGGCTTTGCCGCCGTCTTCCCCGCACCGCTAGAATGCCTTGATGAAACAGCTTGATTCTCTCGACATGACGACGCGACGCGCGCTGCTGCGATCTGGCGTCACAGCCGCCGCCTTGCTCGCCCATCCCTATGCCGCGTTTGCCGCAGCGCCGCCCGGCTTCGACCAATGGCGCGAGACCTTTCGCGCGCGCGCGCTGGCGAAGGGCATTTCGGACGCGACTTATACAAGAGTGATGGGCCGCATCGAACCCGACATGTCCGTGTTCAAGCAGATGCGGAACCAGCCGGAATTCCACGAACAGATCTGGCAATACATCAATCGCCGCGTCTCGGACTGGCGCATCATCGCCGGCAAGGAGGTGCTGAAGAAGTACGAAGCGCTGTTCACGCAGATCGAACAGGATTACGGCGTCGAGCGCGGCACTCTGCTGGCGCTGTGGGGCGTCGAATCCGCCTTCGGCGATCCCCTGGTCCAGCAGAACCATATGCGCCCCGTATTTCCCTCGCTGGCCGCGCTCGCCTGGAACGAGCCGCGCCGCCGCGCCTATTGGGAGGCCGAGCTGATCAACGCGCTGCGCATCGTCGATCGCGGCTGGAGCACGCCGGAGGAAATGCGGGGATCGTGGGCCGGCGCGATGGGACACACCCAGTGGATGCCCGAGGTCTGGCTCAATGTCGGCATCGATTACGATCGCGACGGCCGGGTGTCGCCATTCGGCAAGCCGGACGATGCGCTCGGTTCCACCGCGCGTTATCTGGTCAATCGCGGCAAATATCACCGGGGCGAGCATTGGGGCTATGAAGTCCGTGCGTCCGGTGCTGCATCGAGCGGCAGTCGCAGCTATGCGGCCTGGGCGAGCGTCGGCGTCACCCGCGCCGACGGCCAGCCGTTCCCGCAACCCAATGCGTCGGCGCAAATGTGGGTGCCGGTGCCGGGCGGACCGAGCTTCCTGCTGGGGCCGAATTTCTATTCGGTGCGCAGCTACAACCCTTCCATGAATTATGCGCTGGCGATCTGCCATCTCGGGGACCGCATTTTGGGCAGCCCGCCCTTCATTCAGCCGTTCCCCGGCTCCGAGCGCGCGCTGACGCTGGCAGAGGTGCAGGAAATGCAGGTCCGGTTGACAAAGGCCGGTTTCGATACCGGCGGCACAGACGGCCGCGTCGGCAACGACACCATGCAGGCGATCCGGGATTACCAGGCCAAAATGGGGCTGCTGCCGGCGGACGGATATGGTGGGCTGAAGGTGTTGGCGCGGTTGCGGCAGGGCGGTTGATTCCTTCTTCGTCATTCCGGGGCGCGCGTCAGCGCGAACCCGGAATCTTTGTCAACAACTTCGGGATTCCGGGTTCGAGGTGGAGCCTGTCATCGGGCGCGCATTCGCGCGACCCGTTGGCCTCGCCCCGGAATGACGGGCCTCTACCTGATCACCGCCGGTCCCTGATCCGGCACTGCCACATCGAGCACGCGCAACTGCACGCGCTCGGTGCCCTGCCAGCGATCGACCGCGAGCGATCCCGCTACATGCAGCGGCTGGCCGCGATGCGCCGTCAGCGCGTTACCCAACTTCTGTCCGATCGACCGGAACGCGACGCCGTTCACGATCGCGCCGTCGCCGGATTTGAACCGCAGGCGCAAATGCGCCTGGCCTACTTCATCGGCGTAGATCAATTGATGCGACGGCAGCGCCACGACCGGCTCGGGATTGCCGCTGCCGAAAGGCCCGGCGCGATTGAGGGTTGCGACCAATTCCGGCGTCACGCCGCGCGCGCTGACAGCGCCATCGATGAAGATCTCGTTGACATGGCGCGAGGCCGCCACGTCGTCGGCGAGCGCGCTTTCCATAGTGGCGCGGAATTCCGCGAGCCTTTCTTTCCGCAAGGTGACGCCCGCGGCCATGGCGTGGCCGCCGCCCTTCAGCAAAAGACCGTCGTGAACGGCCTGCCGCACCGCCTTGCCGAGATCGACGCCACCGATCGAGCGGCCCGAGCCGGTGCCGATGCCGCCGGGCTCAAGCGCAATGGCAAAGGCGGGCCGCGAGAATTTTTCCTTCAGCCGTGACGCAACGAGGCCGACCACGCCGGGATGCCAGCCTTCCGATGCCGTGACGATCACCGAACCCTTGTCCTCAAGCCCGAGCGAGGCCAACGCCTCAGCCTCGGCTTGCGCTTCCGCCATTTGCTCGATGACACGGCGTTCGCTGTTCAACCGGTCGAGTTCGGCAGAAATCCGCGTCGCTTGCGAGACGTCGCCTTCCAATAGCAGCCGCACGCCAAGATCGGCACGTCCGATCCGGCCGCCGGCGTTGATGCGCGGTCCCAGCATGAAGCCGAGATGCCAGGCCTCGGGCGGACCGTTCAGTCGCGACACGTCCATCAGCGCGGTATGGCCGACGTGGTCGCGACGCCGCAGCGCGATCAGCCCCTTGGCGACGAACGCCCGGTTGAGCCCTATCAGCGGCGCGACATCGGCGACAGTGCCGAGCGCCACATGGTGCAGCATGCCCAGAAGATCAGGCTCGGGCATTTCGCCGGTCCAGAACCCCCGCGCGCGCAGCTCGCGATTGACCGCAACCAGCGTCACCAGCACAAGACCGACGGCGGCGAGATGGCCGAGACCGGAGAGATCATCGGGCCGGTTCGGATTTACCAGCGCCTCGACCTCAGGCAATTCATCACCGCATTGGTGATGATCGATTACCACGACCGACATCGAAAGCCGCCGCGCTTCCGCCAACGGCTCGAGGCTGGTGGTGCCGCAATCCACCGTCACCAGCAGCGTGGCGCCCTTGCCGGCGAGTGCGCGCACGGCCTCGACATTCGGGCCGTAGCCCTCAAAAATCCGGTCGGGAATGTGGATCAGCGGATCGAGCCCGCAATGGCGCAGATGCCAGGCGAGCAGCGCCGCCGAGGTAGCGCCGTCGACATCGTAGTCGCCGAAGATCGCGACCTTTTCGTTTCGCGTGGCCGCATCCGCGATGCGTTTGGCGGCTGCTTCCATCTGCGTCACGGTAGATGGATCAGGCATCAATTTGCGTATGGTCGGATCGAGAAAATCCTCAACCGCGTCGATCTCGACGTCGCGCCCCGCCAGCACCCGCGCCAGCATCTCCGGCAATTGATGGCGCTGCGTGATCGCAAGCGCCCGCGCCGCGCCGCGCGCATCGAGCCGGTCGCGCCACAGTTTTCCCGTCAGCGAATGCGACACGCCGAGAAAAGCCGGCGGGGCTTCGACAGGCAATGCGGATGCAGGAAGCGTCATGATGTTTTCCAAGATAGGGATACGGCGCGCTTTCGGCAAATGCCTACCATGTAGCCCGCATGAGCTGAGCGATATGCGGGGGGCAGCGCACTTAGGTCGGTCCCCGGATATCGCTGAGCCTGTCATCGGGCGTGCATTCGCGCGACCCGTTGGCTCATCCGGGCTACTCTCGCTTCGTCGCTGTCGCTCGCCGTAATCAGGACACACCTCCGCATTCTCGCGACGCAAAGCGCCCGAGCGATGCACGATCCTTGTCGCCTCCAAGAACAGAGCAACTGTGCTGGAAGTAGACCGGTGAACGTCCGGCCTCAAGGCTGGCGCTGGCGCGCCCCCGCGTGCGCGGCTGACGGCCTTGACCCCGTCCGCTCGCCGGTCTGTTGGCTTTGCAAGCGCTCGGTCGAGGA
>DASQOU010000094.1:0-5019 GCA_035644295.1 Bradyrhizobium sp.
CTGCATACGCTCTACGGGCTCGATCAGATCTAGAAGAATTTTCCATTCCGAAGCGTGTCGGCAAAAGTCGATACGGGCTTGCGGGACAAACGGCTTTGTTTGTACCGAGATCGCGCTCAATGAAAATTTATGTTTTGCACATGATCTTATCGCCAAACCGCCCACACTTTGACGGCCCTCGCGCTTAGCAGTCGCAGCATTGGTTCGGGAGACGTTTCGCCTCTGGCAGGCGTTTTGCTTGGCAAAACAAGCTTCAATTCGCTATACGGCCTGATGGGCGAACTGCCTGCGGACTGTGCCACACTTTTGGCGATGCTGATTCGGTCAGTATCCCCGGCTTGCGTATCGCCGAATGAATAAAATTGTTGTGTTTTTGGGTTTTATCCCAGCTGCCGGCGACCCGCCGGCCTGGCCTCGCGGGAGATTTTAGCACATGCGAAGCGCGTCGGGAGGTCCCCGCGTCTTATTGAGACGGCTTCGCGAAACCATGGCGGAGCAGGTCTCGGCCCAGGAGCGATTGGACAAGATCGTGGTGTTGATCGCTGCCAACATGGTGGCTGAGGTCTGCTCGACCTATGTGCTGCGCGTCGACAACACCCTGGAACTCTACGCCACCGAAGGTCTCAACCGCGACGCGGTGCACAGAACCGTCCTGAGCGCCCATGAGGGCCTCGTCGGTCTGGTCGCAAGCGAGGCGACGCCGCTCAACCTGAGCGATGCGCAAACTCATCCGGCGTTCTCGTTCCGCCCGGAAACCGGCGAAGAAATCTATCACTCCTTCCTCGGCGTCCCGATTCTGCGCGCCGGCAATACGCTCGGCGTGCTGGTGGTGCAGAATCGCGCCAAGCGTACCTATGTCGAGGAAGAGGTCGAGGCGCTGCAGACGACCGCAATGGTGCTGGCGGAGATGATCGCCTCGGGCGAGCTGTCGGCGTTGGCGCAGCCCGGCGCCGAACCCGCCGCGCGGCATTCGCTGCACAAGATCGGCGCGATCCTCTCAGACGGTATCGCGCTCGGCCATGTCGTGCTGCATGAACCGCGCGTCGTCATCACCAATTACATTGCCGAAGACCTTCCCAGGGAAATCAAGCGGCTCGATGCGGCCTTGACCAAATTGCGTGCCGACCTTGATCGCATGCTGGAGCGCGGCGACGTCGCCGAAAGCGGCGAACACCGCGACGTGCTGGAAGCCTACCGGATGTTCGCCAACGACCACGGCTGGTCGCACCGGCTGCACGAGGCGGTGGCCACCGGCCTCACCGCGGAGGCCGCCGTCGAGCGTGTACAGTCCGATACCCGCGCGCGCATGCTGCGCTCCACCGATCCTTATTTGCGCGACCGCCTGCATGATCTCGAGGATCTCGGCCATCGCTTGATGCGGCAATTGGTGGGACAGGATCACGCACCTTCCCGGGAGCAATTGCCCGACAACGCCATCCTGATTGCGCGCGCGATGGGGCCCGCGGCGCTGCTCGACTACGACCGCAAGCGCCTGCGCGGGCTGGTGCTGGAGGAAGGCACCGCCAATTCCCACGTCTCGATCGTGGCACGCGCGCTCGGTATCCCGGCGGTCGGCGAAGTGCCGAACGCACCGGGGATCGCCGATCCCGGCGATGCCATCATCGTCGACGGCACTTCGGGCTCGATCTATGTCCGCCCCTCGGCGGAAATCGAACAGGCCTATGCGGAGCGGGTGCGGTTTCGCGCGCGGCGGCAGGCGCAATATTCGGCGTTGCGCGACAAGCCTTGCGTCACCAAAGACGGCCAGGCGGTCGAATTGATGATCAATGCGGGCCTGGTCATCGATCTGCCGCATATCGACGACACCGGCAGCGCCGGCATTGGCCTGTTCCGCACCGAGCTGCAGTTCATGATCGGACAGAGCCTGCCGCGCACCAGCGATCAGCTCGCGCTGTACCGCACGGTGCTGGACGCTGCGGGCTCCAAGCCGGTGACGTTCCGCACCCTCGACATCGGCGGCGACAAGGCGCTGCCCTATATGGAGACCGTGATCGAGGAAAATCCGGCGCTCGGCTGGCGCGCGATCCGGCTCGGGCTCGACCGGCCCGGACTGTTGCGCGGCCAGATTCGCGCGCTGCTACGGGCCGGCGGCGGGCGCGCACTGCGCATCATGTTTCCGATGATATCGGAAGTCGCCGAGTTCGATTCGGCCAAGGCGATCGTCGAACGCGAACTGACTTACCTGCGTCAGCACGGCCACCCGCTGCCGGAACGCATCGACGTCGGCACCATGGTGGAGGTACCCGCGCTGCTTTATCAGCTCGATGAACTCTTGAAGAAAGTCGATTTCGTTTCGGTGGGGTCCAACGACCTGTTCCAATTCCTGTTCGCGGTCGATCGCGGCAACGCCAAGGTTTCCGAACGGTTCGACACCATGTCGGCCCCGATCCTGCGGGCGCTGCGCGAGATCGTGCGCAAGGCGAACGCGGCAAAAAAATCCGCCTCGCTGTGCGGCGAGATGGCGTCAAAGCCGATCGGCGCGCTGGGGCTGATCGCGCTCGGCTACCGGTCGCTGTCGCTGTCGGCAACCGGACACGGTCCGGTCAAGGCGATGATCCTCGATCTCGATGCCAGGAAGGCCGAAGCCGTCATGATGCCGCTGCTCGATGCGCCGTCCGGCAGCGTGTCGATCCGGCAGAAGCTGACCGAATTCGCCGAGGCCGAGGGGCTCTCGTTGTAGCGGGCGCGGCGGCGCATCACGCTCCCAAATCTTATATAGTTGACGCGCATTCTTTTCCCGAAACCAGTATCCACTTTTGCTGAATGCGGGTTTATTCGAGACCAGACCATGTCGATGCTTCCCGAAGCCAAACTTGATATTCTGCTGGCGCACCACGCTTCCCTTGAGGCCCAATTGCTGGGCCAGGTGAGCTCTGAGGATTATGTGCGGATCACCCGGGAGCTCGCCGAGCTCAATCCGTTGATCGACGCTGTGAAAGCCTACCGCGCCGCCAATGCCGAGATCGCCGGTATCGACGCGCTGATCGCCGACCCCGCGACCGAGCCCGAGATGCGCGCCATGGCGCAAACCGAACGCGAGACGCTCGAGGCGCGCAGCGTCGAACTGGCACAGCAGATCCGCGTGGCGCTGCTGCCCAAGGACGCGATGGACGATCGCAACGTCGTGCTGGAAATCCGCGCCGGCACCGGCGGCGACGAGGCCGCGCTTTTCGCCGGCGACCTGTTCCGGATGTATGAGCGCTTCGCCGCCTTGCAGGGCTGGAAGGTCGAGGTGATCTCGATGAGCGAAGGCACCATGGGTGGCTTCAAGGAAATCATTGCCGAAGTGCGCGGCCGCGGCGCATTCGCCAAGCTGAAATTCGAATCCGGCGTGCACCGGGTACAGCGCGTGCCCGACACCGAGACGCAGGGCCGCATCCATACCTCGGCGGCGACGGTTGCCGTGCTGCCGGAGGTCGAGGATGTCGATGTCGACATCAAGCAGGATGATTTGCGGATCGAGACCATGCGCGCGCAGGGCGCCGGCGGCCAGCACGTCAACAAGACCGAATCGGCGATCCGCATCACCCACATTCCGTCCGGCATCGTGGTGATGATGCAGGACAGCCGTTCCCAACACAAGAACCGCGCTTCGGCGATGAACATCCTGCGCTCGCGGATTTACGATGCCGAACGTCAGCGCATCGACGCGGCGCGCTCGGCGGACCGCCGCGAGAAGGTTGGTTCCGGCGACAGAAGCGAGCGCATCCGCACCTATAATTTTCCACAGGGCCGCGTCACCGATCACCGCATCAACCTGACGCTCTACAAGCTCCCGCAGGTGGTCGCAGGCGAAGCCCTCGGCGAGTTGGTCGACGCGCTGACGACGGAGCACCAGGCGGCGCAACTCGCCGCCCAGGGCGCCGCGGCGTGAGCGCCGAAGAATCCTTTATCGGACACACCGTCGAAACGGCGCGGCGCACGCTCATCGCGCGATTTCGGACTCAAGCCATCGATTCGGCCGAGCTCGACGGGCGGATGCTGGTCGGCGCGGCGCTCGGCCTCGATCTCACCGGGCTTATCGCGGCGGCGGCGCGACCTGTCACCACGGAGGAAGCAGTCCGTCTGGAGGAATTCGCACGGCGGCGGCTCGCAGGAGAACCCGTCGCGCGCATTCTCGGAATCAAGGAGTTCTGGGGCTTGGCGTTGCAACTCTCCCCCGCAACCTTGGTGCCAAGGCCCGACACTGAAACAGTGGTCGAACTGGCCCTCGAAATATGGCGCGGTGAGCGCCATCCCGTTTCCCCGCTTCGCATCGCCGATATCGGCACCGGATCGGGTGCGATTCTGCTGGCGCTGTTGTCCGAGTTGCCCGAGGCTTGCGGTGTCGGCACCGACATCAGTCTGGCGGCGTTGCAAATCGCGAGCAGCAATGCTGCTCGCCTGGGATTGGCCCCGCGCGCGGCTTTCGTCGCCTGCGATTATGCGGCGGCGCTGTCTGGCGGCTTCGACCTGATCGTATCGAACCCGCCCTATATTCGCTCGGCGGAAATCGCCGGTCTCGCGAGGGAGGTGGGTGGGTATGACCCACGCGCGGCGCTGGACGGCGGCGCCGACGGCCTTAGCGCCTACCGAAAACTCATTCCCCAGGCGGCTCACCTGCTGGCGTCCCGAGGCACGCTTGTCGTGGAAGCCGGCCTTGGCCAAAGCGGCCAAATCGAGGGATTGATGACCGCGGCAGGGTTAACGCTGGTGCGCCCTCCCAAGGCCGATCTGGGCGGCGTCCCGCGGGCCGTTGCGGGATGGAAAGCGCCCCGATAAAGCCTGATTGGAACGCAAAAAAACCACTTGGAATATTCCCCCGGAGCGACTACCTTCTATCTACAACATCGGTCCAGGGTGCTGGCCCCGTAGACGCTACGGGTGACGGCCAGAGTTCTCAAGGCGAGAGCCCGCTCCGAGTGAAAGGTTCCAAAACGCAGGTCCCTTTGAGCGCGATGGCTTTAGAGAGCTGCGCTGCTTCCGACCGCAAAGCGAACGAAAGCCTGATATTGCGCT
>DASQOU010000095.1:0-19221 GCA_035644295.1 Bradyrhizobium sp.
GGGGTATGGCATGTCGCAATCACGCCGGGCGATGACCGAATGCATCTTCGGTTGGGGTAAGCAGCACGGGACCATGCGCAAGACCAAGCACCGCGGCATTGGTCGCGTCGCCGCCGACTTCATGCTCAATCTGATCGCCTACAACCTGATCCGCATCCCCAAACTGGCTGCAGCGTAGCCAACAGACCTCAAACTCCCGAACACGCCATCCCAACAACCGACCGCAACAAAAAAAAACGCCTCATTCTTTACGTTTTTCAGCGGACTGCTAGGTTTTAGCGGAGCGCGCTTCGCAGCCCATGCACCAAGCGTAAGAGGGATGGGCTGTGTTTCACATAATGCTTGACGCGGTTGATGCCGGACATGGCGGCGGCAGCCACCGCGCCGCGTGCATTGAGTGGGATGAAGCAATCGAAAAGCGGCTCATTGTCCTTGCAAAAAAGTCTCTTGTAGCCATCCGCTCCTACCCCGAGATCGAGCGAGCGGTATCCACCTTCGGCGTAATGGTCGATGATGTTGCGTATCAGGATCAGCCCGGGACTATGCCGCGAATTGCCAGATATCGTGTAGGTATTGAACATCATTGAAAAGCGATTGCCATCGGCGACACCGGCGAAGACCGCGATGACCTCGTCCTCGCACTCAAGCGCGTGAATGTCGATCACGCGGCCGCCGCCGGCCAGCGGCGCCATACAGGCGTCGCGGATGAAATCCTCCACGCCGGGTTCGGCGAACACGTTGGGTAGTCTCTGTTCGGCCATCCGCTGCGGCTTGATGTCGAAGAATGCATCGAGCAGCCGCTTGATGTCGGTGTCGCTCTTGGCCAGGCGATAGCGATAGCCCGACAGCATTTCTAACTTGCGTTCCTTCGTCTTGAGACGTCGGCGCAAGGAGCGGCTGACTTGTGCCGTGGGCGCAGTGCCGGGCACGATCGTCATAAGAGGGCAGTCGTTGGCCGAGGCCTGGTGCGGCAGCAACGCCATCGGATTGGGCAGGTCCCGCCACCTGAGAGGCTGCTGGCCAAACGCCAGAACATCAGCTTCAGAGCGCTCGCGTATCGCCGAAATCAGTGCATCGAGATCGGCGCGGGTTGCCTCCGCGGCAAAATCCTGGTCCCACAGCGCCATATTGAAGGTGGCGTGCTTGCCACCCATGAAACGCGCGATGCGAATGCCGTGCAGCTGGCAGAGCGCGAGCGGAAGCAGCAACAGCGGTCGACGCTCGCTGTCGTAGGCTATGACGATGAAAGGCCGAAGGCCTTCGCGCTCTCCCACAAGCTGCTGCCAGGGGCGCAGGAAATCGAACCGCTGATAGGGCGTGGAGAGGTGCTGCTGATTTTCGAGGCTGCGCCAGACTGTTTCAGCCCGGTTAAGGTCGCCGAGAAAATCGACACCGGCGATGCTGCTCGTTTTCGACCACGCTGGCGTATCGGCCGTCCGGCTTTCGATCGCGGCGGCCATGGTCATTGCGAACCTGTCTACAGGGAATTATTTACATATTTCAGCCTGCCCGACTTTTGCAAAGAAATGTCAACAAAGAGTAATGACAATCCGGCTACGGGAAGGCGGAAAGCACCAATACGGCGCATTTGCCGGCCAGAAGGAATCCGCTCTGGCCGCGGGAAAATGCCCCTGACGAAACGATGGACGTGTTTTACTTAAAAGGCCGGCAATGACCGTTTGCGGAACACGCGCTGAGAGGCAAGACGTTGTCATCCGACATCAGAATTCTAACCAGCTTGCGACTGGAACTCGCTTACTTCAGCGGTCGTGTATGGTTGAAGCGACGCGGCGCCGGCGGCGCGGGCGTCATACTGCGATTTGAACGCGTCCGCCCGCGGCGTTCGGGGCGCTTTCAACCGCTCAAATCTCACGAAATTACGCCCAGGTTTCTCGATCGAACGATCCGCGCGTTGAAGCGCTGGAAATACGATATCGTTTCCATGGACGAGGTCTGCCGGAGGGCGGTCACGCTGGCCTCGCCGCGACGCTTTGCGTGCCTGACGTTCGACGGCGGCTACAAGGACGTGATCGCGTCGGCCTACCCGGTGTTGTCGCGACACGGCGTTCCCTTCACCGTTTATGTACCAACGGCATTCCCGGACGGTATCGGCGAGGCCTGGTGGATTGCGCTCGAACAGGTGATCGCGCGCGAGAACCGCATTAGCCTTGTGGTGGATCGCGAGGAAAGACATTTCAATATCGCCGGCACGGCAGAAAAATATCAACTCTATGATTTTCTTGTGGGATGGATGCGCGCGCTTTCGCCATCTGATCTTTCTTCGGCGATCAAGGACCTCTGTACGCGTCACGCCATCGACCTTGCGGCGCTGTCGCGCGAGGCTTCGCTGGACTGGGATGACCTGGCGAAGCTCGCGGCAGATCCCCTGGTGACGCTCGGAAGCGCCACGGTGAGTTACCCTGTCCTTTCGAGCCTGAAGGACTCGGTTGCGCAGCGCGAAATGACGATGGGGAGGGCGGTCGCAGAGGCTGCGTTCCATCGCGGCGTCAGGCATTTCGCCTATCCGTTCGGCGACCGCGCATCGTGGCGCCGTAAACACGCGGTGATGGCCGAAGAGGCGGGTTTCCTCAGCGCCGTATCGGCGATACCGGGTGTTGTCGAGGCGGAGGGGCGGACCAATCTGCACGCGCTGCCGCGTATCGCGTGGGATGGCCGGCAGCGTTCGCTGCGCGCCATGCGCGTTATTTTGTCTGGCGCTACATTTCCGGAGATAAGGCCAACCCGAAGCAGGGCGTTCTAGGTGTCCTGCCGCGACATCCAGCTGACGATCGGCATCGCCGGCAGCACCCATCCGATGCCGGCCACAACATAGAAAATGGCCTGCAATAGTCCGGAATTCGCAAGCCACGGTGTCTGCGCGACCGTCATTCCCATCAGCGACCACGCCACGACCAGCAACAACAATGCGATGGTTCCGAAGAATTTGCGGGTGCGTATCCTCATGGCGGAAATGTGCGGCTCGCTGCCTGTACGCGTCTTGCGCGCGGGAAGGAGCGGACTATAAGGTTCGCGCAAATCCAATCAAGCGCAGCGTTGATGACCGGTATTTCCGCCAATCAAGCCTCAAACGATCGCCTCGTGCGCGGGTGGTTGATCGCGATGGCCGCCCTGATCGCGATCATGGTGCTGGTCGGCGGCGCCACGCGCCTGACTGAATCAGGGCTTTCGATCGTCGAATGGAAACCGGTCACCGGGACGCTGCCGCCGCTCAATCAGGAGCAGTGGACGCAGGCGTTCGAGGCCTACAAGACCATCCCGCAATATCGTGAGCTCAACGCCGGCATGAGTCTCGACGAGTTCAAGACGATCTTCTGGTGGGAATGGAGCCACCGGCTGCTCGGGCGCGTGATCGGCGTGGCCTATCTGCTGCCGTTTCTCTGGTTCCTGTGGCGCGGCGCTCTCGGCGCGGAACTGCGGCGGCGGTTGTGGCTGATCTTTGGCCTCGGCGCGCTACAAGGCGCGGTCGGCTGGTGGATGGTGGCGTCGGGACTTTCGCAACGGGTCGAGGTTTCGCAATATCGTCTGGCCACGCATCTGGTGCTCGCGCTCCTGATTTTTGCGGGGCTGGTCTGGACGCTGCGCCGGCTCGGAGAGAGGGCGCCGTCGGTTGTATCGGCACGGCTCAAAGTTACGGCGGTTGCCTTGCTGGTGCTGACGTTCGTGCAGCTCTATTTGGGCGCGTTGGTCGCAGGCCTGCGCGCGGGCAAGATCTACAATACCTGGCCGGATATCGACGGCGCGTTGATTCCCTCCGCGGCGAGGCTTTTCTTTGAGGTGCCATGGTGGCGCAACCTGTTCGACAACACGCTGACGGTTCAATTCGAGCATCGCATGGTTGCCTATGCGCTATTCCTGACGGCGATTCTGCATGCGCTCGACGTGGTGGGCTCGCGTGCCAGCAAACGAGTGGTCCACGGTGCCATGTGGCTGGCGGGCGCCGTCACCTTGCAGGCGACGCTCGGCATTCTCACGTTGCTCAACCAGGTGCCGATCGATCTTGCCCTCGCCCACCAAGCCGGTGCGATTGCGGTTCTGACGCTTGCGGTCTTTCAGGTCGAGCGGCTGGCCGGGAGGCAACCGCAGCAGGCGCCACCGGAGATCGTCCGGCCCATCACTCAAACCAGCTGAGTTGGACCGATCCGACTTGCGTGCCAAGAAGCTTTGATCCCTAGATCATGCTCCGATTAGGTTGAATCGGATCATGATCTCATCTCTTTATTTGAGCATGATCTTTTCGGAAAACCGGTTTCCACTTTTCCGGATCATGCTCTAGCGTCAGCAGTAGCCGTAGACCCCGCAGGCGTAGGGCAGGCGATACCAATAACTCAGATTGGGTCCGCCGTAATAGGGGCCCTGATGCTCGTAGGAATGGTTCGATCCGTAATAGCCTGGAAGCGCCGAAGATCCGGGAAGCAGAGGCGTAAGGGGCGGAATTCGGATGTAGGGCATTCTTCCGTCCGCCGGCGTGAAGAGAAGGTCCGACTCTTCTTTGACATAGGCAGGGCGGCCATAGACAGGCCTGGCTTTGCCGTAAACGGCCGCACCCGATCTGGGGAAGTCGGCGGCCGCAGCGGACGCAGCTGTAACGGCCATGGCCAAAAATGGCATCATCCAGCGCAGCATGGTTCCGCTCCGAATCAACACGGATGATTCATAACCACTTTATGCCGGAACGAGCGTTAACGAGGGCTTTGAAATCTCGGACCCGACCAAAGATTTGGAGTTGGCGGTGCTCAATTGCACCGCCAGGATGAGTGTCGTGATCGGTGCCAAGGCACCGGCGCGCAGTAAACTCAGACGTCGATCGAATTACGCGTTCAGCGCTTGATCGAGATCCGCGATCAAATCTTCCTTGTCTTCGATGCCGATCGACAGCCGCACCACGTCGGGGGCCGCGCCGGATTTGATCTTGGCCGCATCGTCGAGCTGGCTGTGGGTGGTTGAGGCCGGGTGAATCACCAAAGACCGGGTGTCGCCGACATTGGCAAGATGCGAGAACAGTTTCAGGTTCGACACCAGATTGACGCCTGCGTCGTAGCCGCCTTTCAGGCTGAAGGTGAACACTGCACCTGCGCCCCTCGGGGCATATTTGCGCGCGAGGTTGTTGTATTTGTCTCCCTGAATCCCGGCGTAGTTGACCGAGGCCACGGCCGGATGCGTCGACAGCCATTCCGCGATCGCCCTGGCGTTCTCGCAATGCTTTTGCATCCGCAGCGGCAGCGTTTCGATACCGGTGAGAATGAGAAACGCGTTGAACGGCGAGATCGCAGGGCCGAGGTCGCGCAAACCGAGCACGCGGCAGGCGATCGCAAATGCGAAATTGCCGAAGGTCTCCTGGATCTTGATGCCGTGATACTCGGGTCGCGGTTCGCTCAGCATCGGATATTTGTTTTCCTTCGACCAGTCGAAGGTTCCGGCGTCGACAATGATGCCGCCGATCGAGTTACCGTGGCCACCGAGAAACTTGGTTAGCGAATGCACCACGATGTCGGCGCCATGATCGATCGGACGGATCAAATAGGGCGTCGCCAGGGTGTTGTCGACAATCAAGGGAACGCCGGCCTTGCGGGCGACGGCCGCGATCGCCTCGATATCGGTGATGCTGCCGCCGGGATTCGCGATCGATTCGATGAAGATCGCCTTGGTGTGCGGCGTGACCGCGCGCTCAAAGCTGCCGATATCGTCGGGGTCGGCCCACACCACGTTCCAACCGAAGCTTTTGAAGGCGTGGGTGAATTGATTGATCGAGCCGCCATAGAGTTTGCGCGCTGCGATGAACTCGTCACCGGGCTTGAGCAGCATCTGAAAGACCACAACCTGAGCGGCGTGGCCGGAGGCGGTCGCGAGCGCCGCGGTGCCGCCCTCGAGCGCGGCGACACGTTCTTCCAGCACGGCCTGGGTCGGATTTCCGATTCGGGTGTAAATATTTCCGAACGCCTGCAGTCCGAACAGCGATGCCGCATGGTCGGCATCGTTGAACACGAAAGAGGTGGTTTGATAGATCGGCGTGGCCCGCGCGCCGGTGGTAGGATCGGGTTGCGCTCCGGCATGCACAGCAAGGGTGGAAAAGCCGGGGGGACGATCGGTCATATCTGCTACCTGTTCTGTAATTAATTATTTTTGCAAACGCGGCCGCCATGCTGAAGTCCGCGGCGTCCGCCGTCAAGGCAGCTTCGAGCAATAGCGCTTGCGCGGAACGCTCGTGTTCGCTCTGCAATATTTGTGAAAGAATCGCCTCGCATTTGGGTCACGCGAGGTCGTTCTTGTTTTTCGCGGCGCGATCGGACGCCGTGGTTTCGCCGCCGCCGACGCTCATTCGGCTCAGGGAAAGCTGCATGCCCTGGGTCGGCATCGGCGCACGCTTCGAACTTAGCGTTCGTGAATTGACGCCCATCCAGGAGATTTCAGAGGACAGCCGCCCATATTCAATTTTCGGGCAGCGGTTCATCACCACCTTAAGACCGGCGGCTTCCGCCTTTTCGGCCGCGGCATCGTCGCGCGCGCCAAGCTGCATCCAGATCACTTTCGGCAGCGGCGTCATTTTTAGCGCTTCCTCTACCGCCGGCATGATGTGGCTGGAATTCCGGAAGATGTCGACCATGTCGACGGGGCGGCCGATGTCGAGCAGCGACGCAACGAAGGGCTTTCCAAGCAGGCTTTTGCCGACATGGCCGGGGTTGACCGGGATCATGTCGTAACCGCGCTGGGCGAGGTATTTGAAGGCGAAGTAACTCGGCCGCACATTGACTGGCGACGCTCCGACCATGGCAATGGATTTCACGCCATTGAGAATCGCGCGGATGTAATTGTCGTCGTAGGCGTCGTGGTTCATTTGCAAAGATTCCACATTCTTCATGGTGAAGAGCGCGTCTTCGCACGTCTCGAACCATGAGGGTCCCATCCTTCGAGACGTGGGCCGCAGTCTATTTTACGCAGGCTGCGTAGACTTGCCTGCGTGGCCGCTCCTCGGGATGAGGAGATTCAATTTATTTGTCCTGCCATTTCGGCTCGCGCTTCTCGATGAAGGCGCCGATGCCTTCCTCGGCGTCGCGTGCCATCATGTTTTCGGTCATCACCTCTGCCGCATAGCGATAGGCCCCGGCAAGGCTCATTTCGGCCTGACGGTAGAAGGCGGCCTTGCCGATCTTGACCGTATAGGCGGATTTGAGCGCAACCTTTTGCGCCAGCGCGATCGCCGCATCCCGCTCGGCCCCCGCAGCCACGACGTGGTTGATGAGACCGATATCCCGCGCGGTTGCCGCCGAAATCGGCTCGCCCGTGAGCAGCATTTCCATCGCGTGCTTGCGCGGAACGTTGCGCGACAGCGCTACCATCGGCGTCGAACAAAACAATCCGATATCGACGCCAGGGGTGGCGAAGGTCGCGGCTTCCGAGCCCACCGCAAGATCGCAGCTTGCCACGAGCTGACAGCCTGCGGCCGTGGCAACTCCTTGAACTGCCGCGACCACGGGCTTCGGCAAGTGCACGATTGCCTGCATCATCGCGCTGCAGGCCGTCATGATCTCGGCAAAATAGGCGCGGCCGCGATCGGCGTCGGCGCGCCGCGCAGTGAGTTCCTTCATGTCATGGCCGGCGGAAAAGGCGGGGCCGTTGGCCGCGATGACCACTGCGCGCACCTTTGCATCGTCGTGAATTTCCCTAAGCGCGGCATCGAGCTCGGCGATCAGTCCCTCCGAGAGGCTGTTGCGGGCTTCGGGCCGATTGAGGGTGAGTATGGCGACGCTGCCGAGCATTTCGCGCAGAAGAATCGGCGATTGCGGCGCGGTCGCGCGTACGGGTTGGCTCGTCATCGGAATATCCACTTGATATCCACTTTATCTCCTTTGGCCAGATGCGTCAGCTTAATGTACCAAGCGGCGCGAGGCGAGGGCAGGCGAAAGAACATGGCAATGGCGAAAATGAGCGTGGCGGAGCTCGAGAAGTTCCTCCATGCCGAATTTCCTCAGGCATTTAGGGGCGGCGACATCGCAATCGAAAGCGCCGACGGCGCCTCCTGTCTGCTGCGGCAGCGCTACAGCGACCAAATGCTGCGTCCGGGCGGGACGGTCTCCGGACCGACGCTGATGGCGCTTGCGGATTTCGCCATGTATGTGGTGCTGCTGTCGGCGATCGGTCCCATTGGTCTTGCGGTAACGACCAATCTCAACATCAACTTCCTGCGCAAGGGGGCGCCCGGCCAGGACGTGCTTGCGGCGGCGAAGCTTTTGAAATTGGGCAAGCGGCTGGCGGTCGGCGAAGTCAACCTGCTGTCTGGCACCTCGCCCGACCCGATCGCTCACGTAACCGCGACGTATTCCATTCCAAATACTTAGTGTTTTCTACGGTAATATACCACCATATTTACAAGTAATTGTTATTATTAGCATAATCTCCACTGATTGACGTTGACGCGCGCGAGGGACCGATCTAGAAACCCGGCAGTCTGGCGCTGACACGCGCCTTTTCCCATTCACGGATTTCCTCACATGAAAACGTTTTCGGCGAAACCAGCCGAGGTGACGAAGAAGTGGGTGTTGATCGACGCCAAAGGTTTGGTGGTCGGCCGGCTCGCTTCACTGGTCGCAATGCGACTTCGCGGCAAACACCTTCCGACCTACACGCCGCATGTCGATTGCGGCGACCATGTCATCATCATCAATGCGGCTCACGCCGTGCTGACGGGGCGCAAGCGCGACAACAAGGTCTACTACAACCACACCGGCTTCATCGGCGGCATCAAGGAGCGTACGGCCAAGTCGATCCTCGAAGGCCGTTTTCCCGAGCGCGTCGTCGAGAAGGCCATCGAGCGCATGATTCCGCGTGGACCGCTGGGCCGCGTGCAACTCGGTAACTTGCGCGTTTACCCCGGGCCGGAGCATCCGCACGAAGCCCAGCAACCTGAAACCGTGGACGTTGCTTCGATGAATCGCAAGAACATGAGGGCCGCATAAGATGTCCGACACCATGCAGTCACTCGATCAGTTGTCGCAGCTCAAGCCGGCCGCGCCCGAAGCGCCGAAATACGTCAAGAAGGTCGACAAGTACGGCCGCGCCTATGCCACCGGCAAGCGCAAGGACGCGGTTGCCCGCGTCTGGATCAAGCCCGGCGCCGGCAAGGTGACCGTCAACACCCGTGAAGTTGAAGTCTATTTTGCACGTCCGGTGCTGCGGATGATGATTCAACAGCCGTTGATCGCCGCTGCGCGGGCTGGCCAGTATGACGTGATCTGCACCGTGACCGGTGGCGGTCTGTCAGGTCAGGCGGGCGCCGTGCGTCACGGTATTTCGAAGGCGCTAACCTATTTCGAACCGGATCTCCGCGGCGTTCTGAAGAAGGGTGGCTTTCTCACCCGCGATTCGCGCGTGGTCGAGCGCAAGAAGTACGGCCGCGCCAAGGCGCGCAGGTCGTTCCAGTTCTCGAAGCGCTAATCACTTCGTTAGAATTTGCTGCGAACGCGGCCTATCGAGGAAATGAAAAGGCGCCCGCTTGCGGGCGCCTTTTCGTTACGTATTTGCCGATGAGTTGACGCAGTTTTTTGCGAAAACTTGCCTGCCAGCGCAAACGGATTGCCAACGTGGGGGTCTTAGGTTTGGAAGCGGCGACGGCACCGAATTTGATTTTGCGCCACGCCCGGTATTCCGCATCACAACCGTCTGGTGAGCCCATGTCGCTCGATACTTCCACGCTTTACCTCGTTGCCACCATGGTCGCAGCCCTGCTGGGATCCATGTTGCTGTTCTTTGGGTATCAGGAAAACATTCCGGCGTTGAGATGGTGGGGAACCGCCTACTTGCTGGGTGCGGCCTCAGTGGCACTCTGGACGCTCGCGAGCTCAATGCTCGGCGAAATGCTCTCGCTTGCGTTGAACGCCGTCGGCTTCCTGACCTGCGGCATGGTCTGGAATGCGTCGCGCTTGTTTCATGGCCGCAAGCCCAATCTACCCGGGCTAGTTCTTGGCGCATTGGTCTGGATCGCTGCCGTCATGACGCTGGGACCTGAATCTTCGGCCCTGCGGATGACGATCGGTGCCGGCATTGTCGCAGTCTATGCAGCGCTGACGGCCACCGAATTGTGGTTCGAGCGCCGCAGGACCTTGCAGAAGCGCTGGCCTGCGGTCGCAGTTCCAGTGCTGCACGGCTTTGTGCTGATGCTGCCGATCCTGCTCGGCGATGTCCTGCACCCGCATGACGGAGGTGCATTCGGCAGCAGTATCTGGGTCACCGTGTTCGCGATCGAGCTTATTCTCTACGCGGTCGGCACCGTGTTCGTGATCTTCATGCTGGTGTCGGAGCGCGCCGTGACGGTGCACAAGACCGCAGCTTCGGTCGATCCGCTGACCGGCATGTTCAATCGCCGGGGGTTTGCAGAAGCCTGCGCGCGGGTCATCGAGCGCGAAGCCCATGCTGGCCGCCCGGTTACCGTGTTGATCTTCGACATCGACCACTTCAAATCGATCAACGACCGCTTCGGTCATCCCGCCGGTGACGAAATTCTCAAGTTGTTCTCGGCTGTCGTCGTCAACAATGTGCGCCTGAGCGATCTCTCCGGGCGCATTGGCGGCGAAGAGTTTGCAGCCCTGCTGCCGTGTCCGCTGGACGAGGGAGTGATCGTGGCCGAGCGGGTGCGCGAAGCTTTCGAGGCTTCCGGGATTGTGTGCGAGGAGGGTCCGGTCGACACCACCGTCAGTATCGGTGTGGCGGGCGGGCCGGCGGGCACCGAACTCGAGGTGCTGTTGGCGGCGGCTGACACCGCGCTCTATCAGGCCAAGCGCAGCGGCCGCAATCGGGTCGAGGCCGCGGAAGAGCTGCCTTTGTCGCTGGAGAATTGGCGGCGAAAGACCGCTGGCACCGCCCGCCCGTTGCAACCGCAACCTAGCTTGACGCGCCTCGCCTAAGCAACGTGGGCGGTAGCCGTAACCTGCCGTTTACCATTCGGTCCATATTGTTCGGCCATGGACTTGATCCGTGGACGAGATTCCCAGGCCGACCTGATGTCGCTCGAAGCGGCGGCCGTTTTGGCTCGCGGCGGTTTCGCCTGCATGTTTTCGACCGCCGACGAATATGAGACGGCGCTGATCACCGAGCGTCGCGCACAGGGGCGCTATCACCGGCGGCGGAGCCGCTGGCCTGCCATCCTGTTTGTTGGTTGTGCGATGATGGTTGCCGGTATGGTGCTGCTGCAGTTGAACTGAGTTGCCATAAACGCGGATTGGGATTCCGGCGCCGCAAGGCGCCTTTTTCTTTTTGGCCGGCCGGGTTAGAGACATGTGTTCTCAACCAGAGGCCGCAACCCCGATGATCACCGAAATCGCCCAAATCGACGTCAAACCTGGCACCGAAAAGGACTTTGAGGCCGCGGTCGCCAAGGCGCGCCCGCTGTTCCTGCGCGCCAAAGGCGGCCGAGGAATTGAACTCCACAAATCGATCGAGAAGCCGTCGTGTTACCGGCTGATGGCCAGGTGGGATACGCTGGAAAACCACACCGTCGATTTCAGAGGCTCCGAAGACTTTACGGCCTGGCGCGGGCTGGTCGGACAGTATTTTGCCTCGCCGCCAGAGGTCGAGCACACCGAAACGGTGTTGACCTCGGATTGAACGCCGGCTGGCAGTCCTGTGACCGTCAGGCCGGCGGCGTGCCGGCCTTGAAATGATCGATCAGGACTTTCACGACCGCCAGCAGTGGCAAGGCGAGTGCCAGGCCCCAGATACCGAACACCACTCCCAGCAGAATCTGGAATGCAAATAGCGTGGCCGGCGGAATCTCGAGCGCCTGGCGCTGAAGGATCGGCGTGAGAAAATAGCTTTCCAGCGCATGAACGCCGAGGAAAAGCACAAACGCGCTGGCGGCAGCGACCCATCCGGAAGCAAGGCTCGCAAGTACCACGATCAATCCACCGAGCAGCGCGCCAACCGTGGGAATGAAGGTAAGCAGTCCGGCCTGCAGGCCCAGAATGAAGGAACTCTGGATGCCGATGATCAACAGGCCGATCCAGGTCACGAAAAACACCGCCGTCATGGTGCTGATCTGCGCGATCAGCCAGCGCTCCAGCGTTTCGCCGATCCGATCGACGATCACGGCCCCGCGGGCGCGATGCCGCGCCGGCATCAGGAACAACAGTCCTTTTCGGTAGGCACTCGGTTGTGCTGCGAATGTCAGCCCCAGAAACAAGACGATAAAGAAATTGCCGACGGCGCTAACCGCGCCCAGCAGCAATTTGAGGGTTTGGCTGACGATCGCGCCGCCGCTTGAGGCAATCTCGCCCGGACTCGGAAGAGTATGCGGCGCAGCACCAGCTTGCGCAGCCGGTGTGGACGAATCCGCTTGAGTGCCGGCAGTGCCAAGTCCAAAATAGCCGGTATCGAGGCCATTTCTGTCAAGGAAAGCTTTGACGTTGGCCAGTTGCGACTTGATCGTGCCGCTCAACACGGTTGCCTGTTGCGCGATGGTGGCGCCGCCGAGGAAGACCACACCGGACAGCAACCCTGCGAGCACCAAACAGACAATCGTCAACCGCAGCGAATGCGGCAGCCTGACGACGCGGCCAAGTTTATTGGTCAGGGCGTGGAGCGCCACACCGAGCAGGATTCCGGCGAAGATCAGAAATAGCGTCGTTGCGAAATACCAGACGAATACCAGCAGGCCCGCGAATAGCACGACACCGATGCCGCCGACGGATATGGCCCAGGCCAGATCGTTGCGGGCCTGAAGATGATTGTCGGCCGAGCCTGCCACGCTTGATCCTTTCCAAATTCATTCCGAGGGCACTCTTCCGCCAAACCCGCCCTCGATCAAGCAAAGAAGCCGCGCCGGCTCAAGTTATGGCAGACCTGAACAGTGGAAGAGCGGCCCGTAACGTATTGATCCGCCGTCGACCGCGATGCATGATTGGCCGGCAATTTGCAGCCGAATTTGCAGGATGAGATTGGAAGCTAGGCAATGAGGAGGCCGGTGGTCGGTGTGATCGGCAACGCCTATCGCATCGAAAATAGGTTTGCGACGCAGTTGGTCGGTGAACGAAACCTTCGCGCACTGGCCGAAGTGACGGGCGCGCTGCCTCTGATGTTTGCGGCGTCGCCGGATATCACGGATATCGGCGCGTTGCTGGACACGGTCGACGGCGTGTTGCTGACTGGCGCCCGCGCCAATGTTCACCCGAAGCATTTTCGCGCCGAGGCGGACACCCGGCACGAACCCTACGATTTGCGCCGTGACGAGCTGGCGCTGGCGTTGTCGGAGGTCTGCGTCGCTCGCGGGGTTCCGCTATTTGGAATTTGCCGCGGCTTGCAAGAGATGAACGTCGCCTTCGGCGGCTCGTTACATCCCGAAATCCGCGACTTGCCCGGGCGCATGAATCATCGGATGCCGCGGCTCGAAAACGGCGAGATACATCCCGATCCCAAGGTGATCTTCGCCGATCGTCATGACGTCCGCCTCATCCCTGATGGCGCTTTTGCAAAACTGCTCGGGTGCGAGATGATCCGCGTCAATTCTCTGCACGGCCAGGGCGTGCTCGAGCCAGGCGAGCGGGTCGTCGTGGAGGGCGTGGCGGAGGATGGCACGATCGAGGCAATCCGGATCGCCGACGCCCCAAGCTTTGCGCTCGGCGTGCAATGGCATGCTGAATACGACCCGCAGCGAAACCCGATCAACCGTGCGCTTTTCCAGGCCTTTGGCGAGGCGCTGCGCGCGCACAAGAGCGGCTAGGGTCTGGTTCAACTGAGGTGAATGGACCCACTTTCTGGGATCATTCTCTGCCGTCCTCTTGCGCGCCCGGAGGCGGGCTGCAATCAGGACGCGGTCGCGAGCCCACCGATGGGTTTCCCGACCGACGCTGTTTTGCCCGCATCGGCGATGAAGCTGCGAGCGGCGAAGAACAGCGAAATGCAGGTCAAGGCAATCGCCACTGGCACAACCAGCGCCATCGCCGATTGAAGCCCAACGGCACGAAACGCGTCGGTCATTTGGCTCGTGCCCGCCGCGGTCATCGCCTGCCTGGCGTACATGTCGGATAGCGCGCCGGTGACAACGGTGCCGAAACCGGCTCCGAGGACATATTGAAAGAAGAAATACACGGCCATTGCGGTGGCGCGCAGCCGGGGTTCGACGACATCCTGCAAGGCGGAATAAACGCTGCAGTAGTAGCTGAAGTAAAGTAGCCAGCCGAGCGACAGCAGAACAGTCGCCGCGTCGACCGCGCCGACCGGCTGGGCAAGTCCGAAGTAGAGCAGGGGCGCGGCGACCAGCATGCTGCAACAGGCCAGCAGCAGCCGGCCACGAAGAAATTTCTTGTGCAGATAATCGGCAAGCCATCCGCCGGCGGTGAGACCGACCAGGCCGGTTGCGCCGAGAACGATGGCTGCGATCAATCCGGCTTTGCCGATCGAAATGCCGTGATACCGAATCAGCATAGTCGGGAGGAACGTGCCCATCGCGTAGGCTGCGAAATTGACGGTCGCCCCGGAAGCAATGATCCACCATACGGTTGGGATCGCGAGAATTCGGCGCATCGGGCGGTCGACCGGGGTCGTTGGATCGATGGCGTAGGTCTCCTGAGAGCCGCGAACGGGCTCAGCGGCAAACAGCATCATAGCAGCCACAACGAACCCCGGGATCGCCGCAAGATAGAACGGTACGCGCCATCCATAATTCTGTGCCAACACGCCGACGATGCTGAAAGCCAGCAGCAGGCCAAGCGGCAGACCGAGCATGAATATGCCGAGCGCCCGCGCGCGCTTCTCCGACGGGAAGAGATCTCCGATCAGCGAGTTTGCCGCAGGCGCGCAACTCGCCTCGCCAATGCCAACCAGCAGACGAATCCAGAAGAACGACATGAAGCTCCAGGCCAGACCGGAGGCCGCCGTCAGCAGGCTCCATGCCGTCAGGCCGGCCGCGAGGATGCGGGTGCGGCGGAATCGATCGGCGAGATATCCAAGCGGCACGCCGGCGACCGCATAGATCAATGTGAAGGATGCACCCAGAAGACCAAGCGCTGTGTCGTCAAGATCGAATTCCTTGCGGATGGGTTCCAGCACCACGGCTGGAATGGTGCGGTCGAAAAAATTCATGAGATTGATTAAAAAAAGCAGGAGCAGAATATAGATCGATCTTACGGGCGCACGCTCGGGCATGACAATCCTCCCCAATGATCGTACTTTGACGCTATAGGGTGCAGCGACGATGCTGCGTGATCGCTTGATTGACAATCAAAAGCCCAAACCCCTTGCATTGCTCCGTCGCCGAACCAGCCGCAGAACATCGCAAGGGGTAGTTGGCCAGAAACGTCAGGCGGCCTTGCCGATTTTCTCCACTTTTACACCGCCGCCTTCCAGCAGCATGACCTTGTTCAGAAGTTTCACCAGCGCGTAGACCGATTCAATGGCGGGCGCCGGCGTATTTGTCAGCTTGGCCATTTCCAGAATCGAGCCGATCAGCGCCTCGGTCTCCAGCGAGCGGCCGGCTTCAACGTCCTGCAGCATCGAGGTCTTGTGCGCGCCGACGGCTTCTGCCCCTGCGATGCGTTTTTCGATGGTGACGCGGAAGGTGACGCCGAGTTTCTGCGCGATGTCCTGGGCTTCCTTCATCATGGTGGCGGCCAGTTCGCGTGTCTCGGCGAACTGGCAGATGTCCACCAGCGTGGCATGGGTCAGCGCCGAAATCGGGTTGAACGAGAGATTGCCCCAGGCCTTCAGCCAGATTTCCGAGCGGATGTCCGGCAACACCATGGATTTCAGCCCAGCCTTGATGAAGACGTCGTGCAATTCCCTGACTCGCGGGGTCTCCTTGCCGTCGAGCTCGCCGATCGGAAAGCGATCCCCCTCGACGTGATGAATGACGCCCGGCGCGATGGCGGCCGCAGCGGGATAGACCACGCAGCCGATGATGCGGCTCGGATCGATGTATTTGGTGAGGACGCCCGAAGGATCGAGGCTTTGCAGGCGGTGATTGTCGTAATTGCCGCCGAGCTTCTGGAAATACCACCATGGCAGGCCATTCTGCACTGTCAGCACGATGGTGTCGGGACCGAGCAGGGAATCGATGTCCCGCACGACCTGATCGAGGAAATGCGCCTTAACCGCCAGTACCACGATATCCTGCTTGCCGGCGTCGGTCGCCTTGTTGACGGCTTTCATCTTGGCCGTCTGGACCTTGCCGTCATGCCACTCGAGTTTGAGGCCATTCTTCTGGATCGCGGCGAGGTGGGCGCCCTGATCGATGACGGTGACATCTTCGCCCGCGAGCGCAAACTTGGCCGCCAGCAGACCGCCGATGGCGCCCGCGCCGACCACGCAGATCTTTTTCTGTTTGGGCGGCGCGCCCAACAGATAAGGACTCGGCAGCACCTGGTCGAACACGTTGCTGAGGCTGCCAACGCCGTCGATCACGATGTCGACAACGTTATGGGCATCGCCCATCGTACCGGCGCCGAGCGAGGTACCGCAAGCGATGATGTCGCCCGGCATCAGCGTGACGTCCTTGGAAATGGCGGCGACCAGCTTGTGCGGCGGGAAGAACATGTCGGCGACCGGATAGTTCTGCCGCTCCTTGCCGTTCAGGATGGTCTTGATCGACAGCTTCATGGGGTCGAGCCCGGTGGCGATGACGGGACCAAACACACCGAAGGTGTCGAAGCTTTTCGAACGCGCCCATTGCTCGAACGATTTGTCCTTGCGCAACAGGTCGACCGCGGTGACATCGTTCACGCAGGTGTAGCCGAAGATATAGTCGCCGGCTTCGGCCTCCGAGATGTTGAAGCATTTCTTGCCGATGACGACGCCGAGTTCGCCTTCATAGATGATCTTTCCGGCATAGGTCGCCGGGCGCTCGATCGGCCGGTTGGCGGGCCAATAGGAATTCGGCGCCTTCAGGAACCACAACGGTTCTTTCGGTTCCTTGAAATCGTTCTTGGCCGCGAGCTGGTGGAAATTATTCCACAGGCAAATCATTTTGGATGGATCGCACGGCGTCAGGACCTGGACGTCGGTGAGCTTCAGCTTCTCACCGGTCGGCTTCGCACCAGCGAACATATCGCCCGTATGGACCGCGATGGTATCGCCTTCCAGCGTGCCTATGCCGGTCTTTCCGCCTTGCTCGAAACGAATCCATTTTGTCATCTGTTACCTCCGGTGACGCAAAGGCCACATCGTTCGATCGCGCGGCCATTTGGCTTATTGTAAACCCGAACACGATCCTCGCAATCATGCACTGCATCATTGGGACCGCGGCTGGGTTTTTGGGCTATACACAAGTAACAATACCGTGGCCACCACAAACGGTGGTTCATCACGAGGATGCGATGCGAGAACGGAAATGGTCGAGGCGCGAGGTACTCGGAGCGTCGGCTATGGCGGTTGCGGGCCCGGTTTTCGCCGAACCGTTGAGAGCTGCTGCGCCGCCGTCCGCAACCATCACTCCGGCACTAATCGACGCTGCGCGCAAGGAAGGCAGGCTCTCCTATTACTCGGCGCTCGAACTCAACGTCGCCGAACGCCTGGGCAAGATGTTCGAGGCCAAATATCCGGGCATTGCCGTGCGGGTCGAGCGCTCCGGGGCCGAGCGGATTTTCCAGCGCATTGCGCAGGAGCAGGGAAGCGGCATCCATGCCGTCGATATTGCCAACAGCACCGATCCCGCGCATTACCTCGACTGGAAGAGGAACGGCTGGCTTGCACCCTACGTTGCTGAGGATGTCGCGAAGCACTTTCCCGCCGATCAGGTCGACCCGGATGGAATGTACGCTACATCGTGTGCCTGGATAGTACCCATCGGGTACAACACCAATCTGGTCAAACGAGAAGAGGCGCCGGCAAGCTATGCCGACCTGCTCGATCCGAAATGGCACGGCAAGATCGTCAAGGGCCATCCCGGCTATAGCGGCACCATCCTGACCGCGACCTTCGTACTCGCGCGCGATCTGGGTTGGCCCTATCTTGAAAAACTGGCCCAGCAGAAGGTGATGCAGGTACAGTCGGCAGCCGATCCACCGAAAAAGATCCTGCTCGGTGAGCGCGCGGTCATGGCCGACGGCAACGACTACAATCTCGTTCTGCTCAAAGAGCAGGGCAAGCCGGTGCAAGTTGTCTATCCGGCCGAAGGCTCACCACTGGTCATCATTCCCTGCGGTATATTCCAAAGCGGCCCGAATCCGAATGCGGCGCGACTGTTCCAGAGCTTCTTCTTTAGTGCCGAGATCCAGCAAATGCTGGTGGACGACTACGCCCTTCGCTCCTTCCACACCCAGGTGAAGGAGAAAGCCGGACCCATGCCGTTGTCGTCCTTGAAATTGCTCAAGGCCGACCCTGCAGAAATGCAGGCGGCCAGCGAGGAGATCAAAGCGCGTTATTCCAAGGTTTTCAGGGTGTGAGCTGCTAGGCCGGGACGATTGCCAATGATCGAGCCCAGGTCAGGCTTCGTTTCCAAACAGCGGAGCATAAAACAAGAGGCGCTTCTTTCGAAGCGCCTCTCGCTTTCACACCCTGACTTCGGCGGGTAAACCCGCCGATAGCTCACAGCGAATAATACATCTCGAATTCGACCGGGTGCGGTGTCATCTCGAAGCGCGCGACTTCGGTCATCTTCAGCTCGATATAGCTGTCGATGAAGTCGTCGTCGAACACCCCACCAGCCTTGAGGAAGGCGCGATCCTTGTCGAGGTTTTCCAGCGCCTCGCGGAGCGAGCCGCACACCGTCGGGATCGACTTGAGCTCTTCCTTCGGAAGGTCGTAGAGGTCCTTGTCCATCGCCGAACCCGGATCGAGCTTGTTCTTGATGCCGTCGAGACCGGCCATCAGCATCGCGGCAAAGCCGAGATAGGGATTGGCCATCGGGTCGGGGAAACGTACCTCGACGCGCTTGGCCTTCGGATTGGAAGTGTAGGGAATTCGGCAAGCGGCCGAACGGTTGCGCGCGGAATAGGCGAGCAACACCGGGGCTTCATAACCCGGCACGAGCCGCTTGTAGGAGTTGGTCGAGGGGTTTGTGAAGGCATTGATCGCCTTGGCGTGCTTGATGACGCCGGCGATGTAGGACAGGCAGGTCTCCGAAAGGTCGGCATATTTGTTGCCGGCGAACACCGGCTTGCCGTCCTTCCAGATCGACTGGTGGCAGTGCATGCCCGAGCCGTTGTCGCCATAGACCGGCTTCGGCATGAAGGTGGCGGTCTTGCCGTAGATATGGGCGACCTGGTGGATGCAGTATTTGTA
>DASQOU010000096.1:0-3282 GCA_035644295.1 Bradyrhizobium sp.
AAATGTCCACGCAGCGTGGACGTCAGAACCGAACCGTTTCCGCTCTCGGGTGCCGGCAAGGTGCTGAAACGCGAATTGCGCCGCACCTTCGCGGTACATGACAGCGCATCCCTCGCGCAGCAGGTGAAGGCGGGGTGAGCGCATTCGCTTGCAAGTCTCAATGATGAACCGGCTCGAGCG
The DNA here is from genome assembly GCA_035644295.1 of Bradyrhizobium sp. Lineage (GTDB taxonomy): Bacteria > Pseudomonadota > Alphaproteobacteria > Rhizobiales > Xanthobacteraceae > Bradyrhizobium. The sequence continues at coordinate 181 of DASQOU010000096.1, forward strand.
TTTTCAGCAGCTCTGACGGCATCATCCCGAACATGTCGCGGAACGCGGCGCTGAAATGCGCCGAACTGGCAAAACCCGCGGCGTGCGCCGCTTCGGTCAGGGACATTCCGTCATGGAACGCCCCGACCGCCGCGCCCATGCGATTCCATAACCGGTAGCGCCGCAGCGGCACGCCGGTCTCCGCCTTGAACAGATGAAGAAATCGCGACGCGGAAAGGCCCGCACCATCTCCCAATTCCGTCAACGAATGGGATCGATGCGGCTCATCGCGCATCTGCCGCAGCGCTGCGACAATACGAACGTCCGTGTCCGCGCGCGTGCCGATCCCCAGCAATTCTCCGAGCGCTTGCCGGGCGTCGCGAACGGCGATGCGGCCTTCGCCAAGGCCGGTCAAAACCTCGATGACGGCGGTCTCATTGATCAGGTTGAATGCGGCGCGCGGCGTGAGGTCCAGCATCCGCGCACGCAGCGCGTCAAGATCGCGACTGAGCGGGTCGACATAGAGGAACGCCATCGATCCGCCGGCGATACGAAGGTGATGCAGGGTGTTCGGCCGAATGAGGACACTGCGAACGGAGCGGTATGCCCCGTTGGGGGCGGCCGGATCGTCGGCAACCTCCAGCTCGCCGTCGAGCGCCACCGCCAGCACCGCGGTCGCATTGCGGTGCGGCGTCAACCCCAGCGCCGGCCCGAGATAAAGCACCCGCGCCCCCCAGCCTATCAATTTTGCATTCGCGATCATGCGGGTAGCCAGTTTCTGAAAGCGCCGGATGCTGGGGATCGTCTATGTCGCATGACCGATCACGGAGGATGAGCAGTCGATGTCAAATTCCAGTTTAGCAGCCGGCAATGACCCGGTCGCCGAATCAATCCGGCGCGCGGTGTCCGGCTATGCGGCGGCATGGCTGGCCGGTGACCGCCAGGCCATGCTGGCAAGCTATCATGACGATTTCACGCTGCATTATTTCGGTCGCAATCCACTTGCCGGGATCCACCGCGGCAAGCCCGCGGCGCTCGCCATCCTCGCTGAAGTCACCCGCCGCAGCCATCGAAAGCTATCAGGCATTGTCGACGTCATGGCCGGACCCGAACGTGGCGCGCTGCTGGTCCGCGAAATCTTCCAGCGTGACGGCAAGACGGCGGAGGTGGAACGCTTGCTGGTCTACTCGGTTAGCGACGAATTGCTTTGGCAATGCTGGGTCTACGACCAGGATCAGGCCCTCGTCGACGCGTTTCTCGCTTAGGAGGCGGCGACGCGTCAGGCCGCGCCGACCTCGAACACGTCGCCATCGTAGCCGGCCTCGAGCGGGATCCGAAGCTGACGGCCGCCGTTGAGCTTCGTCATCACGGGCATCACGGTTACGACCGGCTTGCCCCTGGAGTCGTCGAGCGCGGCCCTTACACCCGGCTGCTTGCCTAGCCTGATCAGGTTGCGCGTGGTCGGGAACGGCAGCTTGAACCGCCCGCTCTCGCCACCTTCGAGCGCCTCGCGCGGCGACACCCAGATCGAGTCGGTGGACTCCTTGCCGTCGTGGGCGCCGACCTGTTCCGGTGGTGCTGCCGCAATGAAGAACCAGGTGTCGAACCGCTTCGGCATGCCTTCCGGTGTGATCCAGTGCGCATAGGGCACCAGTTCGTCGAGCGCCAGCAGCATTCCGTTGTCGGCGAGAACCTTGAGAAAGGTGGTCTTGCTCTCGCACAAGGCGGCGCGGCTGGCGGCTTCGATCTCGCTGGCGCGTTTGGCATCGACCAACGCCTTCGATCCCTGTGGACGCGCCAAGAGAATGCCGCTTTCCTCAAAGGTTTCGCGGATCGCCGCGATCCGGAAGCTTAAAGCGCTCGCATCGAGCCCCTCGCCGCCGGAATAAAGCTCGGGTCTTGCGATAATCTCCTGATCGCCCGCATCGACACTGCCGCCGGGAAACACCAGCGCGCCCGAGTTAAAATCGATCTCATAATGGCGCACCATCATGAAGACCTCGATCTCGCCACGGCTCCTGCCGTCGGCGCCCTTTGGGGCAGCGCTGTCGCGCAGCAGCAGGATGGTCGACGCCGGACGCGGGTTTACGGCTTCACCGGGCACAATCAATTACTCCTCATGAATCTCTCGTGGTTCGAGACGGCGCAAGCGCGCCTCCTCACCATGAGGAACCTCATCCTGAGGAGCGGCCTCTTGGCCGCGTCTCGAAGGATGAGAGATGTATTCTCATGGTTCGAGACGCGCGAAGACGCGCTCCTCACCATGAGGGGTTGTCAGCCCGCAGCACTTGATTGCGGCTGCAGGTTGGCGCGCTTGTCGACCCGTGCGACGCGCGAGAGCAGATACTCCACCTCGGCCTTCGCGGCGGCAGTGATGCTCGAGCCCGGCTTGCGTTGCGCGCTGGAGGCGATCACGCCGCGCTTTTGCAGCACATATTTCCGCACCGCCAATCCCGCGCCTAACTGCTGCTCGTAGCGGATCAGCGGCAGATGGGCGTCGAACAGATCGTGCGCGGCGTCGCGCTTGCCTGCTCTGGACAATTTCACCACGTCGATCAGCAATTCGGGGAAAGCGTAGCCGGTCATCGCGCCGTCGGCGCCACGCTCCATCTCGAAATCCAGAAACAGCCCGCCATTGCCGGTCAGGATCGACAGCGGCCGCAACGAGCCTTCCTTCTGGAAGGCGCGGAGCGCGGAGATCTTCTCCAGTCCGGGCCAGTCCTCGTGCTTGAGCATCACGCAGGACGGGCTGTCCATCACGATTCTGCGGATCACCGCAGGGGTCATGACCACCGTCAGCGTCAGCGGGTAATCCTGCAAGACCCAGGGAATGTCGTCGCCGATCGCTTCCACCGCCTGCTTGAAATAACCCGTGACCTGATCGTCGGTGCGCAGATGCGGCGGCGGCGCGATCATGACGCCGGCAGCACCCGCATCCATCGATGCGCGCGCCAGCGAGCGCATCGCGGCAAACCCCGGCGCCGAGACGCCGACGATGATCTGCATGTTCTTGGCGCGCTTCACAAAGCGCTTTGCAACTTCCTCGGCCTCCGAGCCTTCCAGCTTTGGAGCTTCGCCGAGAATGCCCAGCACGGTCACGCCATCGCACCCGACTTCGGCGTA
>DASQOU010000097.1:0-2090 GCA_035644295.1 Bradyrhizobium sp.
ATGCGAACGAAGCAGATTGGACAGAACACGCGCAGCCGCGTAAATCAGAAGCCTGCCATTCATGCGAGTTTCCCGGCGTGCCGGGTTAAGCGCCCATGGAGTTCGAACCATGCTGATCGACGACAGGCCGACCATCGCCTCTCCCGACGACGATCCGTATCTGTGGCTGGAAGAGATCGAGGGCGAACGCGCCCTCGCCTTCGTCGCGCGGCAAAGCAAGCTGACGCTGGAGAGATTCGGCGACGCCGGATTCGCCGATGATCGCGACACGCTGACGGCGATTTACGACCGGTCTGATAACATTCCATTCATCGGCCGGCGCGGTGCTTTCGTCTACAACCTTTGGAAGGATGCGAATAATCCCCGCGGCCTCTGGCGGCAAACGACGCTCGATGAATTTCGCGGATCGAACCCGAAATGGGAAACACTGCTGGATCTGGACAGACTTGCCGCCGAGGAGAACCAGGACTGGATCTTGACCTGGATACAGGCGCTGCCGGGTAGCTCCGCGCGTGCGATGTTGAGCCTTTCGCGCGGCGGCAGTGACGCCGCCACGCTGCGGGAATTCGACATCGAAGCAAAAACCTTCGTCACCGATGGTTTCATTGTGCCGGAGGCGAAGAGCAGCGCACAGTGGTTCGATGCCGACACGCTGCTGCTTTCAAGCGCGTATGGCGAAGGCATGGCGACCACGTCCGGTTACGCCAGAACCGTCAGGCTGTGGCGACGCGGAACGGACCTGGATCGCGCGCCAGTGATATTCGAGACGCCGCCAAACCACATGGTGGCATTCTCAAGCGTCGATCGAACCGACACGGTCCCGCGCGTATGGTTCACCGAACAGCTTGATTTCTTCAATCACAATGTGTGGCTTGGTGACCAAAGCGGCGCAAGATTGAAACTCGATCTTCCGACCGACGCCCATGCGGATTTTCACGGCGACTGGTTCGCCATAAGGCCACGCAAGCCCTGGACCGTGGGCACCCAGACCTACGCAACTGATACTGTGCTTGGCACGTCGTTGCCGGCATTTCTGGCCGGAGAACGCGAGTTCCAGGTTCTGTGTGAGGCCGGACCGCGCCGCGCGGTGCAGCACTTCTTCTGGACCGGCGGCAAATTGGTCATCTCCATCCTTGACGAGCTGCGTCCGATTTTCGAGGTCTGGACGCCATCGGCCGGTGGCTGGGCGCGTGCCCGATTGCCGGGCATGCCCGAGATCGGCGTGGTCGACGTCTGGCGGCTCGACACCGAGGAAGAGGACAGCAACGGCGACCTGCTGGCCAACATCCAGGATCCGCTGACATCATCCGCATTGATGCTGATCGAAGACATGCAAAGTCCGACAGTATTGAAGCGAGCGCCGAAAACATTTTCCGCGGAAGGCCTCGTGGTCACCCAGCACGAGGCGATTTCGATCGACGGCGAACGCATTCCCTACGTGCAGACCGGCCCAGCGGCCAAGATCGGCGATGCACCGGTGTACCTCAACGCATATGGCGGCTTCGGCGTGTCGGTGCGGCCGTATTACAATTCCGCTGTTGGCAAGCTGTGGCTTGAACGCGGCGGCACCAGCGTCATCGCCAATATTCGCGGCGGCGGCGAGTTCGGCACGCGCTGGCACGACGCCGGCCGATATGCCGGTAAGGCGCTTGCGCATGATGATTTCGCCGCGGTCGCCGCCGACCTTGTGACACGTGGCGTGACGCGCCCCAATCGAATTGCCGCGGAAGGCGGATCGAATGGCGGCATCCTGATCTCCAACATGCTGACCCGCTACCCCGAACGCTTCGGCGCGTTGTTCTGCACCATTCCGCTGATCGATATGCGCCGCTACACGAAGCTGCTGGCGGGTGCGAGCTGGATCGCGGAATACGGCGATCCCGACAAACCGGAAGAATGGGCCTGGCTGCAGACTTATTCCGCCTATCACGCCGCAAAACCCGAGCAGAAATATCCGCCGATCCTGATTGCCACCACGCGGCGCGACGACCGCGTCCACCCCGGACACGCGCGCAAGATGACGGCCAAGCTGCAGGCGATGGGATATGAAGCGTATCTCTACGAGCCCGCGGCCGGCGGTCACGGCTATG
>DASQOU010000098.1:0-17603 GCA_035644295.1 Bradyrhizobium sp.
TGGATCGTAAATGGCCAGAAAATCTGGACCTCGGGCGCGCATTATTCGGACTACGGACTGCTGATCACGCGCACCGATCCCAATGTGCCCAAGCACAAGGGTCTGACGATGTTCTTCCTCGACATGAAGAGCCCGGGTGTCGAGGTGCGGCCGATCAAGCAGGCCAACGGCATGCAGGAGTTCAACGAGGTCTATTTCACGGACGTCGTCATTCCGGACAGCCAGCGTCTCGGCAATGTCGGGGACGGCTGGAACGTGTCGCTGACCACGCTGATGAACGAGCGCATGTCAATCGGCTCGCGGCTGGCGACCGGTTTTCCCGAGATGTTCGAATTTTGCTCCAACCTGATGACCGATGACGGGCCTGCGATCGACGATCGCGCCACCCGCTCGAAACTCGCCAGTTGGGCGGTGAAGGCAAGCGGACTGAAATACACCAGCTACCGTGCGGTTTCTGCGCTGTCCAAGGGCGAACGCCCCGGACCGGAGAACTCGATCGGCAAGCTGGTTGCGGGCACCATGCTGCAGGATATCGCCAGCTATGCGATGGATCTCGAGGGCGCGGCCGGCGTGCTTGCCGGCGATGCCGAGGAAGTGGCGCGCGGGCAATTCCAGCAGATGCTGCTGAGCTCGCCGTCAATGCGTATTGCCGGCGGCACCGATGAAATCCTTCGCAACATCATCGCCGAGCGGGTGCTCGGCCTGCCCGGCGACATCCGCGTCGACAAGGATGTGCCGTTCAACAAGATCCCGACCAGGGGACGGTAGCCCCGATTTGTAGGGTGGGCATCGTGCAGCGATGCCCACCGCGAGCCGCAATCAGGTGGTGGGCTCGCTTCGCTTAGCCCACCCTACGATTGTTCCAACAGAGGCGATGACGCAATGGACAGCAAGGCCAATCCCGCGCCGATCGAAGTGCTCGAACAATTGCTGCGCGAACGCTATTCCTGCCGCGCGTTCAAGCCCGAGGCGGTACCTCGCGCCACCATTGAGCGGATATTGACGACGGCGCAGCGCACCGCGTCCTGGTGCAACAGCCAGCCGTGGCGGGTCGTGATCGCAAGTGGCGAAGCCAGGGAACGCTTTCGCAAGGAGATTTACGCTGCGGTCGTTTCCGGCGCGGCGGAAGATGGCGATTTTTCGTTTCCGCGCGAATATCGCGGCGTCTATCTCGAGCGCCGCCGGGAAAGCGGCTTCCAGCTTTACAACACGCTCGGCATCGCGCGCGGCGACAAAGCCGCCTATGCGAAGCAGGCGCTTGAGAATTACAACTTCTTCGGCGCGCCGCACGTTGCCATCATCCACACCGACGAAGCGCTCGGCATTTATGGCGCGATCGATTGCGGGGCCTATGTCGGCAATTTCATGCTGGCCGCGCAGGCGCTCGGTCTTGGCAGCATAGCGCAGGCGGCGTTGGCCCGTCAGTCCGGTTTGATCCGCCGCCATTTTGGACTTGGCGACGACCGGCGCGTGGTCTGTGGGATATCGTTCGGATTTCCGGACCACGATCACCGGATCAACAGCTACCGGACGTCGCGGGCCGGCCTTGAGGATACCGTCACGTTCGTCGAAAGGTAGGACGATCGTGGGTTCTACTCCGCCCTCATCCTGAGGAGCGGCCGCTAGGCCGCGTCTCGAAGGATGGCCACATACGCATCGGCAGTCATCCTTCGAGACGCGCGTAAGAACGCGCTCCTCAGGATGAGGTCGGAGAGATTCTCGCCGACGTCAAAACTTCGGCGGACGTTTTTCCGAAAACGCCTTGATGCCTTCCTTGATCTCCTCGCCGCGCATGCTTTCGCGATGGCGGCGGTCGGCGGCGCCCTCGTCGAGCTTGCCGCGCGCGAATTCATTGATGGTCCGTTTCATGCCGCGCATGGCCATCGGCGCGTTGCCGGCAAGGATGGCCGCCAGCCTGTCGACCTCTTCGTCGAGCGCCTCGGCCGGCACCATGGCGGTGAGATAGCCGATCCGCAGCATTTCCGCGGCGTCGATCTTCTGGGCGGTCAGGAACAGTTTCTTGGCGTTGTCGACCCCGAGGCGTGCGACGTAGCGCGCGATGCCGCTCTTGTAATAGTGCAAGCCGAGACGCGCCGCCGGCATGAACATTTCGCAAGCGTCGACGCCGATGCGGAAGTCGCAGGCCAGCGCCAGATCGGTCGAGCCGCCATAGACGCCGCCATTGAGGCGGCAGATGGTCGGCACCCCGATGTCCTCGAGCCGGTTGACGACGACTTCAAACGCCGATCCGGCGCTTTTTTCCTCGACGGCGCTGACGGCGCGCTCGGCGACCGAGTTGAGATCATAACCGGCACTAAAGGCCCGGCCGGTACCGGTGAGCACCAGGACCCGGATCGCGGGATCGGCCTCGATCCGATCGAACAGTTTCAGGAGAACGTCGAGATCGTCGGCCTGCAGCCGGTTCAGATGCTTCGGCCGGTTGAGGCGGATATTGGCGCGCGCACCGCTGAGTTCGAGCAGCGGCGGACTTGCCGTGGCTTCCGACATGATTGTCTCCGCTACCTGTTTTCTTGCATGCGCCGTTTGGCTTCGGCATCGATCGTCTCGGCGAGATCGGGATGGCGCGCCATCAGCAGGCGGAAGTCCACGAGGTCGAGCACCAACAGCCTCGACACCTGCGTCGTGGTGATGTTGGCCGAGCGCCGGTTGTTGCCGAGCAACGCCATTTCGCCGAAGAATGCGCCGTCACCGAGCGTCACTTTCTTGCCGGGCAGATCGACTTCGACCTCGCCTTCGGCGATGAAATACATGCAGTCGCCGACCTGACCCTTGCGGATGATCGTGGTGCGCGCCGGCAGATCCATCGTGCGCAGCATGCCGGTGACGTCGGCGATCGCCGCGGGGCCCAGCGCGGCAAAGAACGGCACTTTGCTCACCGATTCCCAGGTCTTGAGGAAGTTGTCGCGGCGGGTTTCCGCCGCAAAGCCGGTGGCAAGGATACCGGCCCAGAGCCCGAACACGCCAAGGCCGCAGATCATGACGACCGCCGCAATCAGCCGGCCGAGCGGGGTGACCGGCACCACGTCGCCATAGCCCGTCGTGGTCAGGGTCGCGACCGCCCACCACAATGCCGCCGGCACGCTGCCGAAGGCGGACGGCTGAAAGTCGCGTTCCAGAAAATGCTCCGCCACCGAGGCCAGGAAAAGCACCATCAGGAAGATCACCAGCACGCTCAAGAGCGGCCCGGATTCCAGCACCAGCACCCGGCGCAACTGCCGCAGACCGGGAATCCCCGGCACGATCTTGAACATCCAGAATATGCCCAACAGCCAGGCGGATTTGGCGGGGACGCCGAGCATCATGGCGAGCGGCACGGCGACCGCGGCGTAGCCGTCAACGAACCCGCGGCCGGACAGCGCATAGGCCCGTCCGCGACCTATTTGAATGGCATGGCGAAGCCGGACCACCCATTCGAATATAAAGAAGGCCAGGCATGCCCACAGCACGGCATCGACGCCGTGATGGGCCGCCTCATAGGCGGGATCGACGGTGAGCAAAAGCATCATCGCGATACCGGAGGTGACGGCGAGATAAGCGGCCTTGGTCATGTTGCGGCCCGTCGTAGCGGCCACAAATTGCGCAAAGGCAGGAAAAACAAGCGGCTTGGACATCGGGACGCGGGCGCCTGTCGCTGGAAAAAACTTGATCCGGCCGTCTCTGGCACGACCGGTTCCGACAAAGTGCCCGTGCCGGCCGAGGCCGTCAACGAGCTGCGAAAAACAGCGTTATCGCCCGGCCGGAAATGGAGCCTCCTGAGGCGCGCACCCTGACCGGTTGCGGACGCAAAGCTCCGCAAATGCGGGCGAGGGTCAGTTCGCCAAACCGCCGAAAAAATCCACACCCTGAACGCGCTTAGGCGCTCTGCGCCGTCTTGACGATCACCACCTTGTCGTCATGACCGGCCTGGCGCTTCAGGCTCTCCCGCCGCATGCCGATCTCGTCGCGCACGAATTCATAGCCGAGCTTGAAGGTGTCCAGCCCGTCGCTGGAAATGGTGCCGTCGCGCAGGCCGATCACCGCGCCTCGAAGGATAGCTTCGAGTTCGTCTTGCAGGTTGTCGAGCGCATCCATCGTGGTGGCATCCGCGATCCTCTCGCCGATGTCGAGAATGGCGGTTGCGAGTTCACTGGCCTTCTCCGGCGCAACCCTTGTCACCTTGGCGTAGAGCCCGACGAAGATCGACCCGATCACGCTGAGCGCGGCCGCGCCCAGGTAGAACAGGTCGCTATAGCGTTCCAGAAACGACTTGGCGGTGTCGTTGATATATTCGGCGACACCCTGATGGGCGACGATGAAGGCGGTCTTGTCGACGTCGGCCGGTTCGATTTTGGAGGCGAAGCCGCCTTCCAGCGCAAGCTCCGCCTTGTTCTCGTAGATCGTGCGCGCCAGCTCGCCCGCTGTTGAAGATGGCATCATGGACTGGGCGACCAACAGCCATTGCAACCCGACCGTATCGAGATCGTCATCGGGAATCTGGGGAGAGGAGGACAGCATGCCCGTTGCCAGGGTTTCCTCCGAAATGCCCGGATTTCGCCGGGTGAGCGCCGCCGACTCGTCGATGGCATTCACCGTGAATGGAGCGTGCTTGGCGGATTGTTCGAAGCTCTTGTCCTTGACGATGGCGGAGGCGACGGCGACGACAGCGCCATAGCCGCCGGAGGCGAACAGCTTGTCGAGCGTCGAATTCGGCGGCGCCAACTGCAGCCGCGAATTGGCCTCGGGACTATCCGGAATTTCGAGGACATTGCGGACGAATGCGAGATTGTTGTTGCTGCTTGTGAGAACCGCGATTTTCTTTTTCTTCAGGTCCGCCAGCGATTTGATTTTCTTGTCTCCCGGACTGATCAACATCACGACGTCATGTTCCAGTATCGCAAGCGCGCGGGCACGCGGCGGAACCTTGGCATCGGTGCGCAGCACCGCAAGGTCAGCCAGCTTGCGATCGAACAGCGCCAACGCCTTGGTGTTGTCAGTGGTGGGAACAATCTTGAGGTGCAATCGCGGGGAGGTGTTCTTGAGCATAGCGGCAAGCTTGGCGGCGAAACGGGCCTCGGGCCCGTTGGCGTCACCGACGGCGAAGATCAGCGTTTCAGAATTCCTCAGCCAAATGCGGCCGCCCAAAACCGTCGCGACCGTCAGAATCAATGTCAGCACCGTAAACAGCAGCATTTGCCAGCGGTTGCTGGTGAAAAGCCGCGACCTTTTCTCCGGAGTTGGCGTTGGGACTTCAGCACTCATGGCTCACACCCGCGACCGAGGCGTTTCGCCGCCATCAGGGCGGCGGCCGGAACAAGATCGTAAATATCTAAAAAGGAACGACAATTTTCCACTGCCGATGATATCCGCCTTCGGACGGATTGCAAATCAAACGCTCCCGTTAACCTTGCCGCGCTGTCCGGTCGAAGCTGAGGCGTATCGCCGTAGGGCCACAGTTGGGGATTTTCGAGTTCCGCAGAGGTGCATTCCGTTCCGGGAGATGTCATAAAAGGCCAATACCGGTCTGATTGCCCGGACTTCAAGAAGAAGTTGCGCTGAACGCCTCCAGTACCTTCCGTGCCATTTCATTCCAGCGAGGCGTCCGCTTGTCGTTTCCCCCCATGTCCGCATCGGTCCCGGTCGGAGCGCTGATCGGGTGGATGCTGCTGCTCACCGTCAAGCACATCATCGCCGATTTCGTCCTGCAGACCTCCTGGATGGCCATTGGCAAGGACCAAAGGACCGGATGGGCGCTCCCGCTTTTAGCCCACTGTCTTGTGCACCTTGCGGTTGCAATGGCGCTAATCCTGATCGTCGCGCCGCGTTTTTGGTTTGTCGCCCTGATCGATTTTGCCATTCACATCACCGTCGACCGCGCCAAGGGATTTTGTGCTTCGCGTTTTGGCGTGACGCAGGATCTTCAGCATCCCTGGTTCTGGACGCTGATCGGGGTTGACCAGGCGCTGCATCATTTGACCGGTTTTGGTCTGTCGATTTTCATGGCGGCGAACGGCTGATCGGGCGGTCTTCGGGATTGCGTCCATCCATGCCGTCATGCCCCGCGAAAGCCGGGTATCCAGTATCCCGCGGCGGTAGTGCTAAAACTCCGAAATTCGGGGAATACTGGATCATCCGCTGGAGCCTGTCATCGGGCTCGCCTTAAGGCGAGACCCGGTGGCGGATGATGGCATCGGAGAATGATGCTCGCGATAGCGTCCTCGAACACTTGATCGAGAGCTTCCAAATGACAGAGCAACCGCTGACAAAAAAGACCATCGAAGTACTCGGCGCCCGCATGGCTTACCACGAGCGCGGCGAGGGCAGGCCTGTGCTGTTCCTGCACGGCAATCCGACTTCGTCCTATCTCTGGCGCGATGTCATTCCCGAACTTGCGGGACAGGGCCGGCTGATCGCGCCGGATCTGATCGGCATGGGGGATTCGGCCAAGCTGGCTTCGCCGGGCCCCGACACCTATCGCTTTGCGACCCACCGCAGGTTTCTTGGAGCCTTCATCGACGCGGTTATCGGGCACTCGGAACCCATCGTGTTCGTGGTGCATGATTGGGGCTCGGCGCTGGGTTTCGATTGGGCCAGCCATTATCGCGGCCGCGTCCGCGGCGTTGCCTATATGGAGGGGATCGTGCGGCCGATCGCCTCGTGGGACGAGTGGAGCGCCTCGGCTACGCCAATCTTTCAGGGCTTTCGTTCCGACAAGGGCGAGGCAATGATCCTCGACCGCAACATGTTCGTTGAACGGGTCCTGCCCGGGTCGGTGCTGCGGAAACTGACCGAGGCGGAGATGACCGAATACCGAAAGCCTTATCTCGCGCGCGAGGATCGCTGGCCGACGTTGACCTGGCCGCGGCAAATCCCGATCGCCGGGGAACCTGCCGATGTGGTGCAGATCGCAGCCGATTATTCACAATGGATGGCGGAAAACGACATTGCAAAACTGTTCGTCAACGCCGAGCCCGGGGCCATTCTGATCGGCGCGCCCAGGGATTTTTGCCGAAGCTGGAAAAACCAGACCGAAGTCACCGTCCCCGGATCGCATTTCATCCAGGAAGATTCGGGGCCCCTGATCGGACGAGCGGTGGCCGACTGGATGAAGGCCAACGCGCTGTAGACCGGCCGAATCGCGAGTTCGCCAGCCCAAGCAGGTCACCGCGTCAAGCGATCCCGTAGAACTACCGGTTATGTGGTTAACCTTTCGTTAGAGAATTGCATTGCATCGTGCGCGCAGGGGATATGCAAATGCTTTCAAGCCGCGACGCATTCGAAAACGACTTCTGCCCGGTCCGGGATGAGTTGCTCGGCGAAATGTACCGCGCCAACGAGAACGGCCTGCCTCAGCTGGTCGCAAGTGTGTCTTCCGATGTCCGGGCCATGCTGGCGTTGTTTTGCTATCGCAGAAGCCACCTGTATTCGTTGGCGCTCTCGATTGCCGCAAGCTGCAGCGAACAGGAATTGGCTCAATTCGGCGGCCGCGTCGGCACCACGCTCTACGCGCTGTCCCGCGAACCGGCCGCGCGTGCGATCCCGTCATCGTCTTACGGCAACCGCAAGCCGATCACGCTGTCCACCAAGCCGCTCTCTACCTTCGCGCCGGTTGACGACGAACTCGACGACGATTTCGCCGACTTCGCCAAAGCGGTAACGGCGTAACCAATTCTCTCGGGCGGACGTCGTCCCTGCGAAAGCAGGTACCCAAACACGGTCCAAAAATGTAGGGTGGGCACGGCGCAAGCGTGCCCACCATGTGACATGATGTGAGATAGCTTTGGTGGGCACGGCGCAGATGCGCCTTTGCCCACCCTACGGATTTTGAAAACTCAGTGGCTCCAATCCATGCCGTCGCCGCGCCATGCCGCATTCGACATCGCCGGGCATGCAGGTTCGGCACACCTCGGGACGAACCGCGTAAATCACGCAACGGGTCGCAATTCCGATCCGGCCTGAGAGCGCCGAACAGCGGTCGCCGTCGCAGCGCATCCCCGATTGTCTTTCATTGACGTAGTTTTCCGGAATGAGATCGAGCGCGGCATCGTCTTCGGTCGTGAAGCGCGGCCAGTTTTGCGAATACGCGCAGCAGGCACCGCACGCCTGGCAGGGGTTTTCGACGGGGATGGCCGGGTCGATAGTTTCCATAGTAACGGGTCTAGCGCAGTACGGCAGGATCGGCCAGACGGCGCCTCGGCGGATGGTTCAGACGTCGCTCGGAGCCTCCCATACCAGGCTCCTTCGCCACTTCGCCCGGAGCAGGTCGCGCCTTTCCGGATATTTCTCGTCAAGATAGACGGCATCGACGACGCGATCGGTTCGAAAGCTGCGAAAGTCCCGGCGCAGCTCGCACCACGCCGCCAATAGCCGCACGGCTTCGAGATAGCCGATGGCGATCGGCCAGATCGTGCGCTCACTGTCGCGGCCCTGTTCGTCCCGGTAGCGCAGCGTGATTTTCCTACCTTCGTGAATCTGCGTCCGCGTCCGCGCCATGTCGATGCGGTCCGGCTCCTTGCGCCAATTGGGGCGCGCACGGCTGGCGGGCTCCAGCACGAAAGGCCGCAGGCGCTCGGGCACGGTGTCGGCGATTTTCGCGATGAGATCCTGGGCGGCGCGCGACAGGATAGCATCGGCGTTGCCGGCAACCCATTGCGCGCCGAGCACCGCCGCTTCGATCTCATCGGGGGTGAGCATCAAGGGCGGCAGGTCGAATCCCTTCTCCAGAATGTAACCCATGCCGGCCTCGCCGCGGATCGGCACGCGCTGCTCTATCAAAGTTGCGATGTCGCGGTAGATCGTCCGCTTCGAGGTTTCGAGCTCGGCGGCGATGGCGTCCGCCGTCAGCGGCTTTCGGGTGCGGCGGAGCACCTGGATGATCTGGAACAGACGGTCGGCACGTCTCATGGGGATCTCTTTTCAGGCCGCGGCGTCGCCGATGCTGACAGCATGTTGGCAGCAGGCGGCGAGTAATACCGGGACAACACTCCAACCAAGAGGATTTTGTCCATGATCATTTTATACAGCATCGACTTCTGGACCGCGATGTCGCCGCTGCTGACACCACGCTGGCAGCAGGGGGTCGCTAACCTGAGGCGCCTGCTCAAGAAAACGGGAGCGCTCCGATGATTACCCTTTACGGCTTTGGCGCGGGCTTCGGCCTGCCGGAAAGAAGCCCCTTTGTTACCAAGACCGAGGTCCAGCTGAAGATGGCGGGGCTTGAGTACCAAAAGGAAAGGGCGATGCCGACGGCCTCTCCCAAGGGGCAACTGCCCTTCATTGCGGACGACGGTGAAACCATCGCCGATTCCACCTTCATTCGCGCGCATATCGAGGGCAAATACGGTTTCGATTTCGATGCACCGCTCAATCTGCAGCAGCGTGCCCAGGCCTGGGCGTTCGAGCGGATGATCGAACACCACGTCTATTGGGCGCTGGTCGGTGCGCGCTGGGTGGACCCCGACAATTTCGCCAAGGGGCCGGCGCATTTCTTCGATGGCGCGCCGGAGCATTTGCGCGACAAGTTGCGCGAAGACGCGCAATTTCGCGTTGCCGAGAACTATCTGTTGAGCGGTCTCGGGCGTCACGCGCCGGACGAGGACGTCGATCTCGCGATGCGCTCGCTGCTGGCGTTGTCGGTCCAGCTCGGGGACAAGCCGTATTTGATGGGCGAGGTGCCGTGCGGCGCCGATGCCACCGCCTTCGGGGCGCTGGCCGGAATCCTTACCCCGTTCTTCACCTCGCCATTGCGGGAGCGAGCCGAACGTTTCGGAAATCTCACCGCCTATGTCGACCGGATGATGCTGCAATACTATCCGGAGTTTGCGTGGACATCGCAGCGAGAGGCGGCGTGAGTTCAAGACTCATGGCGGATGCTGGTCGTCCCCGCGAACCAACGGGTCCAGCTATCGCCGGCCCTGTTAGTTCGCAGGGACGCCGCTGGGCATGCGGTGCAGAGGCGGCAATCAGGAGGCGGGCTGGCCCTTCAGCGCCGCCAGCTCCGCCTCCAGTTCCGCGATGCGCGCGTCGCGCGAGGAGATCGCTGCGGCCACATCGGCGGAATCGAATTTCTGCGGAATATGCTGCTGGCAGTTGGTATCCCACGCCGAAATCCGAAACAGGATCACCTGCTCGGGGCGCGCTTTGTAGCCTTGCGGCATCAAGGATTGCAAAAGCGCGGGATCGTCACTCACCACGCGCGCCTCACCCCAAATCTTGACGCGGTGACGATGGACGTAATCCATCACGAAGATATTGGCCTTGGGATTTTCCGACAGATTGCCTTGGGTGATGTATTGCCGGTTGCCGCTGTAATCGGCGAAAGCCAGCGTGTTCTTGTCCAGCACCTTGATGAAGCCTACGGGCCCGCCGCGATGCTGGATGTAGGGCTGGCGATCGGCGGAGGCGGTCGCAAAATACAGGCTCGTGGCCTCCGCCAGAAATGCCGCGAGGCTCTCGTCGATCTCGGTGCGCCAGCCGCCGCGCGCCTCGACATTGGCATAGGCCTCGCGCGATCCCTTGCGCGCCTGGATGGCCTTCACCGCCGGGCTGAACGCGACGTCGCTGGAATAGATGCGCGTGTCGGACATCGAAACCCCTTTTTTAGCTTCATCTGCCGCAGGTGCGGCGCCCCGCAGAGCGGCGGCGCCGCTGCAGTCGCATCACGCGGCCTTGGCGGTCACGACCGGAAAATCGATTTCGGTTTTCGCAACCACGTTGACATAGTTGGTCAGCGTATTCAGCGCGACGTGCAGCACGATCTCGATGATCTGTGCGTCGCGGTAACCTGCGTCCTTGACGGCTTTGAGGTCGGCATCCGAGACGTGTCCGCGCGTCCTCACAATCTCAGTAGCGAAGCGAACCGCCGCGGCGGCTTTCGGGTCGGTCGAACCACCATCGCGATTGGCTGCCATCTCGGCATCCGACAGCTTCACGAGATTCTTGCCGAGATAGGTATGCGCCGACAGGCAATAGTCGCAACCGTTGTTCTGGGCGACGGCAAGCGCGATGCGCCCGCGGGTCGCGGCGTCAAGTTGGCCCTTTGCCAGCGCGCC
Organism: Bradyrhizobium sp.; assembly: GCA_035644295.1. Classification (GTDB taxonomy): domain Bacteria; phylum Pseudomonadota; class Alphaproteobacteria; order Rhizobiales; family Xanthobacteraceae; genus Bradyrhizobium. Next base: position 11,049 of record DASQOU010000098.1, read on the forward strand.
ACTCAGCCCGAGAAATCCCTCGAGGGCGGCGGGACTGGTGCCGACCAGGCGAAACAGATTCGGCACCACGCCGAGCTGCTTTTCGACGGCTTGAAGCAAAGGCTGGGCTGCGGCGGGCGAAGTTTCGATCGAGGCTGGGATTGGAAGGCGGGGCATGGGCGACGTTCCTTTGAGCTCTCTGGGATCTGCCCAATATGATCTTCACGCCATTTCGGGACAATTATCTCGATTGACACTTGATAATTGCAATATATGAAATAATGCCATGGATCGTATCGACGCGATGCAGGCGTTTGTCGCGGTGGCGGACCTCAAGGGTTTTGCGCCGGCGGCGCGCAAGCTCGGGCTTTCGCCGTCGGGCGTGACGCGGCTGATCGCCGCGCTGGAGGATCGTCTCGGTGCGCGCTTGCTGCAGCGGACCACGCGGTCGGTGGCGTTGACGGATGTCGGCGCGCGTTATCTGGAGCGCGCCAAGCGGATCCTCGCCGATGTCGAGGAAGCGGAGGGATCGGTCGAGGGCGAACGGACGCGGCCAAGTGGGCGGCTGGTGGTTTCGGCGCCGGTCGGATTCGGACGCCTTCACGTCAGTCCGCTCATGTCGGAATATCTGAAACGTCATCCCGAGGTGTCCGGCGATCTTCGGCTGTCGGATCGCATGATCAATCTGGTGGAAGAGGGCGTCGACCTCGCGGTCAGGATAGGTCACCTCGCCGATTCAAGTCTGGTGGCCCGCCATGTCGGTGAGATGCGGCGCATTGTGGTTGCCTCGCACCGTTATCTCAAAACGCATGGCGAGCCCGGGACGCCCGAGGCCATCGCATCCCACCGAACCATTCAGTTCGGCGCCATGTCCGCCTCGCCCGACTGGCGTTTTGCCCGTGAGGGCCGCGAGATTCGAATTGCACCGACGCCGCGCCTCACCACCAACAGCGCCGATGCCGCGATTCAATATGCCGCACAGGATGGCGGCTTGACGCGGGTATTGGCCTATCAGGCGGCGGACGCGATCAAGCGCGGCCGGCTGAAAATCGTGCTGGCGAAGTTCGAGCAGCCCACCCTGCCGATCCACATCGTCTATCCGACATCGCGGCTGTTGTCCGCGAAGGTGCGCACCTTCATCGATCTCGTGGTTGAGATCAGCGACTGGCATTTCGGGTAGGGGCCGTCATTCCGGGATGGTGCGTTCGCACCAGGCCCGGAATCTCGAGGTTCCGGGTTCGCTCGTTTCACTCGCGCCCCGGAACGACACTGTCCCGCTTCGTCACCACCCGAAACGTCCCATTGGCCCGTGCGATCGCGACGCCGTCGGCTTTGACGAAACATTGCGCAAAGCACAGCGTGCTTCCGGTCTTGATCACGTCCGTCTCGACCGTCAGCCACTGCCCGATCTGGGCGCTGCTGATGAAATCGATCGACATGCTGACCGTCACCAGTGAATAGGCGCCGCCCATCTTGTGGCCGCAGCTGTGCCCCATGGCTTTGTCGGTCAGCGCTGCGATCAACCCGCCATGGACGAAGCCGCGCGCGTTGGTATGTGGTTTGGCCAACCGAAGTCCCAGGATGATGGCGTCAGGCGTTTCTTTCGAATAAATCGGCTCCCAGGGATCCGTAAGCGGGCTGCGCCGGGTTTGGCGTTCGAAACCTTCGGGGATATCGGAAGCGGTCATCGACGCGCTCTGTGATTGGCGATATGCCACGCCATTGAACGCGATCCCGGCACGATTTGCACCGCCTACAAAGTTTAAAACAGGATTTCCCCGCAGTGAAAATGCGCTCCCTCTCCCGTTGGGAGAGGGTTGGGGTGAGGGGTTACGGTCTATCGATAGGCCATAACCCCTCACCCGGATCGCTTCGCGATCCGACCTCTCCCCAAAGGAGAGGTGAAGTGGACTCGTGGCAAGGTCGATCTAAGGCACGGCCTAATACGGCAAGCCGACGTAATTTTCCGACAGCGCCGCCGCCGCCGCCTTCGAGTTGACGAGATAGTTCAACTCGGCCAACTGGATTCTTGCGCCAAAGCCCTCGGTGTCGGGAAAGCGGTGCATCATCGCGGTCATCCACCACGAGAAGCGAACCGCCTTCCAGACCCGTGAGAGCGCCTTTTCGGAATAGTGGTCGATTCCGGCTGCGGATTTCTCGTCGTAATATTCGCGCAAGGCCAGCGAGAGGTAATGCACGTCGCTGGCGGCAAGGTTCAACCCCTTGGCGCCGGTCGGCGGCACGATATGGGCGGCATCGCCGGCGAGAAACATCCGCCCGAACCGCATCGGCTCGGCGACGAAACTGCGCAACGGCGCGATGCTCTTTTCGATTGAGGGACCGGTGACGAGTTTGTCCGCCGCTTCCTGATCCAGCCTTTGTTTCAGCTCGTCCCAGAACCTGTCGTCCGGCCATTGATCGATGTGATCATCCAGGCTGCATTGCACGTAGTACCGGCTGCGGCGCATGGAGCGCATGGTGCAAAGCGCAAATCCTCTTGCGTGGTTGGAATAGATCAGCTCGGGACTGACCGGCGGGGTTTCCGACAGAATTCCGAGCCAGCCGAACGGATAGATCCGCTCGAAGGTCTCGATCGCGGAGGGCTTCACGCTGGCGCGGCTGATGCCATGGGAGCCGTCGCAGCCGGCGATGAAATCGCATTCGATCTCGTGGCCGATGCCGTCCCTGGTGTAGCTGACGCGAGGATGATCGCTGTCGAAATCATGCGGCTTGACGTGGTCAGCCTCGTAAACCGTGACAAGTCCGCAACTGTCGCGCTCGTCCATCAGATCGCGGGTGACCTCGGTCTGTCCATAGATCGTGACGGATTTGCCGGTGGCCTCTTTCAAGTCGATGCGATGGCGGCTGCCCGCGAACGCCAGCTCGATGCCGTCGTGGATCAACCCCTCGCGGTGCAGCCGTGCAGCGACGCCGACCTGGTCCAAAAGATCGACCGTGCCCTGTTCGAGCACGCCGGCGCGAATCCGCGCCAGCACATAGCCGCGGTCCCGGCGCTCCAGGATGATGTTGTCGATTCCGCAAGCGTGAAGCAGTTGCCCCAGCAGCAATCCCGCCGGCCCCGCGCCAATGATTGCCACTTTTGTCCGCAACACTTGCTCCCTTGATTATTATAGGCTTGAACTCGGTCGCTCGCGGACGCGGCCGCGCGTGCTTGCGCTGGTAATTATATCATATAACAATGTCTGCAAAGGGCCATCGAAGTCCTGATGCCGGAAGGGGAGAAATGTCGATGAGGAAAACGCGTCTAGTGCCCGCTTTCCGAAGTTCGCGATACGTCTCAGCGCGCACCTTTGGCGAACTTCGGAAAGTCACGGGCACTAGCAAACTTATTGATTCTAGTAACGCTTATCGATCTGAAGTCCCTGAAAGAACTCGCCGCTTGTGGTGCAGGGACTTCAGATCGGCGTTACTAGCGCTGTGGCTTGCCGCCAGCGTGTCGCCCGCGTTGGGGCAGGAAAAGACCTTCGAACTGAAATTGTCGCACTGGGTGCCGGCATCGCATCCGTTGCAAAAAGCGTTGGAGGATTGGGGCGCCGCGGTCGAGAAGGAATCCGGAGGCTCCATCAAATACAAGGTCTATCCCGCGCAGCAGCTCGGAAAGGCCTTCGACCACTACGACATGGCACGCGACGGAATCGCCGACGTCACTTACATCAACCCGGGCTATCAGCCGGGCCGCTTCCCGATCATCGGCGCCGGCGAACTTCCCTTCCTGATGTCGGACGCCAAGGGCGGCTCGATGGCGCTCGATGCCTGGTACCGGAAATACGCCGAGAAGGAGATGAAAGACGTCAAGTTCTGCCTCGCCTTCATCCATGCGCCGTCGTCATTCCACTCGCGCACCAAGAAGATCGTGGTGCCCGACGACATCAAGGGCATGAAGATCCGTCCCGCCGACGCCACCATCGCGAATTTCGTGACCCTGCTCGGCGGCACCAACGTCCAGTCCTCGGCGCCCGAAGTCCGCGACATCATCGAGCGCGGCGTTGCCGACGCCGTCACCTTCCCGTGGGGCTCGCTGGTTTTGTTCGGCATCGACAAGGTGACGAAATTCCAGATGGACGCGCCGCTCTACGTCACGACATTCGCCTTTGTCATGAACAAGGACAAATACAGCCAGATGTCCGACCGGCAGAAAAAGGCGATCGACGATAACTGCAATACGGAGGCCGCCGGCCGCGTCGGCGAGCCCTGGGGCAGGTTCGAAGACGCCGGCCTCGACAAGGTCAAGGCGGAGTCCGGTCAGGAAGTCTATCAACTGACGCCGGAGCAGACGGCGCTGTGGAAGAAGGCGTCCGAGCCGCTGGTCAAGACCTGGGCCGATAGCGTCAAGAAAGCCGGGACCGATCCGGACGCGGCGATGGCCGAGTTGCGGGCAGCGCTCGTCAAATACAACGCCTTGACGCAGTAACAACCCGCTGCATATTGACACGGCGGCAAGAATCTTTCCGCCGCCGTGTTCTCCTTGCCATCCCGTAAAGTCCGTGTGGAGCGGAAATGACGCGCACGTCCATGGATCGGTTCATCGACACGATCGAATGGATTGCGGCCGGATTTGTCGGCATCGTCGCCGCCAACATCTTCATCGCGGTTCTCCTGCGCAATATCTTCAACTATGCGATTCCCGATTCCTTCGATATCGGGCGTCTCTTGCTCGGCATCCTGATCTTCTGGGGCATCGCCGCCACCAGCTATCGCGGCACCCACATCACCGTCGATCTGATCTGGGGCAATGTCGGCCCGAAATACCAGCGCGTGATCGACGTGTTTGCGACACTGGTGTTGTTGTTCGTGGTGAGCGTGCAGACCTGGACGCTGTTCGACAAGGTGCGCGGCACCTATAACGACAATGTCACGACCTTCGATATGCACCTGCCGACCTGGCCGTTCTTCGCGGTGGCGTGGGCCGGCGACGTCTCCGCGGTTCTGCTGATCGCGATCCGCACCTATCGGCTGATCTTCCACCCGGAGGAAATGCACGACCCCAAATTCAAGGCCACGGAGTGAGCGCGGCATGAGCACTGATGCCGTCGCCGTCCTCGGATTCGTCGCGCTGTTCGTGCTGATGCTGCTGCGCGTGCCGGTCGGCATGGCGATGGGCCTCGTCGGCGTCTCGGGCTTTGGTTACCTGGTCGGCGGTACGCCGGCGCTCAAGCTGGTCGGCCAGACCTCGATGCGGACGGTGACCGACTATACTTTCGGCGTCATTCCGATGTTCCTGCTGATGGGGACCTTCGTCAGCAATTCCGGCATGAGCCGCGACCTGTTCCGTGCCGCCAACGGTTTTGTCGGCCATTTGCGCGGCGGCTTGGGGATCGCCACGGTCGCAGCCTGCGGCGGCTTCGCTGCGATCTGCGGTTCGTCGGTGGCGACGGCTGCGACGTTTTCCGCGGTGGCCTATCCGGAAATGCGCCGCTTCGGCTACCCGCAATCCTTCGCCACCGGCGTGATCGCGGCCGGCGGCACCTTAGGGGCGATGCTGCCGCCCTCGACCGTGCTCGCGGTGTACGGCATCATCACCGAGCAGGACATCGGCAAATTGTTCATTGCCGGCATCATTCCCGGCCTGCTCGCGATGACCATGTACATGATCACCATCGCGCTGATCGGCTATTTCCGGCCGGGCTTCCTGCCCAAGGGCGTGTACTCGACATGGCGTGAGCGCTTCGCCGGGCTGAAGGACATCTGGGCGCCGGTGCTGCTGTTCGTATTTGTCATCGGCGGGCTTTACGGCCTGCCGTTTTTGCCGCGCTTCACGCCTACTGAGGCGGGCGGCGTCGGCGCCACCGGCGCCTTCCTGATCGGTGTGTTCACCGGACGATTAGACAAGGACAAGATCCTCGCCTCGCTGCTGCAGGCGACCCGCACGGCGGCTGCGGTGTTCACGGTGCTGATCGGCGCCTTGATCTTTGGCTATTTCCTCACGGTGACGCAGACCCCGCAGAAGGTCACGGAATTCCTCACCGGGCTTGGCCTTGGCAGTTACGGCGTGCTGGCCGTCATCATGGTGATGTACCTGGTGCTCGGCTGTCTGATGGACGCGATGGCGATGATCATCCTGACGGTGCCGATCATCTTTCCGGTGATCTCCCATCTCGGCTTCGATCCGATCTGGTTCGGCGTGATCATCGTGATGACGGTGGAGCTTGGTCTCATTCACCCGCCGGTTGGGATGAATGTCTTCGTGATCAAGAGTGTCGTCAAGGACGTGTCCTTTACCACGATCTTCAAGGGCGTGATCCCCTTCGTCGCGACGGATATCGTCCGGCTGGTCATCCTGATTGCATTTCCATTGCTGGCGACCTGGTTGCCGCAACAGATGGCTCGCTAGATTGAAATTGCTTGCGCATCATTCAATCCGCGCAAGCGCTGTTTCCTCAATTCGGCCCGAACATGAACTTGCCGTCGCCTTCGAGGAACGGTCCGGTCCGCATATAGAGCTGTCCGTTCTGCCCGATGAAAAACAACGTGCCCTTGGGCACCTTCTTGGCGCCCTTCAGCAGCAGGCCCGCATTGTTGGTCCCCATCTTGTAGGAAAACGTCTTGCCGTCCTTG
>DASQOU010000099.1:0-5205 GCA_035644295.1 Bradyrhizobium sp.
TTATCCTTCAGGACCTTTCGGATCTGTCCGGTCATCGCCATGCGGTTGTCGGTGTCGATATTGATCTTGCGCACGCCGTTCTTGATGCCGCGCTGGATCTCGGAAACCGGCACGCCCCAGGTCGGCTTCATCTTGCCGCCATTGGCGTTGATGATTTCCTGCAGGTCCTGCGGCACCGAGGATGAGCCGTGCATCACCAGATGCATGTTCGGCAGCTTGCGGTGGATTTCCTCGATCACGTTCATGGCCAGGATGTCGCCGTCCGGCTTGCGGGTGAATTTATAGGCGCCGTGGGAGGTGCCCATCGCGATCGCCAGCGCGTCGACTTTGGTCTCCTTGACAAACTTCACGGCCTCGTCCGGATTGGTCAACAACTGGTCGTGCGAAAGCTTGCCCTCGGCGCCATGGCCGTCCTCCTTGTCGCCCATGCCGGTCTCGAGCGAACCGAGCACACCGAGTTCGCCTTCCACCGAGATGCCGCCGAGATGGGCCATTTCACTAACTTTTTTGGTGACGCCGACATTGTAGTCCCAGTCGGCGGCGGTCTTGCCGTCGGCCTTCAGCGAGCCATCCATCATGACCGAGGTGAAGCCGGCCTGGATCGCGGTCATGCAGGTGGCGGGTTCGTTGCCGTGATCGAGATGCACGCAAACGGGAATCTGCGGATAGATTTCGGTAACCGCATCCATCATGTGCTTGAGCATGATGTCGTTGGCATAGGACCGCGCGCCGCGCGAGGCCTGGATGATCACAGGCGCGTCAAGGGAGGAGGCGGCTTCCATGATGGCGAGCGCCTGTTCCATGTTGTTGATATTGAAGGCCGGCACGCCGTAGTCGTGCTCCGCCGCGTGGTCGAGCAGTTGACGCAACGTAATCCGAGCCATGGGTCCTGTTCTCCGCGTTGGGGCCTTCAATGCCGGTCCGGCTTGAGTTCAAATCTAGCCTATTCTTAAAACCTCGACACCGGGCAACGGTTTCCCTTCCATCCATTCAAGAAACGCGCCGCCCGCCGTCGAAACATAGCTGAAATCTTGGGCCACGCCGGCTTGGTTCAGCGCCGCCACGGTGTCGCCGCCGCCGGCGACCGAGATCAGTTTCCTCGCTTTGGTCCGCTCGGCGGCATGCCGCGCCGCGACCATGGTGCCGCGGTCGAACGGCGCCATCTCGAACGCGCCGAGCGGGCCGTTCCAGACCAGCGTCGCGGCGTCGTCGATCGCTGCATGGATCCGCGTCACCGATTGCGGCCCGACATCGAGGATCATGCCGTCGGCGGGTATCGCATCGAGGCCGTAGGCGTGAGACGGCGAATTGGCCGCGAAGTGAAACGCCACCACGGCGTCGACGGGTAGGATGATGGCACAATTGGCGGCTTCCGCCTTTTCGAAGATCCGCAGCGCGGTCGCCGCCAGCTCCTTCTCCGCCAGCGACTTGCCGATGCCCACCCCTTGCGCATGCAGGAAGGTATTGGCCATGCCGCCGCCGATCACCAGCGCATCGACCTTGCGGACGAGATTTTCCAACAGCTCGATCTTGGTGGAGACCTTGGCGCCGCCGATGATCGCAATCACCGGCTTGGTCGGCGCATCCAGCGCCTTGTTCAGCGCGTCGAGTTCGGCCTGCATGGTGCGCCCGGCATAGGCCGGCAGCACGTGGCCAAGGCCCTCGGTGGAGGCATGGGCGCGGTGTGCCGCCGAGAAGGCGTCGTTGACCCAGATGTCGCCGAGCTTTGCCAGCTCCGCGACAAAGCCTGGGTCGTTCTTTTCTTCTTCTTTATGAAAGCGCGTGTTTTCGAGACAAAGGATTTCGCCGTCCTTCATCGCGGCGACGGCTTTTTGCGCGACTTCGCCGATGCAATCCTCGGCAAAGGCGACCGGCTTTCCGATGACCTGCGAAAGCGCGGCGGCGACGGGTTTGAGCGACTCCTTGGGATCGCGTCCCTCGGGCCGGCCGAAATGCGCGAGCAGGATGACCTTGCCGCCTTTGTCCGAGATTTCTGTGATGGTGGGCGCGACACGCTCGAGGCGGGTGGCGTCGGTGACGCGGCCATCTTCCATCGGCACGTTGAGATCGACCCGCAGCAGCACGCGCTTGCCCTTTACGTCGACGTCATCGAGGGTGCGGAACGATTTTGTCATTTCGGTTTCGCCCAATTCATCCTTCGAGACGCCTCGCTTCGCGCGGCTCCTCAGGATGAGGTACTCCCTCATGGTGAGGAGCGCGCATCTTGCGCGCGTCTCGAACCATCAGGAATCAGAGCAGTTTCCCCATCGCCACGGCGGTGTCGGCCATGCGGTTGGAAAACCCCCATTCATTGTCGTACCAAGCCATCACCCGCACCAGCGTGCCGTTCTGCACCTTGGTCTGATCCATGTGGAACGTGGAGGAATGCGGGTCGTGGTTGAAGTCCATCGAGACGTTGGGCGCGGTGGTGTAACCGAGGATGCCCTTGAGCTGCTGCTCCGAGGCGCGTTTCATCGCCTCGTTGATCTCCTTCACGTCGGTCTTGCGCGACGCCACGATCTTGAGATCGACCACCGAGACGTTCGGGACCGGGACGCGGATCGCGACGCCGTCGAGCTTGCCGTTCAGTTCCGGCAGCACCAGGCCGATCGCCTTGGCCGCGCCGGTAGAGGTCGGAATCATCGACATCGCCGCCGAGCGGCCGCGATAGAGATCCTTGTGCAGGGTGTCGAGTGTCGGCTGGTCGCCGGTATAGGCGTGGATCGTGGTCATGAAGCCCATCTCGATGCCGACGGTGTCGTTGAGCACTTTCGCTACCGGCGCGAGGCAGTTGGTCGTGCAGGAGCCGTTGGAGACGACGAGATGATCTCTTGTCAGTCTGTCGTGGTTGACGCCGAAGACGATGGTGGCGTCGGCGTTTTCGGCAGGCGCCGAGACCAGCACGCGTTTGGCGCCGGCGGTCAGGTGCAGAGCGGCCTTGTCCCTTGCCGTGAAGATACCGGTGCATTCCAGCGCGATGTCGACGCCGAGTGCCTGCCACGGAAGTTTTGCAGGATCGCGCTCGGCGGACACCTTGATCTTGCCGTTGCCGAGGCTGATCGAGTCGCCTTCAACGGTCACGGTGCCGGGGAAACGGCCGTGCACGGAATCAAAGCGCAGCAGATGAGCGTTGGTCTCGACCGGCCCGAGATCGTTGATCCCGACCACCTCGATATCCCTGCGGCCGGATTCGGCGATCGCCCGCAGCACGTTGCGGCCGATGCGGCCAAACCCGTTGATCGCGACCCGGATTGCCATGCTGGTTTCTCCCTCTAAAGCTGATGTCATCCCCGCCGGGAGCGCACCCTCGCGGAGATTTGGACGGCGGATCGCCCGGTTCGGCCGGACGAGGACGGACTAGATGGTTTTTAGCTAGTCCTTTTTCCGGGCAATCTCAACCGTCACGCCAAACGCTTCAGGGCAGCGTTAACGGCAGCCTCAGCGGTAATTCCGAAGTGCTTGTAGAGCTCCTTGGCCGGCCCGCTTTCGCCGAAACTGTGCATGCCGATAAAGCCGCCATCCTGCCCGATCACGGCGTCCCAGCCCCAGCGGACCGCGGCTTCGATCGCGACCTTGACCGGAGCCTTGCCGATGATGGCCTCACGCCGCTCGGGTGGTTGCGCCAGCATCAGGTCGAGCGAGGGTACCGACACCACCCGCGTCGCAATCCCGCGCTCGGCCAGTTGTTTCTGCGCGGCCACCGCGATCTCGACCTCGGAACCGGTCGCGAACAGCGATACCTTGGCCTCGCCCTGGGCTGCGACCAGTTCATAAGCGCCATGGCTGCACGGATTGTCCGATGGCACGGTGGTGCGCAGTTGCGGAAGGTTCTGGCGGGTCAGCGCCAGCACAGTCGGCCCGTCGGTACGGTTGAGCGCGAGTTCCCAGCACTCGGCGACTTCGACCGCGTCGCACGGGCGGAACAGGCGCATGTTGGGAATGGCGCGCAACGCGGCGAGATGTTCGACCGGCTGATGGGTCGGGCCGTCTTCGCCAAGCCCGATCGAATCGTGGGTCATCACATAGACGACGCCGGTGCCCATTAGCGCGGCGAGCCGCATCGCCGGACGGGCATAGTCGGTGAACACCAGGAAAGTGGCGCCGTTCGGCGCGAAGCCGCCGTGCAGGAAGATGCCGTTCATGGCCGCCGCCATGCCGTGCTCGCGGATGCCGTAATGGATGAAGCGGCCCTTCGGGGTCTTGGCGGAGAAGTTTACCGCCGATTTCGCCCTGTTGTTATTGGAGCCGGTGAGATCGGCGGAGCCCGCCAAAAACTCCATCGGCATCGCCGCCGCGATCGCCTCGATCACGGATTCCGAGGATTTGCGGGTGGCGACATTCTGCGGGGTCTCGAGCAGCGCCTTCTTGTGGGCCTTGAAGGCTTTCGCAAGCGCCGCCGGCCGCTCGTGCCGCAAGCGGCGCTCGAACTCGGCGCGCTTGCGGTTGCCAAGCTCCGCGAAGCGCGCTTCCCATTCCTTGCGCGCTGTCGCCCCCCGGCTGCCCGCTTCGCGCCAGGCTTTCAGGACATCGTCGGGCACCGAGAACGGCTCGAGCGAGATGCCAAGGTTCTCCTTGGCGGCCTTGAGTTCATCGGCGCCGAGCGCCTCGCCATGGGCTTTCGCAGTGCCGGCCTTGTTCGGCGCGCCGTAGCCGATCGTGGTCCGGCAGGCGATCAATGAGGGCTTGTTGGATTTCTTCGCCCGCGTGATCGCGGCGGCGATCGCTTGTTGGTCCTGGCCGTCGATCAGTTCCGCCGCCCAGCCGGCCGACTTGAACCGCTTCACCTGGTCGACCGAGTCGGCGAGCGAGATCGGGCCGTCGATCGTGATGCCGTTATCGTCGTACAGTACGATCAGCTTGTTGAGCTTCCAGTGCCCGGCCAAGGCGATTGCTTCTTGCGACACGCCCTCCATCAGGTCGCCGTCAGAGGCGAGCACATAGGTGTGATGCTCGACGATCTTCTTGCCGTATTCGGCGGCGAGCATCCTTTCCGCAAGCGCCATGCCGACGGAGGTGGCGATGCCCTGGCCAAGCGGACCCGTCGTGGTCTCCACGCCCAGGGTTCGGAAATTTTCCGGATGGCCCGGGGTCAGCGAATCCACCTGGCGGAAATGCTTGATCTGATCCAGCGTCATGACCGGATTGCCGGTGAGATAGAGCAGCGCATAGAGCAGCATCGAGCCGTGGCCGGCCGAAAGCACGAAG
>DASQOU010000100.1:0-21260 GCA_035644295.1 Bradyrhizobium sp.
GGGCGGCGCGCCGCTCGGCGAAACCGCGTTCGGCATTACGGCTGCGAAGAAAGACCTGGCCACGGCCGTGCAATTCGCTGCCTCGATCCATGCCGAGCTTCCGGTTGCCACAAGCGCCCTCGCCTGTTTTGAGGAAGCGGAAGCCGCGGGCCTTGGCGATGCCGACGCCACCACCGTTTCCGTCCGCTGGACCCAGCGTAACGCCGCAGGCTCCAAGTCCTGAAATCATCCATCTCGTCGTCACGCCCCGAATAATCAACGTAACAGCAGAGAAAATTCAATGATCGATCGCAAGAACCGCTATGGCCGTACTGCCGCACGCATCCACGATGCAGATGGCCTGGCGCGGCGCCCATCATCCACCACGATCGACATCCACGCCCATATCGTCGTGCCGCAGGCCGCCAAGCTCGCGCAACCGCATGTCGATCTCAGCCGCGTGCCGCTCGCGCATTTTGCCGACGCCGCCACCAGGGAAATCAATGCGCAGCAGGAAAAGGACGTCGGCGAGGTCATGACCACGATCGATCGCCGCCTGTTCGATCTCGACAAAATGGGGATCGACATCCAGGTCGTGGCGCCGGCGCCGCCGCAGTGTTATTACTCGGTCGATCCAAATATCGCCGAGGCGGCGCATCGTCTCGCCAACGATGGCGTAGCGGAATATTGCGCGCGCAAGCCCGACCGCTTTGTCGGGCTCGGCGTCGTCACCTTGCAGGAGCCAGAACTCGCGGTCCGCGAGCTCGATTACGTGATGAAGGATTTGAAATTGAAGGGCGTCGAAATCCTGACCAATGTCGATGGCCAGGAATTGTCGGATCCAAAATTCCGCCCCTTCTTTGCAAGGGCCGAACATCTCGGGGCATTCATCATGATGCATCCGAACGGCTTTACCCACGGCGATCGCCTCACCCACTTCTATTTCAACAACGTACTCGGCAATCCGCTCGAGACGACGCTTGCGCTGCATAACCTGATCTTCTCAGGAACGCTGGCGCGCTTCCCCGATCTGAAGCTGATGGCCGTGCACGGCGGCGGGTACCTGCCAGGCTATTCGGGCCGCATCGACCACGCCTGGGGCGCGCGTCAAGATTCGCGCGGCGAATTGCCGTTACCGCCGACGGCCTATCTGCGGCAGGTCTATCTCGATACGGTGGTCTTCAGCTATCACCAGCTCGCCTATCTGATCGACGTGTTCGGCCCCGACCGCATCGTGATGGGTACCGACTACCCCTTCGACATGGCCGAATATAATCCGATCGGGCACGTCGCAGGCGTACACGGGATGGACGAGGTTACACTCGCGCAGATCGCGGGCGGAAATGCCGCGCGGGTGCTTGGGCTTGATGTGTGAGCATGGTCCCTGATGGTTCGAGACGCGCGGCATTGCCGCGCTCCTCACCATGAGGGTCCGTTACCGCAAGGCGGCCGTCTCGAAGGATGAAGCCGTTGTTCTGAACAATAAGCTGAAGCAGGGCCACGCATCAGTGATGCGCGCCAGCGGTCTTGTAGCCGGGCTGTTCGAACGGATGCGAAGTTGCGAATTCCGGCATCTTGAAGCAACGCTCGGCGAGACCCGCCAGCAGAGGATAGGCGCCCAGTTCAAGCTTTAGAAAATGCGCGCCCACAACCTGGCCGGCAATGCAAATATCGGCAAGGCCGGGTTCGGCGCCGAGCGCAAACGGCGCAGGCGCGCGGCGCGAAAGAAGCCGCTCATAGGTCGATAGCCCCTCGGTCGTCCAGTGCTTGCCCCAATTTTCGATCGCCTTGGCATCGGCGCCGAAGGTCTTGGCGAGATGGTTGCGGACGCGGGGCACCACAAGCGGATGGGCATCGGCAATCGTCATCAGCGCCAGTGAGCGCGCATAGGCCCGCTCCCTGGCGTCTTCCGGCAACAGCCGCGGCCGAGGCTTTATATCGTCGAGATACTCCATGATTGCCATCGACTGGAATAGCGACTGGCCATCATGAATGAAAGTCGGCACCACGTGCTCGGGATTGATGGCGTCATAACCGGGCTTGAATTGTTCGCCGGAGAGGATGTCGATCGCGGTCTCCTCGAACGACAGGCCCTTGAGCTTCAACGCGACCCGCACACGAAACGAAGCTATCGAACGCCAAAATCCGTAGACTTGTATGCTCATCGGAAGATCCCATGCTTGAACCAAAATGCGGCTTCAACGTAAAGCTGCGGCGAAACCCGCCGTTCATATCATATTTCGGGTATTCAGCCAGCCACGGCGCCTGCTAAATGCGCGCCGCGCGTTCCTTGCCGTCTTGGACGACGCCACCCGCGCGACCAGCAGGCTGACCCAACATGCCGGCAAAGGTTTTCGCAAAGGTATGAGCGTCGCCCGGCCACCTCGCCGAAACATAGTTGCGATCGCGCACCACAAAGACTGGCCTTGCGTCAGCGAGGGAATCGCGCCACAGGCCGGATGTTTTCCGGCGGCAATCCGGATCAGTCTTAGGAACATCCATAAAATCATCTGCACGTGCGAGCGCGCGCGTGACTTCCTGCTGCACCGACATAAAGCCATCCGGCTGTCCGTCCTGCTCCAGATAGGTCCGATAGTAGTTTGGATCCCAAGACCGCGTGACGCGAGCGACTTTCCACGAGCTGCGCTCAAGCGCCCAGGTCAACGCCGTCGTCTTGTATCCGTAGAGCACCGAACGGCCCGTTTGTTTCGAAATGCTGCGCGCGGCCAGCAGCACGCCGTGACAGATCGCCGCCACCGGTCTCTCGGCCTCGAAAAAGTCCACCACAAGACGCTGCAGCGTTTCGCTCTCGAGGTAATCACGCATGCCGCGCGCGCGATGTCCACCGGGCAACAGCAGCCCGTCGAACGCCAATACTTCGACGGCATCCCAACGCTGCGGGGCGCCAAAATTCGGATCCGCGATCATCCCGGCATAGGCCTTGCGCGCGTCGTGGTTGGCCCGCATCAGAAGTCCTATCAACGGCAGATTCCGCAACAGCGGAATCGCGCCCCAGGGATCGAGGCCCTGTCCGGTCAGCATCATGTCGTCGGCGACGGCGGGCCGACCGTCCGGCGTTGCAAAGACGACGGCATGGCCCGCGTCGACCAGTACCTGCCAGCTCACGGCGGCTTCGCTTGGATCGAAGTCCCGCGCCGGCAGGAGAATGAGAACGTGTGACACAGCCAAACCTCACACCAATAACACGGTTGATCCCGTGGTCTTGCGCGCGGCGAGATCCGCATGGGCCCTGGCAGCTTCATTCAGGGGATAGGTCTGATGAACCTCGATCTTGACGGCGCCTGAGAGCACGACCTCGAACAGCTCGTTTGCCATGGCCACGAGGTTCTCGCGCTTGGCGGCGTAAGTGTGGAGCGTCGGGCGGGTGACGAACAGCGAACCCTTTTGTGCAAGCAGGCCGAGGTTGAGCGGTTCGACGCCGCCGGAGGATTGACCGAACAGCGCGGCGACCCCGAGCGGAGCCAGACAGTCCAGCGATTTCATAAAGGTGTCCTTGCCAACGGAGTCATAGACCACGGGCACTTTCTTGCCTTCCGTGATTTCCTCGACGCGCTTTGTGAAATCCTCGCGCGAATAGACGATGGTGTGCGCGCAACCATGGGCTCTGGCGAGCGCGGCTTTTTCGTCGCTGCCGACAGTGCCGATGACGGTGGCGCCCAGATGCCTTGCCCACTGCCCAAGGATCAGGCCGACACCGCCGGCCGCGGCGTGGAGCAGGATCGTATCGCCTGACTTGACGCGATAGGTCTGGCGGATGAGATATTGCACCGTCAGGCCCTTCAGCATCATCGCAGCAGCGGTCTTGTCATCGATGCCGTCGGGCAACTTGAGCAGGCGATCGGCCGGAATCAGCCGCTCCTCGGCATAGGCGCCGAGCGGCGCTGCGCCATAGGCGACGCGGTCGCCCGGCTTCAGATCGGTGACGCCGGGCCCGATTTCCTCGACCACGCCGGCGCCCTCGCCGCCGAGGCCGCTCGGCAACTGGACAGGATAGAGACCTCAGCGATTATAGATGTCGACAAAGTTAAGTCCCACCGCCGTGTGGCGGATGCGCGCTTCTCCGGCGCCCGGCTTGCCAATCTTGACTTCCTCCCAGACTAGCACCTCGGGCCCGCCGGACTTATGAAAGCGGATGGCGTGCGTCATAGAACAACTCCTCACGTAAGATGACAGAAGGGGGAAACCTCGCAGCCGGGCGATCGGCGCAGTGCTACCTTACAATAGCGCCGAATCGTTGGGGAGGAATACCTGTGGGGCGGGATCACTTTTGAGACTGAGGCCCGCTTTTCCCTGGTGGTGCAACGAGCGCGCCGGACCGGAACCCCAAAAAACAAAAAAGCCCGGCGGCCATCAGGCCGCCGGGCGGGTATTCCAATCCAAGAATTATGTGACGCGGCTAGCTTGTCCGGCGTGTGGCAACTTTCAACGTCAGGTAATCTCCACCGTTGCGATCATCCCGAAAACTCCTGCGTCAGCAAGCGCCGCGATGCGCGCCTCATCATAGCCGAGCTTCTTGCGCAAAACCTCCCTGGTATGCTGGCCAAGCAAAGGCGCCGCGATGGGATCGATCACGGGAGTGAGACCAAGATTGAGCGGCGATTCGATGTTTGGGACGGTGCCTGCGGCGGGATGTGCGATCTGGCTGAGGCGATTGCGCTCACGCACCTCAGGCGAATTGAAAGCTTCCTCGACGGTGCGAAGGTAACCGACGGGGATATTGGCCGCCTTCATCTTCGTTACCCAGTTCTCGCGCAAATCCTGCACAAAAATCCCCGTGAGGATTGCACGCAGCCTGTCCCTGTTGGCGGTTCGCGAACGGCGATCGCCGAACTCACCGCTAGCCAGATCCGGCCGGCCAAGCACTTCGACGACCAGGCGGCGATACAGCCGATCGTTGGCGCAAGCGATATAAAACGGGGCGTCGGAAGCATGGTAGACGCCGACGGAGGGGGATCCGTTCGGTGAATTGCCCTGACGGCTCGGATTTACGCCGGTCATCAGATAGGCCATCCCGTAAAATTGTGTCATCGCGAGCGCAATGTCGAACAGCGCCACTTCGACATGCTGGCCGCGTCCGAGCCGATCGCGGGCGACGAGCGCCAGCAGGATGGCGTTGCAGGCCGACATGCCCGTCAGCATGTCGACCGCGGGAGGCCCGGTCCGCACCGGCGGTCCATCGGGAAAGCCGTTGAGCGACATGAATCCGCTTTCGGCCTGCGTGATCGGATCGAAGCCGGGGCGCGATGCGAACGGCCCCTGGCGCCCATAGGCCGAGATCGAGCAATAGACGAGGCGCGGATTGCCCGGCGCGACGGATGCATAGTCGAGACCGTACTTCTTCATCACGCCGGAGGAGAAGTTCTCCACCACGATGTCGGCCCGTGCGATCAATGCGCGCGCCACGTCGCAGGCCTCTGGCTTGGTGAGATCGAGTGCGATGCCCCGCTTGTTGCGGTTCAAACTGACAAACGCCGCACTTTCGCCGGCGAGATCGGCGTGTTCATAGTGCCGCGTATCGTCGCCGCCGTCCGGGTTCTCGATCTTGATGACTTCGGCGCCGAAATCGGCCAATGTTTGCGTGCAGGCGGGACCGGCAACGACCCGGGTGAAGTCGATCACCAGCAGACCATCGAGAGCGGTCGGAGCACCCTTCTCTCTTGGCGCTCGGTCCGGTAAATGCGGTCTGGCAGTCATGATCGGCTGATCCCTTCCCTGTATCGATTGGCGGCCGTCGATATCCACCCCTAACGGCGGCTGGAGGATTCCAGCCGGGGTTGAACCATATACAGCCCTTTACCTTCCGCCCAAAAGAGTAGAGCCATAGGGATCGAGGGGGTTACAGCCTTTTTTGATGGGTGCCATGAAGGGAGGAGGCGGCCCCGATGAATTTGCGCCAATATAGCGTGTCCGGATACGCCCATGGATGCCGCGGCTGATATAGCCGATAGCCGGCTCGGATGAAGTTATTGGCCGAGGCAATATTTTGGGCGGTATCCGAAACCATACAGCTCCAGGCGTTGCGCAGCGCTCGCAACTCCATTGCACGCATCAGGCGGAGCTGAAGGCTTCGTCCGCAATGCGGCCTCAAGACACCGACGCGACAGATATACCCTGCGCTGCGGACGTGGGTCGAAGGGACGACGCCGGCAAAGGCGACCGGTGTCGCTTCGCGATACGCTAGCCACCAGTGGCCCCAATCGAATCGCGGAATCGGGGCGCCGCCAAAGAAAGTCAGGCGGTGCAGGTCCGCGAGCGCATCCGAGACTTCGTCGTCCTGGCCGTCCACCCCGCGTATCCGATATAGTGCCACCTTGGCCTTTGATCGGCAGCAGCTATTCATTCGGCGCTCCAATCGGCTGCGAAAGCGGCACGGGCAGCAAATGCCCCTACTTGAAGCATCGCCGCGCCTTCTCGATTTCCTTGTCGGAAATACCCTTCGCGCGTGCCCAGGATTCCACAGCTGCCTCGCCGTATTGCGCGACGGCTTTCTTCACAGCCCAACAGGGAATGGCCTGCGCAGGGGATGAGAGCAGCGAGGCCGTGATAAGCAGCACTATGCAGATCATTTGCCGAGCATGATCTTGATGCCGAGCCACACCGCCCCGACAAACCCTGTGACGATAAAAGCGCGTCCTTGATGAAGGAGTACAGGATCATAAAGCCGGGATTTTGTTGCATGAAGACGTGATTGACGTAATCGGTCTCCTGCGCGGCGGCGGCTTCGTCCTCAGGCCCGACCGGCTCGAAGCGGACGACTTCGTCGGAGCCGGCAAAAATATCCATCAGATTCGGCATTAACCCTTCGATGGTGTCGGCAACGTCGGTTGAAACGGCGCGCGAGCGGCCGTCCTGCGCCGGCATGTCCTTGGCCATATGGCCAAGGTAATAGTCCATCGCGTCGGCGCGCTCTTCCGCGAGCCGCGCGGCCGAGATCGCGGCCAGCGCGTCCGCTTTCTCGGCGGCGAGCATGGCCTTCAGGTCGAGCGTGGACATTTTCGGCATGGGCAGGTTCTCTGTGTGAAAAGATTGAGTGCGCGAGCCCGTCATTCCTGGGCGATGCCAACGGGTCCGCGCAAGGCGCGGCCCGATGACAGGCTCCGCATCGAACTACGATGTGCAATTGCACATCGGGGAATCTCGAGGCAATGTGCATGGTTCAAAAAGAAAAAGCCCGCAGCCGGTTTCTCTGGCCGTGGGCTTTTACATTTCCTGCGATGTTGAAGATATGCAGGTGATTTGCCCGACGTGTCAAGTTTTTCGGCGAGCTTGAGACTCCGGCGATTTTACCAGAAACAGCTACGCAACTAAAGATTGCTTTGCTAGGATAGCAATTGTCGAACGGCCACGATCGCAAGCACGATGACCCCACCGCCAGCCATGATCGTGCCAAGCTGCGCCGCGCGCGGCGTCGAGACGAAGTTTACAAGGGTGACGCCGGCAACGAGACCGAACAAGCCGGCCGCGGCAGCGAGCTGAAAGACGCTCATGCGATCTCCAGAAGTTCGAAAGGCAAGCCCGATATGTCCGACCCAGCGCCCGCAACGCCGAAGAAGCGCCTTGCGCTCTATCTGGATGGAACGTGGAATCAGGTCAGCGACAACACCAATGTCTGGCGCTTTCGCGCACTGTTCTCGCCGGTAAGCGCCGACGGCTGCGAGCAGCGCTCTTACTACTCCACCGGCCTCGGCACCAAGTTCGGTGAAAGGATCAGCGGCGGCATGTTCGGCGCCGGCATCGATACCGCGATCACCAGCGCCTATGAATGGCTGATGGAGAACTACGCGCCCGGCGACGATATCTTCATCTTCGGCTTCAGTCGCGGCGCCTACACCGCCAGAAGCCTGTCCGGTTTTGTTTCCAAATGCGGACTTTTGCAGAGCGGCGCACCGCTCGGCGTCAACCAGTTGTTCGTGCGATACCGGCACCCGAAGCAAAGGACCATCCGGGAGCTCATCGACGCGCAACAGCAAGGCCAAACCGATTTCAGCCACGAAGAAGACTGGATGCTCAAATTCGCGCAAGCCGTCCCGATCAAATTCATCGGCGTGTTCGATACCGTGGGTGCACTCGGCGTTCCCCTGCCTTGGTTACACCGCTCGGCCTATCCCTTCCTCAACACCGGGCTTCGCCAGAATAATGAATACGCCTTTCATGCGATCGCGATCGACGAGCATCGCAAGGCGTTCGCGCCGACGCTGTGGAGCAACCAGGGCGCCACGGCCGCCAAGCCGAGGCCGATCGAGCGAACCGAACAGCGATGGTTTGTCGGCGCGCACGCCAATGTCGGCGGTGGATGCTTCGATGATGCGCTGGCGCAACTTCCGTTCAGATGGCTCGCGCGCAAGGCCGAAGGCCTCGGCCTCAGCTTCCGCGACGGATTTGCGGTGGACGCGGGCGCCGCGACCGCGAAGATTTCCGATTCCTATGGCGAGTTCATGTGGGGTCTTTATCGCCTGGCCACGTTCAATCGCCCGTATTATCGCCCCATCGGCGTGCCGCCAAGGGACGAGGGCGACGGCGTTGTCAACATCAACGAGACGATCGACGCCTCCGTGTTCGACCGCTGGCGCGCCGACAAGACTTACCGGCCTCCCGAGCTGCAGTCCTGGGCGAGTGCGAAAAGGGTCGATCCCGCCAACATCACGGGTCCGGTGCGGACTGAAAATCCGTCGGTGCTGGTGGCGGATTAGCGCACGGCCGAATGCGCGGCGGCGAGCATTCAGAACTGATCAGCCGGCGCCAGCGCGCATACCAGTTTTCGTCATCGTCGCCGACGACGCGTGATCGATCCGGCAGACCAAAGATCGGCGGCGGAACAGGATAGCTCGGCATGGGCTTGCCGCTGAAGATGCCAAGCGGCCTGTTCGCTTGTGGCGAGGGCGCGGCCGGTACCGTATCGTCCGCGACAGCCGTTGGGGATGGCTGTTTCGTCTGTCGAAAAATCCGGTGCGGTTGAATCAACCAATGACGGCCACGAAGGCGATACTCCCTTCGCGGGTGGCATTACGCTTGCGTCAAAATACTTCCCAAGCACGCCGCCAGTGCCGGTACCATCCGGTGGAAACGCGGGCGTCGCCAAAGAGGCAGCTTGTACAGGCGTCGCTGCCGAACCGTCAGGAGCCGCCGATCTCCGGTTTCTCTCCAGTGCGCGCAACACCGGCGAGTTGGAATCGCCGAAACCACCCGTCGGGACAGAACCCCAGTTTCCGAAACGGTTGTCGAATGTTGCAGGAGCATCGGACGTCGTCAGCTGCGCATTGCCTATGGGGGCGGAGCCCCAGTTGCCGAAGCGATGGGCGACCGGATTTTGGCCAACAGAAGTCGTCGGCGGTGCTCCTGCCGGAACAGGAAGTAGCCTTTCGAACGGACTGTAGAATGGATCGCCCGGACGATCGGAAGGAGTGCCAGAATTCATACTCGCATTGCCGCCTGACATTATTTCTACGGCACGCCCAGATTCATCAAGGTAACGAGTAAGACCGGCTGGGTCATTGGTCGTAAATCCGTCCAAGTGAATGCCAATTGAACCGCCATTACCCGGCCCTTTCTCGATGATCTTTCCTGCCTCGGGCCTAATGACTGAATAATGCAAGTGAACGCCCCTGACGCGCTCGCCCGTTGCGCCGACACCCCCAATCGTATCTCCTTCTTCAACGCGCTCGCCTAGCTGGGCTCGGTCACCATACTGCATATGGCCGTACAGGCTATAGTCGCCCCTGTCGTTCCTTATGATCACTACGTTGCCAAGGTTCTTGTTGAATCCGGAATACACCACCACTCCGGACGCAGCACTAACAATTGGTGTGCCGGCCTGCGCTGCATAATCCTGGCCTGAATGGAATTCCGGTTTCTTTTTTTGGTCGACCTCGGCTAGGTGAAGCTTCTCGATGGGGTCCTCTCTATAACCATAACGAGAGCTCACTTTGAAAGCAGGACCAGGATTATACGCAGGTATACGAAACCGATCATAGTTACTTGCCATTTTGGCCTCCTCCTTATCTTCAACCACGCACTAATTGCTGTGGCCAGATAATGCCTCTGCAAGCTTGCTCAACCTATGCGCGATCGGATATTATTCTCCTCAACTTCCATCGCTCGCGAATGGACGCTGAGCGCACTTCTTTTTAGGGGAAAACGCTGGTGGGTAGTAAACATTGGATTGGCCCGCACCTTACGATCTGGAGCGAAGTGCTCGTCTGGTTTCTTGGCACTTGGACAGTCGCCCTTGCGCAGAACAGCACCAAGCCCGCAATCGATATCTGGCGTCCCAAGGACGGCCTTTACGGCTTCGATAACGGCACGGCTTTCGCGGTGCCATGCGAAAATCTTCCCCTGCACTACATTGAGCTCAGCAAGCGCTTGATCGCCGCCAATGAAATCTACAAATGCAAGGTTACGAAGCTGACAGATGTCGCTGCAGATACGCTCCGCCTCGACGTAAATTGCGACGACGCAACTGACGGAAAATCAAGAGGCGTAATGATGCTGCGCAAGATCGATGAGAAATCCTTCCTCATGGGCTGGCGTGGCCGATCGGAATCGCGGTTTGTCTATTGCCATCCGAATGACGAGAGAGGCGATAGCAAGTAGATTGCTGCGAGCTCAACGTGAAGGGCGGCCTCTTTGATTTTCAGCCGTGAGCTAATGGTTCGCAAGCTTGCTCAACCGGTGCGTGATCAGATGTCGTTCTATTGAACTGCTATCGCTCGCGAACGAACGCCGAGCAAACTTCTATTCGGGAGAGTATCGTTGGACAGCAAATATGGCAGCATCGCCTATGTTCTTCCGGCTATGATCCTGGCCTGTAGTAGGTTCACTCGAACCGCCATCACCATTAGTGAAGTTGACAGGCCACGAACGAGCGTCAATTCGGTGAGAATGGCGTTGAACAAAAAACAAAAGAGTGCAAGGCAAAGTAATCGCGAAGGAGAAACCTCAAAACAAAAAGGGAGCCGAACAGGCTCCCCTTCAATTCTGATTTGCGCGCCGGTTACGCATAAGCGCGCTCAAGCGGGTAATCATCCGTCAGAGCATCGATCGGAATCTTCCATTCCGTGTTGATCTTGCGGATCATATCCAAGGTGAGCTTGCGTCGCCGGTTCAAGATCTCGGAAGCGCGGGATGTCGATCCAAGGATCGTTGCGAGTTCAGTCTGCGTCTTGCCCATGGATTCGATGGCAAACTCCAGCACCTCGACGGGATCGGCATCGGGTACGGGGAAATTGGTGTCCTCGAACTTCTCGATAAGAACGGAGAGGACGTCGAAACGGTCAGCCGAGTCCGTCCCGGGAACGGGAACATTCTTGAAGTAGGGCTCGATCTCCTTCAAAGCCCACTCATAGTCTGCGAGCGTGTGCAGGGGCTTGATGTCGTTCATCACACAGTCTCCGGATCAATCTGCTCGTACTCTTCGTGCGTGCCCACAAACTTCACCAAAACTCGGTAGTAAGGGTGATACGCGACGTACACAATCAGCCGATACTTATTCCCACCGATATCGAAGATGACTCTGTTGTCGCCAACAAAGTCCACATTGGCTCCGAAGGCGGTCTTTATGTCGGCAGGCGTCTGCCAACTTGCTTTCGAAACCAGCTTGTACCAGGTGCTCAGGGGCCGTTCTGCCTTAGGATATTTTTCCCAGAACTCCCGCAGCACCCGCTTCGATATAACCTGCATATCTATACACAGTTCCCATTTTGGGAGCAAGCGCTATTTCCCAAATTGGGAAAAATAGCGTTGCCAGGTTATAATGTTGATTTCATTATATAATATCTTGTGGATGGAAGGAACGTCAGACGATTAGTCGCCTTCGGTTCTTCTTTCTGAAATGCAACCTACTGCGATTCCTGTACGGAAGCTCGGTCAAATAGCGGTGTTGATACGACATTCCGCACAGGGCTCGGACCCAGCATCCAAGGATGGCGTAAAAGTTTTCGATCTTGCGAGGTCCGGCCCCGATACGATCGAGCCTTCGCAGACGAGCAGGAAGACGGAAATGGCAGTCTCAACTTGCATCAAGTGCAGCGGACACAGCTTCGAACTCGCATTGCTCACGCCTATCGGGCAGCGCAACAAGCTCACAATCGTGCAATGCGCGCAATGCGGAGCGCCGGTCGGCGTGCTCGACCCGGCAATGGGATCCCAGATCGAAGCCCTGAAGAACCAGGTCGCAGCGATTGACGAGCGGCTCAAGCGGATCGCGACGGCGCTGCAGGAGTGATTTGAGCCCCTCGGCAAGTATCAACTGAATGAGCGAAGCGGCATCCGGGAAGGATGCGGGCCGGCAGCCCGATATCTCCGCGGCTCCGCGCGAGGCCTGAGGTTCAACTATTTCTGCCACAGGGGTCGGCGCTTCATCAGCGCTTTCAGCGCTGGGCCGGCGGGCGGCGGACTATCGAGCGTACCGACAAACGCATCGTATTTGTCTGCATCGAGCACAAACAATCGCTGATCCAGCAGCACATCGATAGCCTGCCGAAGCGCGCTGTCGAGCACAAACTCACTGAGCGTATTTCCGACGACACCCGCGGCGGTATCGATAAGCTTCTTGGTTTGCTGGGAAGCACGAATATGGATCTTCGCGCTGCTCCTTGAGACGCGTCCACGCCGCCGCGTCGTCGGACGCTCGGATATGGCGGTCGTCATGGGGCTCGATCCTTCAATGTGTTTCCGGCCAAGGTACTCAATTGTCATTTGTGTACACATCGTCAACACAGAAAGATCAAACTCAAGTATCTGATATTAAAAATCTTTTCAAGACTTTTGCCCAAAACCTCACACCCACCCCTGCTCCCGATACCGGATCGGCCGGTTGAAGCCTCCCGCCCACCCCGGCTCCTCCCAACAGACCGCCATCAGCCCCAGCGCATCGGCGGCGTGCGATGACCAGTCATGCTCCGGGCCGAGGCCGACATTGCGGACGTCGTCTTTTTTCTCGTGATAGAAGCCGAGCGCGTCGCGGCCGGCTTCGGTCGTGGCCTCATTGAACCAGAGCTGCGGACCCAGCCGACGCAGCGCTTCGATGCGCATCATCGCCGCGCCCTTGCCCTGGTTCTTCACCGGCGGCTCGACGGTGAAGCCGGCGTCGCGCCAATGGTCCGCGTATTTCTTGCCGGTGACATTGTTCTGGTTGAGGCCGTCGTGCGGAAGATAGTTGATCGCCTTCTCATAACCTTTCTCGCGCATCCAGTTGACGTGGAAGGCGAGAACCTGTCCGACCGACTCGTAATAATCGAGAATGCGAATTTCCTGCCCTACCCATTGCACGATCCAGATCGTGTAGGCGTCCGCAACGCCGCCTGAGCCACCGATATCGTGAAAGGCGCGCAGCGGCAGCAACGGATCGGCGGCGACTTTGCCGATGCGGCCTTGTGATCGCGCCTCGGCCAACATCTGTGCGAAATAGGCGCCCTCGAACGCCCTCACATAATCGCCCTCCCAGATGTGCGCGTACCGATCCGGGTAAAGCGAAAGATCAGTCTTGCGTTCGTCTTCCAGCACGGCGGGAAACCAGGGATTATCGCGCCAGTTGGCGTTGACCAGGATGGCGCCGTCAGGTTTTTTGAACCGCAAGAAATCGTCGATGGCGTCCGACTTGCGGCGCGGATTCCAGCTCGCCCACAATTCTGAATCTTGTTGGCGGATGGTCGGGCGCAGCAGCGCCAGGCTGCGCGCGCTTAAGGATTGCGCCTCGTCGACCCAGGCGATGCGAAAGCCTTCCAGCGACTTGATGGAGTCGGCGGTGTGGTCCTGCATGCCGCGAAAGATGATGACGCCGCCGCCTGGCGTTGCGATCTTGTCGCTATAGACCTTGAAGCGGTGGCCAAGGCCGAGGTGAGCGATCTTGCTTTCGATCAGCCGCTTGGAGGACTGCGCCAGCGTCCTTTGCGCCTCGCGAATGCAGACCGCCGATGTGCCGCGCTCGGCCTGGCAGGTCTCGACCAGAAGTTCGCCGAAGAAATGCGATTTTCCCGAGCCGCGGCCGCCGTACGCCCCTTTGTATCGAGCGGGCAGAAGCAGCGGCTCGAAAATTTTAGCTGTCGGGATTTTCAGGATGGACAATGACACGCTCGATTCGGTGGATCAGTTCAAGCGCGCCGTCATCGCCGTTCTCGATGGCCTGCGTCGCCTTGCCCCAGCCGCGATCCAGGATGGCGTTAGCGGCCGCAATTCGCGCCGGTGCTGTCGCCTTGGTGTTGCGCATCACGCCGACCAGCACATTGAGCGCGGTCCGGGTGTGGCTGCGCGCCAGCGAACGAATTTCGGTAATGGATTTTGGCATTGAATCTTTGATCCCCGGGGCGGGCCGTCCGACCTGCGTCACGGAAATCGGGTGGCGCACTGAAATGGCATGTCGGACAACGGTACCGACATGCGCCGGCCGACGTTCCGGCCGAGCTCATCGGAGGTCGACGTCAGCGGACAAAAAAGAAATGACCGACAGTCTGGTTGTTAACCGCCGCATGGACCGAAGCGAATGGCTAGCACTGTTGCTGTTGTCGGTGTTGTGGGGTGGGTCGTTTTTCTTCGCAGGCGTCCAGGTCAAGGCGTTGCCGCCGTTCACGATCGTATTCCTGCGCGTCGGTTTGGCCGCGATCATCCTGAATGCGCTGGTGAGAGCGATCGGAAAGCGAATGCCGGCAGACTGGTCCGCCTGGCGCGCGTTTTTCGGAATGGGCCTCCTCAACAACGCGGTGCCATTTTGTCTGGTGGTCTGGGGCCAGACCCACATCGCCTCCGGGCTCGCCGCGATCCTGAACGCCACCACGCCGATATCGACAGTCGTTGTGGCGCATCTGTTGACCAACGACGAGAAGATGACCGGCAACCGTCTTCTCGGCGTCCTCGTCGGATTCCTTGGCGTCGTGGTGTTGATCGGCCCGGATTCGTTGCAGGGATTGGGCGCCAATGTACTGGCGCAGGTCGCGGTTCTCGCGGCCGCCGTCTCGTACGCCTTCGCCGGCGTCTACGGCCGCCGCTTCCGCCGCATGGGCATCGAGCCGATCTTGACGGCTACCGGTCAGGTCACCGCTTCCGCGATCCTGCTCTTTCCCATTGCGATGATCGTCGATGCGCCATGGACGCTCGCGATGCCGCCGTTGCCGGTGTGGGAGGCCGCCCTCGGCAGCGCTGTATTCTCGACCGCGCTCGGCTATGTCTTGTATTTCCGCATTCTCGCCACCGCAGGCGCGACCAATCTGTTGCTTGTCACATTCCTGATTCCCGTGAGCGCCATCGTCATGGGCAGTTACGGATTGGGAGAGCATCTCGAGGCCAGGCACTTTGTCGGTTTGGCCTTCATTGGCGCGGGGCTTGCCGCGATCGATGGCCGGCTTCTGCCAAGTCGCGGCGCAAAGGACAGTTAGCGCGGCTCTCGCCTGGCTAAGGCCGCTCGCTCTCCTCGTATCGTTCTTCGCAAGGCCAGAGATATTCACAAGGCGTGGTGTCGGCATGATCCATGGTGAGATCGTCCGGCCGGATGGCTGAGCGGCTTGCGGCGGGAGAGTCCGCCAGCTGGTTCCGGCGGTTCGAACGCGGGGTGAATGGAATGATCTCGGCGCTCACGAAAATCCCTCCCATAATGCGATCGCGATCAGGCCAGCCAAGGCGAGCGAGATCAGATATGCGGTCATTCCAGGCTCTTCTTTGGAGGTCATCGTCGTTTCCTGGCCTGAACCAGATCAAATGCGCGGCATGACCGCTCGCGTGCGGGCATTTCAGGCGCGAACCCTATCTCTCGAGGGGAGGCCGCGTGCCGGCGCGTTCGCGCGCGCCGGCAAAATCGAAAAAGGTTCGGACGGCGGCGCGCGTCAAGGCGCCTTGCGGCAAGCGCTTCACGGGAGATTGGTGCGCCCCGCGGCCGCCGTCCGATTCAGGAATTTGGATTCGAAAAAGCCCGCGGCCGGTTTCCCGGCGCGGGCTCAATTCTCAATTGTCGCGATGGTGAAGATATGCCTGTGATTTGCCCGACGGGGCAAGTCTTTTTTTGAAAGTGGTCTTTAGCTCGTCACGGTGTCCCGATGGCAGCAACGGCAAGCCGTGGTCGCGGCCCATAAGCGGTTAGGTTTTATTTGATCGCGATAAAGTACGGCCCGCGCGGGCGATATTTTCCGCTACTCGAACCGCGTTGCACTCGGCGTTGATGATGTTGCGCGCACTGAGAAGGCATTGAAGGGCGTCCGCGGGAAGCGTCTCAAATATCGAACAGTTAATTGAGGGGACTTCCCCATATGGCAAAAGCAGGTGCGGCAAAAAAGAAAAGGGCAAAGTCCACGCTAAGCGACAAAGAGCAATCCGAGCGATTTAAACAAACCGCCCGTGAGCTTGGCGTTGATGAAAGTAGATCTGTTTTCGAAGAGACCGTGCGCAAGATCGCGCCCGCCAAAAAGGCGGGCGCGTAAACCGTAAACTACGCGGCCATCTTCAGCATTGCGCCGGACAGCCGAACGTTTTCGTTCGCCGCAAGCTTGAGCGCGGCCTTGTACGCATCGGCGCGGGCCCGTTCGCCGCGGGCAAATATCTCATTGCCGACCGCGGTGAAGTGGGCCTCGATTGCGGAGACAAGATTAATAAACTGCTCGTCGTTCAACTTGAACAGCGGCTTCAGATGCGCGTCAAACACATACTTGAAGCCCTTCAGTTTGAAGCCGACCAACACCAAATGCGTTTCATCCCAGATAAGCGTAAGGAAGTCGTCGATGCGATCGTAGATGCTCAGCGCATCTTCTCTCACATACTCCACGCAATCGGAGTCCGTAAAATACACGGCCTGTGGCACGTAGTGTTGGCTGCTGCTCGGTTCGCGGTCTAGGTCATGTGCCATGTGTTTTCTCACCATAGTCGTGTGTCGTATCTGTCCCCATGTCGTTGTGGAAGTACGGGGTTCGTGCTCTCCCCAGGTACGAACTCCAGCCGGGTGATAACCCCCTGATGTAGGGGGTTGCGGTCAGGTTGTAAATCAACCTCTTTGACGGGTCTGACCTGCACGGTCAGTGCCACGTTGCCCAGTTTCGCTGCTTTCGCCAGACAGACCATGTTCGTATCTCGGACCAGCGTCACGGCCGGGTTGAGTACGTAGATCAATATGGACGACCCGTCTTTTTCATCCGTGTACGGTCGCTTGACCCCTCGGAAACAAGCGACACTGTCGGATAGTGTGGTTACTGAAACCTTAACGGGTGATCGCTCGATTCGCGATATATTGTTTATCGGCGGAGGTTCACCCACAACATGTGCCCATATCTGAAAGATCGGGCTCAGCCGATGAACGGCGCGCAGCGTGTACATATAGTCGTCGGCGATCGTGTACAGCACTGCTTCGGCTTTATTTTCAGGGCTGGGGGCCTTGACGGCCGGGGGCTTAAGCCAATGCCGCCCATTTCCAAAAGGTAAGGTGGTCATCACTGCACTCCAAGAGTGCACGCTTAACGGAAAACACCCGTCCGGTGAAGACGATTCCTCCGCATATGTGGGGAAAATGCCACAGGCGTTTGGGTACGCAAAGTATCACTAGAACAAAACAGGAACTTCGTCAATTCCTGGTTGCACGGCGCCCTCAACGGCGCACGGTCGTCATCGCGAACTTTGAGGGGGCGAGACGCGCTCGGCGCGCGACGATGGGCGCCGTGAAATTCCGTTCGCAGCTCGATCGAAAAGGCCCGCGACCGGTTTCCCCGGCGCGGGCCTTGAATGTTGCGATGCTCTCAATGTGCCGGTGATTTGCCCGACGTGTCAAATGTCCGAAACGGGCGGATCGCTTCGTTCGCTGACTTATTCAAGACCCTGAACCGGCGGCGGCTTGGCGCCGGGTGGAGGCGCGGACGATTTGGCAGGCGGCGGCGAAGCGACGCTGCCGGTGGCCTGTGGCTCAGGCGCCGCGCTCGTTTGCGATGTTCGCTGCACCCGCGCACGCGACGCGGAGCGTCGCACTCCCCAGGAGCGTGCGATCGAGGGGCCCGCGGTAAAGCCGATCAGCGCGCCGGCCACCGCGCCGACGGGTCCCAGCACGACCGCGCCCGACACCGCGCCCAGCGCCGCATCGCCCGCACGCTCCTGCGCGCTTGCTTCAAACGAAACGAGCGAGCCGGCGATCAGTGCGGCGACCAGCACAATCCTCATGGCGAATCCCCTGCCAAATGACGAGCCCAAAGGACCCGGAAAATGCGGCGGCAGGAAGGTCGCGGATATGCGTCTGGCCTCACGAAAAGGCCCGCAACCGGTTCCGCCGCGCGCCTCGCCGAGAGTTCATTAGCGCGAGTGCGGCCGCGCCCGCTGCAGCTAAATCGCGACCTGCCGTCCGATCTCGACCACTTGATCGTTCGGGAGGCTGAAGAAGTCGCTGACGTGGACGGCATTGCGCTCCATCACCGCGAAGAACCGCTCCTGCCAGGCCGGCAGGCCCAAACCGTCCTCGCGGCTGATCACGGTCTCATGGCCGACATAATAGGTGACGTCGTTGAGGTCGACCGTGCAACCAAGCGATTTGCCAGCGGCGAGAAGTTCCGGAATGTGGGGACGTTCCATGAAACCGAAGCGCGCGTCGGCTCGCCAGAAATTCGGGGCGACTTCCTCGATTCTCATCCGGTTTTGCGGTGACATCCACGGCACCGACTGGATCTCCACGCGCAGCACCACGAGGTGCTGATGCAAGGCGCGGTTATGCTTCACATGCCACACCATCACCGGCGGCGTGTCCCGCTCGGCCCGGGTCAGGAACACGGCTGTGCCGGGAACCCGTGGCAAGTTCGCCGCCAAAATCTTCTTCATGAATTCGCCCACCGGGATCAGCGCTTCGTGCATACGCACCGCAATCGCGGCCGCGCCGCGGTGCCAGATCCACATCACGCCGTAGACGGAGACCGCCAGGATCAAGGGCACATATCCGCCCTCGGCGATCTTGGTGAGGTTGGCGAGGAAGAAGGCGCTGTCGACGATCAGAAAGCAGCCCGCGACCGCGCCGGCGAGTAACATGCTCCAGCCCCAGATCTCGCGCATCGCAATGAAGAGCAGCGCCGATGTCATTAGCATGGTAGCCGAAACAGCGATGCCATAGGCCGCCGCCAGATTGTCCGACTTGCCGAACGCGATGGTCAGGCCGACGGTCACGATCATCAGGAGCCAGTTGACGACGCCGACATAAATCTGACCGTAGCCTTCCGAGGAGGTCTGCTTGATATACAATCTCGGCAGCCAGCCAAGCTGAATCGCCTGCCGCGTCATCGAGAAGGCGCCGGTGATGATCGACTGGCTGGCGATGATGGTGGCGACCGTCGCCAGCACGATCAGCGGGATCAGGAGAATCTGGGGACAGAGCCGATAGAAAATATTGCCGTCCGTCGGTGCGCCCTCAAGCACGAGCGCCGCCTGCCCGGCATAGTTCAGGATCAGGCTTGGAAATACGATCACAAACCACGCCAGTTTGATCGGGGTACGGCCGAAATGCCCCATGTCGGCATAAAGCGCCTCGGCGCCGGTGACACAAAGAAACACCGCGCCCAGCACCAGAAAACCGGTCCCGCCGTGCGTGAACAAATAGTGCAGGCCGTAGACCGGGTTGAGCGCGGCGAATACGGAAGGATGTTGCACGATGCCCGAGATTCCCATCACCGCCATCGCGGTGAACCAGATCAGCATCACCGGGCCGAAGAAGTGGCCGATGGCTGATGTCCCCTTCGACTGGATCGCAAACAGTGCGATCAGGATCGCAACCGCGGCGGGCACGACATAGGGCTGCAGCGCAGGGGTTGCCATGTTCAATCCCTCCAGTGCCGACAGCACCGAGATCGCAGGCGTGATCGCGCCGTCGCCATAAATCAAAGCCGCGCCGAACAGGCCGACAGCCACGATGGTCGGCCGGTGCCGCTTCTTCACACCTAGCAAGGCCATCAGCGCGAGGATGCCACCCTCCCCGTCGTTGTCGACGCGCATTGCGAACGAGACATATTTGACTGACGTGATGATGAAAAGCGTCCAAAGCACGAGCGAGAGCGTGCCGAGAATCGTGGCGGCATCCGACGGCACTTCGGCGGTGCCAAGCACGGTCTTGAACGTATAGAGCGGGCTCGTTCCGATATCCCCGAACACGATCCCGAGCGCCGACAGCGCCAAAGCAGGCAATTTGCCTTGCGGCGCCTGCCGCGCATCGGATTCGGGCGACGTTCGATCTTTGCCCACGTGATGTGCCGTCCAATTCCGGATTCAAAAGGATTCCGCGGGTCGGCGCCAACCGAACCGGGCTGACATCAGTAGCCGACCGCACCTTCTTACAAACTATCGGCGCGGATTGCGACACCCAAACGACCGCGGGTTTTTGCAAGCTTGCGCACAATCGACATCGCCGACTTCCATGCGTATCCTTAAGCGCAGTTTGAATGAGCCCGTTGGGGCACGCCGGGAGGAGCGCGATGCGCGTTCAGGGAAATAGAACTCTACCTTTCCGCGGCTGTCTGTGCTGCCATCATCAGCCTTTTGTTCTCCGGCACGCTGACGCGGCAAAAGGACATCCGGTTCATCTTCTGTCATGCCGGCGGCACCGTGCCGCTTGTCGCGGCACGTATGACTCACTATGGCCCGAAGGATTTCGCCGAAAAGCTCCCGAACGGCGTCGAATACGAGCTCAAGCGGCTCTATTACGATATCGCGGTCAGCGGCTATCGGCCGGCGATCGCAGCGCTCACCGGTTTGATTCCGGCAAATCAAATTCTGTTCGGCAGTGACTTCCCTTACCGGCCGTTGGGCGAAACCGCCGATACCATGCCGCAGCTTGGCCTCTCGGAGGCCGAGCTGAATGCAATCGGCCGCGACAATGCGCTCGCGCTGCTGCCGCAGCTCAAGACGGGTTGATCGCCGAAGTCTGGTGACGGCGGCGGATGGTCAACTAGAACCAAGCGCCGGTTGCGACATCGCTCACGAGGCCTGTCTGTGCCGTAGCGATCAAAGCTCCCGCCGCCGGGCTCCCGGTCACTCGACTTTCGGCTTGAGCAGTTCTTGCGAACGCGGCGAGCTCATGTTGGCCTTGGTGACAAGAGTTACCCCGGTATCGACATTGGCCGACACTTGTTCACCCTTCGAGGCAGCGAGCGCCATCTTGACCCCCTCGTAACCCATACGGAACGGGTCCTGTATAACGAGTGCCGCAACTGCGCCATCCTGCACGAATTTGACGAGCTGATCATTCCAATCGAAGCCGACGAGATTGATCGTGTCACCTGTCTTGTTCGTCTTGTACTCAGTCAGTACTTCGGCTGCCTCTTGGGTCAAGA
>DASQOU010000101.1:0-5057 GCA_035644295.1 Bradyrhizobium sp.
CATGACGGCGCTTGGCATCACCCCTGACATCGTGGTGGCGCCTGTTTCCGGCGGCGGCCTGATCGCGGGCGTTGCGACCGCGGTCAAGGCGCGCTTTCCCCAGGCCATGCTGATGTCCGCCGAACCCGAAGCTTTCGACGATCACGCGCGATCATTGCGCGGGGGCAAGCGCGAGGCACACAGCTCCAATGGCCGCACCATCTGCGACGCGCTGATGGCGTCGATCCCCGGCGAAATCACTTTCGCCATCAACAGCCGGCTGCTCACCAAAGGCCTCACCGCGTCGGACGCGGAAGTCGGTACAGCGGTCGGCTTCGCATTCCGTGAACTGAAGCTCGTCGTCGAGCCGGGCGGGGCGGTTGGCCTCGCCGCGCTGCTGGCCGGTCGCATCGATATCAGCGGCAAGAATGTCGTGATCGTGCTGTCCGGAGGCAATGTCGACGAGGATTTGTACGCCAAATTGATCGCCTGACCTCGTCGCAGGCGATGACGGCCTCCCGGGAACCGCGCCCGTCTGCTACCGTTCTCATTCCCAGCCCTGACTTAGGGCAGGTTAGATGAACCGGGAGGCACTAAATGCACAGGATGCTTGTGCTCTACAATGAGCCAAAAGACCCCGCACATTTCAGGAAGTATTACGTCGAGACGCATCTGCCGCTCGTGAGCAAGATGCAGGCGGCCAAGAAAGCCAGTTATTCCTTCGACGTGAAGCCACTGGGCGGCAAGGCGACATATTTCTGTGTCTTCGAGGTCGATTTCGAAAGCGAGGCCGCCATGATGAGCGCGCTTTCGTCGAAGGAAGGTCGGGCGGTTGCGGGGGATGTGCCGAACTACGCTTCCGGCGGCGTCACCATGGTGCATTTTCCGGTCAAGTGACAGCTCAGCGCTTCGGATCGCACTCTAGGAGAACAACGCGATCTTCTCGGTCTGGCTCATGCGCCGGATCGGGGCCATCGGATCGGGCTTCGAGGTCCGGGGCCGTTGCACAATTCCGTTTGCGATCAAGCTCGAACCAAGCGAGGGTTCGAGCGAAGGTGCGACAGGTTCAGGTGATGGTTGAACGGCCGGCGTCGCCACCGGCTTAGGCCTTTCAGCAACGATGATGCGCGCGGCGGGCGGTAACTCGGCGGCCTCGACTTCGTAAGCCTGGTTTTCGGACGGATTGCCGGTTTGGACCGGGTCCGGTGCCGCCATCTCAACCGCGATCATGTCCAAGAGCGCTTCGTCATAGGCGTCGGCGGCTTCGGCCGAAATGCCAGCGCTCCTCGTCGGCACCGTCTCCACCATGCCGGCGGGGGCCTCGTCGTGCGTCGCCGAGAAGGGTGATGCGACGACCTCTTCGGGGGCGCGCGGAGAAAAGATCGCCTCCTCAACGGCTTGCGGC
This sequence comes from Bradyrhizobium sp., assembly GCA_035644295.1. Taxonomy (GTDB): domain Bacteria; phylum Pseudomonadota; class Alphaproteobacteria; order Rhizobiales; family Xanthobacteraceae; genus Bradyrhizobium. Next base: position 1,385 of record DASQOU010000101.1, read on the forward strand.
GAAGACTTCACGGCCTCCGCAACCGGCTGAGGGACCGGGGTGTCGCTCTCGTCAAACGCAGCCATCCGTCGTTCGAGGAGGTCGAATGCGGCGCTCAACGCGGTTGTGGGATCGATCCCAGCGATGGTTTCGCAAGCAGCTTCAATGGCGCCAAGCTGGGAATCGATCAGATCGCAAATCCGGCCGTCGGCGCCGATCTCCCGCAAGCGCCATGCGATTTCCCGGATCACCCGGGCGCCCTTGCGCGCGGGCGCGAGATTTTCCTCCAGCTCAAGGTCGCCGAGTACGGCAGTTGCCGCGGCTCTTGCCTCGTCGAGCGCCGCCCTGATCCCGGCCAGCGCCTCGGCCAGCGCAGGATCGGCAGCGGGTTTATCCTGCGCGGCGAGGGTTTCCTCGATCCTCGCTACCGCATCGAGCACCATACTGGTGTCGGCATTGCGGTTGCGTTTGGCGTACTCACCGAGAAACCAGCGGCCCCGCGAGGTCTCCATGAATGCTTCCCTGATCGCGTCGTAATCCTCCTCGCTCGGCTGCGCCGCGCGGGCGGAGATCGGTGACAGGGCGAATGCTTCGTCGGCCATGGCAAACTCATCGCGCAAATCTTCGCGCGTTACGCTAACGATCACCACGATATCGAGCGAATCGCAATTGAATTGATGCCATCTGAGCCACAAATCCCCATCGCATCCACGCCCGCGGCCAGGCGATTCGCCAGCCGGCTGGCGCTGTTTTACGGCGCGGTGTTTGCGTTGATCGGCAGCCATCTGCCGTTTTTCCCGGTGTGGCTCCGGGCAGTCGGGATCGACGCATCCTGGATCGGGATCATCACGGCGGTTCCCGCGGTGACGCGATTTACAGTCCTGCCGTTGGTGACTGGCCTGGCCGAAAGGCACGGGGCGCTCCGCAGTGCCATGATCCTCACGGCGCTCATGACCGCGCTCGGGTTTTTCGCGGTCGGAACCCAGCACCAGCCGCTTCTGGTACTCCTCGCCTACATCGTCACGGCTTCGATGTGGACGCCGATGATCCCGCTGACCGATGCCTATGCGCTGCGGGGCGTGTCGCGCTACGGTCTCAAATATGGGCCGCTGCGGCTCTGGGGCTCGGCGGCCTTTGTCATCGGTGCGCTGGCGTGCGGGTTCCTGGTCGATATCATCGCGGCAGCGCACCTGATCTGGATCATCGCCGTCACCGCGGCGCTCGGCGCCCTGATCAGCCTCGGGCTTCAACCCCTGGACCATCCAGGTACGCCGCTGGTGGCGCCGCGCGGCGCGACCGTGTTGCTGCGCGAGCCCGGCTTCCTTGCGATTATCGCGGCCTCGGCGCTGATCCAGGGAAGCCACGCCGCCTATTACACCTTCGCCTCCATCAACTGGCAGCTCTCCGGCCTTGGCGGACTGACGATTGCCGCGCTGTGGGCCTTGGGCGTAGTGGCTGAGATCGTGGTGTTCGCGCTGTCGCCGCGCTTCACGCTGCAGCCGTCGGTGCTGGTGGCCATCGGGGCGCTCAGCGCGGTCGCTCGCTGGCTGATCACGGCGCAGGACCCCCCGGTGGCCGTGCTCGCGGTGGTCCAGTTGACGCACGGACTGACTTTTGGGCTCACCCAAGTGGGCGTCATGGGGCTTTTGGTGCGCCAAGTGCCGATCCATGTCATGGCGAGAGGGCAGGGTTATCTCGCCGCCTGCGGCGGCATCGTGGCCTCAAGCGCATCGATCCTGTCGGGCGCAATTTTTGCCCGCCACGGGCCAGCCGTCTACTACGTCATGGCCGCGATGGCGCTGCTGGGCGCAGCCGTGATGTGGTCGGCGCGGCATTACATAGCGTTTTCCAGCGAAGTGGAGACCGGTTCGCGTGAAGAAAACGCGTCAAAAAAAGATAGAGCTCGGTTCTGATTTGATCAGAACCGAGCTCCTGGATCATCCCCAAAGGGCTGCGTCCGGCGGATAGATCAAGCTGCCGTCGTAGCGCAATCCGCCATCGCGGTCGCGTGCCAGCAGTAGCGGGCCGTCGAGATCGACGAAGCGGGCTTGAGCCGTGAGCAACATTGCCGGCGCCATCGCCAGCGAGGTCGCGACCATGCAGCCGATCATGAGCTCGAACCCTTGCGCGCGCGCGGCATCCGCCATTGCCAGCGCTTCTGTGAGTCCGCCGGTCTTGTCGAGCTTGATATTGACGGCATCGTAGCGATCGCGCAGTCCATCCAGCGAGGCGCGGTCATGCACGCTCTCGTCGGCGCAGACCGCCAGCCGCCTCTTGATGCGCTTGAGCGCCTCATCCTGGCCGGCCGGCAATGGCTGTTCGACCAGGGTAACGCCGACGTCGGCACATGCGGCGAGATTTCGCTCCAGATTTCGCGATGTCCATCCCTCATTGGCATCGACGATGAGCTCCGATTCGGGCGCCGATTGACGCACGGCGGCGATCCGCTTCGCATCGCCGTCGCCGCCGAGCTTGATCTTGAGTAGCGGCCGATGCGCCGCCTTGGCGGTCGCCGCTGCCATTGCTTTCGGCGACCCAAGCGAGATCGTGTAGGCTGTGGTGCAGGCGCGCGGGGCCGGGCGCCCGAGCAGATCCCATACGTGCCGGCCGCTGACCTTGGCCTCGAGGTCGAGCAAGGCACAATCCAGCGCGTTGCGGGCGGCACAAGGAGCCATCGCCGCCTGTAAAGCGCCCCTGTCAAGACCTCGGCCAACAGCTTCACGCATCGCCAATATCACGGACAGGGTGGCTCCCGGGGTCTCGCCATAGCGCGGATAGGGAACGCATTCACCGCGCCCGACATGGCCGCCTCGGCTTATCTCCGCCACGACCGTCACCGCCTCGGTTTTGGCGCCCCGGCTGATGGTGAAGCGGCCTTCGATCGGCCACCGCTCGATTCGCGCGGCAAGCGTTGGAGATTTGCTGGAAGTCATTTAAATATCTGGCAATTTTGAACGCCGGCTTGCCCGGCGCGACCAAGTGTGGCTGGTTAGGGATGTGTTCTACAAGGTTATCGCAACGCTGTTGGATTTTCCTGTTCGACGATGAGATCGTCATTCCAGTCGGATCATGTTCTCATCTCTTTATTTGAGCATGATCTTTTCGGAAAACCGGTTCCCACTTTTCCGGATCATGCTCTAGGGGAACGATCGGCGCAGGAGATGGCATCGTGAACGGCGACCCGACATTGGAGCGGATTGCAAGGGGCAACGGGCTTGCGCTGTGCGCTACGGGGTCGTGGACCGCCCGCTTCGCACCGGTGCTTGAGCAGATGGTGGCGGATGCCGAGAAGCTCACCGGAAGCCGGCCCGATATCTTCATCGATGTATCGCAGGTCTCCAAGCTCGACACCTTCGGCGCCTGGCTGATCGAGCGGCTTCGGCGCAGCCTGACCCAGGGAGGGGTGGAGGCGAAGATCGCCGGGCTTTCGGCGAATTATGCGAGCCTCGTCGACGAGGTGCGCCGCGTGAAGGCATCGGCCGCGGTCGACACCACCTCCGTGACGATCATGGGCATGCTGGACCAGATCGGCCGCAGCGTGGCCGGCATTGTGGGCACCGTCATCGGCCTGATTGACATGCTCGGCGCCGTGCTGGCCGCCAGCGGGCGGGTCTTGATCCGCCCCCGGGCCTTCCGGTTGACCTCGACCGTGCATCATCTGGAGCAGGTGTGCTGGCGCGCGGTGCCGATCGTC
>DASQOU010000102.1:0-7303 GCA_035644295.1 Bradyrhizobium sp.
CCTTGTCTGTTTCCCAGAGGCCGATTGAATGTTTCCGAAGCCGAAATCCGTACTGGTTCCGAATACCTATGCCTTCGAATCCGAGCCGATGGTGAAGGCGACCGGCTTTCGCGAATATGATGCCCGCTGGCTGTTCGGCAAAGAAATCAACCTGATGGGCATCCAGGCGCTCGGCATGGGGCTGGGCGCGCTGATCGCCGAACTCGGCGTCAAGCCCGAGGTCGTGACCGGACATGACTTCCGCGGCTACTCGGCCTCGATCAAATACGCGCTGATCTCGGGGCTGATGGCCTCAGGCTGCAAGGTTCATGACATCGGCCTCTGCATGACCCCAATGGCCTATTTCGCGCAATTCGAGCTCGATGTGCCCTGCGTCGCCATGGTGACGGCGTCGCATAACGACAACGGCTGGACCGGGGTCAAGATGGGCGCCAACCGGCCGCTGACCTTCGGCCCCGACGAGATGAGCCGCTTGAAGGAGATCGTGCTCAATGCCGACTTCAAGAACAAGGTCGGCGGGTCATATCAGTTTCACGAGAATTTCCCGGCACGCTACATCGCCGATTTGACCAAGCGCCCAAAACTCAAACGCAAGCTGAAAGCCGTGGTCGCCTGCGGCAACGGCACCGCGGGCGCGTTCGCGCCGCAAGTGATGGAGGCGATCGGTTGCGAGGTGGTGCCGCTCGACACCGAACTCGATCACACCTTTCCAAAATACAATCCCAATCCCGAAGACATGGAGATGCTGCACGCCATCCGCGACGCGGTGCTCGAGCACAAGGCCGATGTCGGCCTCGGTTTCGACGGCGACGGCGACCGTTGCGGCGTGGTCGACAACACCGGGGAAGAGATTTTCGCCGACAAGGTCGGCGTCATGCTGGCGCGCGACATGTCGGCGATTCACAAAGGCGCGCAGTTCGTGGTCGACGTGAAATCGACCGGGCTTTTTGTCACCGACCCCGTGCTGCAAAAGCAGGGCGCGAAGACCGTCTACTGGAAGACCGGCCACTCCTACATGAAGCGCCGCACCTTTGAGCTGGGCGCGCTGGCAGGCTTCGAGAAATCCGGCCACTTCTTCTTCAACAAGCCATTTGGCCGCGGCTACGACGATGGCCTGATCTCGGCGATCGCGATCTGCGAAATGCTCGACCGTGCGCCGGGCAAGTCGATGGCGGACCTGAAAAACGCGCTGCCGAAGACCTGGTCGTCGCCGACGATGTCGCCGCATTGCGCCGATGAGACCAAATACGGCGTCGTCGATCGCGTGGTGAAGCACTTCGAGGCGATGCAGAAAAGAGGCGAGAAAGTCGCCGGCCAGCCGATCCGCGATCTCGTCACCGTCAATGGCGTGCGCGTCACGGTGGAGGACGGCAGCTGGGGCCTGGTGCGGGCGTCCTCCAACAAGCCGGAACTGGTGGTCGTGGTCGAGAGCCCGGTCTCTGAGGCGCGGATGCGCGACATGTTCGAGGCGATGGACGCGGTGCTGCGCACCCATCCAGAGGTCGGCGAATACAATCAGAAGATTTGAGATCCCAACCCGGCTCGCCGCCCGCTTTCGCGGGCGCCGAGAGGGTGATGATACCGAACCTACGCCGCGCGAACCGATCCGAGGAAGCTCTTGACCTCGGCTTTGAGCTGTTCGGACTGCGACGAGAGTCCATTGGCCGCCTCCAGCAACTTGGATGCTGCCACGCCGGCGTCGCTTGAAGTCCGGGCGAGACCGACGATGTTGCTATTCACCTCGCTCGTCCCGTTGGCTGCCTGTTGGACGTTGAGGGAAATTGCGCTGGTGGCTTCTCCCTGCTGTTTGACCGCGGCGGCGATGGCGCCCGATATTTCATTGATTTCGGCAATGGTCCGACCGATCGCCTGGATCGCGGCGACGGTTTCGTCAGTGACGCTCTGAATGCCCTGAATCTGATTTGAAATTTCTTCGGTCGCCTTTGCGGTTTGATTGGCCAACGCCTTTACTTCGCCGGCTACCACGGCAAATCCACGGCCGTGGTCCCCGGCTCGGGCCGCTTCGATCGTCGCGTTGAGGGCGAGTAAATTTGTCTGGCTCGCGATGTTCTGGATCAGCGTCACCACTTCGCCGATTTTTTGGGTGCCGGTTGCCAACCCTTCAACCACGCTATTGGTGCGTTGGGCATCCTCGGCGGCCTGGCTTGCGACTTGGGCCGAGCGCAACGCCTGGTGCGCAATTCCCGAGATCGAAACTGTTAGTTCCTCGACCGCGGACGCCACGGTTTCGACGTTGTGCGAGGCTTGTGTCGATGCGGTGGCAGCTTCCGCCGCTTGCCGCGCGGATTCCGCGCTGCCATGGCTGATCAACGAAGATACGCTCAACAAGTTGGTGGCCGCTATCCCTACGGCCTCGACGATATGGCCGATCGAGCGCTCGAATTCAGACGCAAGCCCAAGCTTCGAGGTGTCGCGTTCCAGTTTGGCCCGGTGCTCGGCCTCGATGCGGTCGGCGTTGGCGCGTGCCAACGCGGCGTTCGCAGCTTCGGTTTCTGCGGTCCTTTGGGTGACGAACATGTGCGCCAGCTGATGGGCCACCCAGACGAGCACGCTGGCTTCCAGGACAAGAATAACCGCGTGAAGAATCACGCGCCCGAAATCAGCGCCGCCAGGAAAGACCGCCGCCGGAATAATGAAATTGAGCACCAGATGATGCAGGGCGACCGCCAGGGTGCCGGCAACGATCGGCCGGAAGTCGCAATAGGCCACAAGACAGGCGAGCGCCGCAAAAAAATACATGTGGATGTCGATTTGCCATGGATGACCTGACAGCTCGAACGTGAACACCGAAACGCCGCCCATCAGCGCAACCGCGACGACCAGGCAAGTCGAAAGTCCATTCCCCGCCACACGCCAGGATAGAGTCGCAGCCGCCGCCAAAGCGGCGTTCAGCAGCGTCGGCAGCATCCAATCCATGCCGCGCGCCATGGCGATCGTCATCGCGATCGGAACGTGCAGCCAGAGTACCGCAATCAACGCCCGGTTAGTGACTTGGCGCAAAGCGTTTAAATCTTTTGTGTCGCGCTCGCCGAGCATTTCAGATTTCCCTTTGTCCGGTCAGACAGGCGGCGACGGCTTGGGGGTCAATTGCCAGCCAAACGCCCGCGTTGCGCAGCCTTGTCAGTCCCTCGTGGTCGTTGGGACGCACCACCATGAGGGTTGCGAGGGCGGTGCTTCTGACGACCGCCGCATCGGCCGACGCGATGGCCGCAAATACCTGCTGCGAACTCCACCAGGGGGGAAAGGCTATGGCGACGATTTCGACGCCGGGGGACGCGCGGAAGGACAGTGCGGCGACCGCGATAACGCTGGCAAGCAGCAGGCCGGCTGCGTTGAGCCATGCCAGCCACCGGCGTAGAGCTGTATCGCGCACTTGGTCCATACCGACACGGTATCAAACCAAGATTAATTCTACGTTGATTCAACCACAGGACACTACCGGGGCGTGCTCAGCCCGGCGGGCTGCATTACGCCGCCGGTACCGGTAGCGCGGTCACTGACTTGATCTTTTCCATCGCAAAGCGCGAGGTGACATTCTTCAGCGGCACCGCGCCGATCAGCTTTTTGTAGAACACATCGTAGCTCTGCATGTCCGCGACCACGACGCGCAGCATGTAGTCGACATCGCCCGCCATCCGGTAGAATTCCATCACCTCCGGCATCGCGCTGACGGCGTCGGCGAATCTGCGGAGCCAGGCTTCCGAATGATCGGAGCTTTCGACCGACACGAAAACCGTAATCCCAAGCCCGATCTTGTTCTGATCGACCAGCGCGACCCGGCGCAGGATGACGCCGTCGGCCTCCAGCCGCTGGATACGTTTCCAGCAGGGCGTCGAAGATAGGCCAACGCGGTCGCCGATCTCGGCGACGGAGAGCGAGGCATCCTGTTGCAGCACGGTCAGGATCTTGCGGTCGATCGCGTCGAGCCGGCGATTGGGCTCTAGGGTGTGAACGGCAAGCTCGGTCATGAGAAGAACTTTCTTCCAATTATGGGGTTTACAACCCTCATATAGAGAAAATCCTTCTAATACAAGTCCATAACTACCCCGTCTGCGCCGGGCTGGCGGCTTGGCCCTGGCTTAAAAGTGCTTCAACTTCAGCACGTTGCGGGGCCGCGAAAGCGCCCCCAAAGCGGGTGCATTTCAGGGCTGCGGCGGCGGAAGCGAACCGCAGCGCCGCACGCAGATCCTGCTTCTCGGTGATGGCGAGCGCAAAGGCGCCGTGGAATACGTCGCCGGCGCCCAGCGTATCCACGGTGTGGACCGGGAAAGCCGGCGTCTGCTGCAGGGTTTGATGCTCGTCGAGCCAGATCGTGCCTTGTGCGCCGCGCGTGCCCGCGAGGAACGACGACGTCAGCTTGGCGATTTTTTTCAGCGCCTCGCCATCGTCGGCGACGCCTGCGGTCTCCTGCAAGGGTTCGCTCGAAAACACCAGATGCGATGATGCGTTCAACAGCCCCTCCCGCAGCGACATCGCGCGATCGACATCGACGATCACGGGAATGCCGCGCCGCCGCGCCTCGGCACAAAGGTCGGTGCAGAACGCCGCGCAACGGCTCTCGGTCAGGATCGCGGCGCAATCGTCCAGCAGCGTGTCGGCATCCGGCAGGTGCACCTTCCACAATTCCGGGTCGCGGAACGTCACGATGGTGCGCTCGCCCGAGGGGTCGATCATGATGTTGGAGATCGGCGTCACCAGGCCCGGCATGTGCACGATACGATTGGTCTCGATGCCTTCCTCCGCCATTTTTTCGAAGATATACCGGCTTGTTGTTTCGCCCGCATCGCCCATCGGCCCGCAGATCGAGGCGCGACCGCCGAGCCGCGCGATCGCGATCGCGCCGTTGAGCGCGTTGCCGCCGCAGATTTCGTCGAAGTGGGTGGCGTTCTCCTTGGAGCCGCGCGCGGGCAGTCCTGGCACGCGAAAGGTCAGGTCGCGCACCGGCATTCCGATGCAGAGGATTCGCGGAGGGTTGTTCCGCGCGGCGTGCAAATTCATGTCGGGATCCGTCATGTCGATTCCGTTTCCTTAGAGTTCCGGAATCGGGGTCCGGAAGTAACGGATGCAACCATCGCCGGGTTCCCGCTATGCACGCTTGTCCGGGCCATTATGCACCCATCGTCCGAGCAAGTGATGGGCAATTGCAAATGGATGGGGTCCTGCGAGCCCATCGGGATGTTCCCGCTTGATCATCAAGGTCGCTTCACGGCGATCGAACCAGCGCGCGTCCTCGAGTTCCGCACGATCGACGACGATATCCTCGTTGGTGGCGCGGGCGGTGCATCCGATCATCAGGGATGACGGGTAGGGCCATGGCTGCGTCATGTAGTATTTCACATCGGTGCAGCGAATCCCGGATTCCTCGAAGATTTCGCGGCGCACGGCATCCTCAACGGTTTCCGCAACTTCGACGAAGCCCGCCAGGCACGAATACATCCCGGGAGGGAAGTGCTTCTGCCGGCCCAGCAGGACCTTGTCGCCCGAAGTCACCAGCATGATCACGACGGGGTCGGTGCGGGGAAAATGCTCGGCCTTGCAGTTCGGGCAGTCGCGCTTCCAGCCGCCTTCCTTCATCGCGGTGCGGGTGCCGCAATTGGCGCAGTAGCCGTGGCGCTGATGCCAGCTCACCATCGATTTCGCCATCGCGATCGCCGAAAGCTGATCGGCCGGGATCACGCCCTGCATCGCCATGCCGCGCAGTTCGGTGACGGCGGCATCCTCACGGGTCAACAGCGCCTCCACCGCCGCCGGCGAGATGCCCATGCCGAAAACCGGCGCGCGCTCGCGCAAGCCTAAGAAGATCGTGCCGGGATTGGCGCCCAATTTCAGCGCCTCATCGATGCTGAGCAGCGCGCGCGGGCCAGCGGCCTCGCGCTTCACCACGAGCGAGTCGCGATAGACCACATAGGCGCGGGCGTCAGCTTGCCCTTCCAGCGCCAGGAGCTTGGCGTCGTCGCCGCGCAGATGCGCGGCGCGATCGAGAATATTGCTGACGAAGCCCGGCTGTCCCAATGGAAACGAATCGAATGCTGTCATGTGCTCAACCAGGTTGTTCAACCAAGCCAGATTTTGCGGCGAAGCGCGCTGATAAACCTCTGGATTTCCTCGGCGTCATGCGCCAGCGGCGGCATCACCCCCCAGACCGGCCGCGGCCAGGCGGCGTCGCTTGAGCGGCGCGCGACGATATGAACGTGCAGTTGCGGCACCAGATTGCCCAGCGCTGCGATATTCAGCTTGTCACACGAGGTTATTTCTTTCAGCGCGCGCGCGACGCGGCTTATTTCCGTCATCAATTGCCCCTGCTCGACCTCGTCGAGGTCGATGACCTCCACGGCCTCGGGGCGGCGCGGTACCAGCAGCAGCCAGGGGTAATGCGCGTCCTTGATGACAAGCACCCGGCAGAGCGGCAGGTCGCCGATGTCGATGGTATCTTCCTTGAGCCGTGAATGCAGCGACCAGGCGGCAGCGTCAGAAGGCATGCATATTCCCTCGTCATGCCCGGCCTTGTGCCGGGCATCCACGTCTTCCTTGGTCTGTGGCCAGAAAACAAGACGTGGATGGCCGGGACAAGCCCGGCCATGACGGCAACTAAAGCCTTTCCACGTTTCTGCACAAGTCCCGCAAACCGCTCCCGCCCCGCTTGCTTTCCGCGCGCTTTGGCCCCAAATAAGGACTGGGAGATTGGCGGTGGACGAGCCACTCGCCAACCGGGTCAGGTCCGGAAGGAAGCAGCCCTAACGAGGTCCGGATCGGGTCGCTCGTCAGTCTCCTACCTGTTTTTTCGAGCGAATCGCGCAATTGGCGGTGATCTTCTGCGTCTGATTGAGCTCGTGTTATTCCGCAAAGCCGGCTTCGAGAGATAATCAATTGCGGATTGATCGATGACCGACGCTGGCGCTCCCTCGACCCCTCACGATTCCGATAGCCCCCACCAGGGCGGCTTCGATCTCGGCGGCGCGGGCGAGGCCGGCAAGCCCTATCGGGTGCTGGCGCGGAAATACCGCCCCTCCAGTTTCGACGATCTGATCGGCCAGGACGCGATGGTGCGCACCGTCTCCAATGCGTTCGAAACCGGCCGGATTCCGCAAGCTTGGATCCTGACCGGCGTGCGCGGCGTCGGAAAGACCACCACGGCACGGATTCTCGCCCGCGCGCTGAATTATGAATTGCCCGATGGTTCGGTGAAGGGGCCGACCATCCACATGCCGGTTCCGGGCGTGCATTGCCAGGCCATCATGGAGAGCCGGCATATGGACGTCCTGGAAATGGACGCCGCTTCGCA
>DASQOU010000103.1:0-4313 GCA_035644295.1 Bradyrhizobium sp.
CCGGTGTAGCCGCTGAGCAGGTTCCACGACAGCCCGAACACCGCCCAGACCGGAACCAGCGTCAACACCAGCTGGTAGTATGAATTGGTGACGCTCAGCGACAGCGCCGCATACAGCGCCGTGAAGACAAGAATCGGGAGCAGCGATCGCGATCCCTGCATCGTCACGTCCTCTCGACCATGCGGCCGAAGAATCCCTGCGGGCGGAAAAAGATGATCAGGAGAAAGACGACGAAGATCGCGGCGTTCTGCAGTTGCGTCGGCAGCACAAGGGTCGACATCTGCTGTACCAGGCCGATCGTCATGCCGCCCCAGAAGGCGCCGATGATGCTGCCCATGCCGCCGAGCACGACGCCTGCATACATGACGATGACGTATTCGACGCCGACGAAGGGATGAAAGGGATAGTTGGTGGCGAGCAGGCCGCCCGCAATCGCGGTGATGCCGGTGCCGAGCGCGAAGGCGACGCGGTGGGCGCGATCAACGTCGATCCCCATATAGGTTGCCGCGGTGGGATTATCGGCGGCGGCCCGCAGGGATTTTCCGATCCGCGACCGCGTGATCAACAGCGTCAGCAGGATCATCGTTGCGAACGACACGACGGCGTCGATCCCGCGCGCCTTGTTGACGAAGACGCTGATGTCGAAGAACGGACCGAGCTCCCAGGCCGAACTCGACAGCGGCGTGCGGATCGAGGCCAGCACCGAACCGAACACGAGCAAGCCGCCGTTCTGAAGGATCAGCGCGATCCCCAGCGTCAGGATGAGCTGGGCATAGTGGCCCTCTCCCTCAAGCGAGGAGGTGCGCGTGCCCGATACACGCGAGATCAGGGCAAGGTGGACCGCATAGCCAAACGCCGCCAGCACCGGGCCGGCAAGCAGAATTGCGACGAACGGTCCGAAGGTATTGCCGAAAGTGGCCTGCACGCCGAGCGCAGTGAAAAAATAGAACGCCGCATACATGCCGAGCATCATGAAGTCGCCCTGGGCGAAGTTGATCACCCGCATGACGCCGAAAATCAGCCCGAGCCCGACGCACATCAGGCCATAGACCGCGCCGATCAAAAGCCCGGCGCTCAACGCTTGCAGGAAGCCTTCCAGCGCCTGGGTCACCGGTGACCTCGCGCGAGAGTGGAGCCGGTTTGCCTCACGCCGATTGCCGGTCTCGTTGCGTGGTCCGTCCCCGGTTTGGTCATTGCGCCCCCGTTTGCCGTTCGTTATGACTGGTCATGACGCCGGCCGTAGCAGCCGTTCCATCGGCTCAAGCCGGCACTCCGCGGCGATGACGCGGCCGTCCGCAAGAAACTCGCAATTGTCGACAAGCTCTTCCAAATGCAGCGCGCGCTTGTCGCCGACGACGTCGGCGGCAGCCTGTCGAAAGCGGGCACGGATTTCCTGCGGCGTGGCGGCAATGACATTGTCGAGGTGCTGTCGAATGGTGTTTCCATTCCGCAGGCCGACCACGACCTCGGCGCCTTGCTGCGCGGGGAAGGCCGCGGTGAATCCGGAATCGCATTCCAGGTCGGTCCGATCGACGAGACCAAGAATCTGGGGATCGCCCGTCTGCGCATAATTGTCTTCCGCGATCGCGCCGCGCGCGAGCACGGCGGCGACGCTGAAGGGAATGCTCATCTTGGCCTGCAGCGCATTCCGATAAGGTCCTTTGGAATTGCAGCCGGGGTAGCGCGCCGCCGCCTCGGGGACGCGGATCAGAATGCGCTCGATGTCCTCCGATTTCGCCAGGTCGCGCGCAGCCCCCAATGCCGCCTGCGCGGCGGTTTGCGCGAAGTTGCAGGCGGGAACCGGCTTGTTGTAGACGGCCATGATTTCCGGTTGGCGGCCGGCAAACAACCGGATAGCAGCAGGGGCAGGCTCCCGGCGGTAAGCGGCGAACAACCCGGCCTCACCTTCAAGGATCGTTTCCGAGGCGCAGGCGCCGGCTTCCGCCAGTTCGATCGCCGCAATCGCGTTGCGGGCCGCAAAACCCGGATGGAAATACATTTCGGAGCCGCCGGCATGCGGCCATTCGTTCAGGCCGGACGATGTGTTGGCGGCAATGGAAACCGCACTTGTCGCCGCATCTTCGCTGAGACCGAGGGCATAGCTTCCCGCCAGTGCCGCACCCAGCGGCGCGACAAGGCCGGTCGGGCGATAGAGGCGCGCCAGATCGGCGGTAAAGAGTGCGCGGCCGATCTGCGCGCCGGCCTCATAGCCGATGATCGCAGCTGCAAGCAATGTCGCGCCGGCGAGCGGCGTTCGTTCCGACAATGCGAGCAGGGTCGGCCAGAGCACCACGCCGTGGTGGCAGATGCTGGCGGCGTGCATGTCTTCGCGCACCAGGCCGTGGCCCAGCGTCGCATTGGCGAAGGCCGCATCGCCCGGTGTTGAAAGTCTGCTGGTCCCGATAATGGTTACGCCATTTTCGATCCCGCGGGCGATGCCGATCGCCTGACGGCTCCAGGCGTGATGGCGTGCCTCGAACGCGCAGGAGAGAAAATCCAACAGGCAGATCTTGGCCTTGGCGATGACGTCGGCATCGAAAGCGCCGAGATCGACGGCAAGCGATGCGCGCGCCAACGCGCGCGCCAGGGACATCTCGCTTGGTCCGGTCGACCCGATTGTCATTGCAATCGCCCCTCGCTCGACGGCTGCCCGACTCTAGCCGCGCATTTCCACTCCGGCCCACTCCTCAAGGACTTTGGCGATCGACGTGAAGTCGGATGAAGGGCCATATTTGGCGTTGGTAATCGCAAGCATCTGCCGGACCACTGAACCGCAGACCATCGGAACGCCCATGGCCTCGGCTTCATCGACGCAAAGCCGTACGTCCTTGTAGGAAAGGCCGGTGGTGAAGCCGAAATCGAAGGTGCCGGGAAGCACCGCGCGGGGGAACTTGTCCTCGGACGCGCTGTTGCGCCCGCTGCCGGCATTGATGATATCGATCAGCACCTTGGCGTCGACGCCGCCCTTGACGCCCATTGCAACCGCTTCCGACGTGATCACGAGGGCGGCTGCCGCCATCAGATTGTTGGCGAGCTTTGCGGTCTGCGCCGTGCCCGGCTTGTCGCCGGTATAAAACAGCTTGCCAAAGTTCTTCAGGATCGGCTCGACCCTCTCATAGGTTGCTTTCGGGCAGGAAACCATGACGGCGAGCGTACCGTTCACCGCGCCCTTGACGCCGCCGCTGACGGGAGCATCGACCAGCGTCAGGTTTCTGGGCTTGAATCCTTCCGCGATCAACTTGGCTGCGCCGGGTCCGGTGGTGGACAAATCGATCACGATGCTGGCGCGGTTTCCCGCAATGATTCCGTCAGGTCCCAATGCGACGGCCTTGACGATGTCAGGTGTAGGCAGGCTGGTCAGCACGATATCCGCTGATGAAGCGACCTCGGCGGGCGACTTTGCAAGACGTGCGCCACGCGCAACGAGCGGTTTGGTCGCCTCGCTCTGCGTGTCGTAAACCGACAACGCATAGCCGGCGTCGAGTAATCGCCCGGCCATCGGCCCGCCCATTCGGCCCGTTCCAACAAAGCCGATTGTCTCTTCCGCCATCGCTTCACTCCCTGTCGCACCGCATGAGACCGGCGCTCGTGTTGTTCTTGTTTGGTCTGGTCGCGGCCGGCTCCCGGCCGCCATTTCCCCCAAATGTCCAGATTGTCAGCTAGTCTGTCAAGCATAAGATTTGGTATCGACAGGTCGCGGCCCGCCGGATTAGGATTTGAAAAACAACAATCCGAGGAATTCGCTCCGTGCGGCAGGATGAAGGGCAAGGCGCCAGTGCAACGCTCGCGAATTTCGTCGCCGCCACGTCATGGATGGATGTCGCCGCGCAAAGTCACGAAGCCAAACGGTCGATCCTGAACTTCTTCGCCACCGCGCTCGGTTCGGCCTACGATCCGGCCGTCACATCCGCGCTGCGGACGTTGTCGCCATTCAGCGGTGCAGCAACATCCGTCATCATCGGCCGGCCGGAACGGCTCGATGCGCTCGGCGCGGCGTTCGTCAATGCGATCTCGGCCAACCTGCTCGATTTCGACGACACCCATCTGGACACGATCATTCATCCGGCGGCTCCGGTCGCAGCACCGGTGCTGGCGCTGGCGCAAGCGCGGGGGTTTTCCGGGCAGGAAGTCGTCGTAGCGTTCATTCTCGGGGTGGAGGTCGAGTGCCGGATCGGAAATGCGGTTTCTCCCGGACACTACGCCCGCGGCTGGCATATCACCTCGACCTGCGGAGTCTTCGGCGCCGCCGCCGCCTGCGCCAGGCTGCTCGGACTGTCGGCGGACGGGATTGCGAACGCGATCGGAATTGCCGC
>DASQOU010000104.1:0-2728 GCA_035644295.1 Bradyrhizobium sp.
GTCTGACCGAAGACGAGGCCTATGTCCTGCTGCGATCGACGGCGATGCGCGAAAAAAAGAAGATCGGCGAAATCGCGCAGTCGATCCTGACGGCGTCGGAGTTGCTGAAATGACCGGACCTCTTCGCATAGGCTTCATTCCACTGGTCGATGCCGCCGCCCTGATCGTTGCTGTCGACAAGGGCTTTGCCGCGGCGGAAGGGCTCGATGTCACGCTGGTGCGGGAAGTGTCGTGGTCGAACGTCCGCGACAAGCTCAATATCGGCCTGTTTGACGCCGCGCATCTGCTGGCGCCGGTCGCGATTGCGTCGAGCCTGGGGCTCGGCCACGTCAAGGTGCCGATCGTCGCCTCCTTCAATCTTGGCCTTAATGGCAATGCCATCACGGTTTCGCCGGCGCTGCACGCGGCGATCATGGCGGAAATTGACGGCGATCCTTTTGATCCCATGGTCACGGCGCTGGCGTTGTCGCGGGTGGTGGCGGCAAGGCGCAACAGCGGTACCGAGCCGCTGACCTTCGGCATGACCTTTCCGTTTTCAACCCATAATTATCAATTGCGGTTCTGGATGGCCGCCGGCGGCGTCGACCCCGATGAGGACGTTCATATGGTGGTGCTGCCGCCGCCTTACATGGTGGATAGTCTTGCCAGCGGTCAGGTCGATGCGTTCTGCGTCGGTGCGCCCTGGAATTCCGTCGCGGTCGATCTCGGCGTCGGCCACATCCTGCATTTCGTCTCGGACATTCTGGTGCGCGCGGCGGAGAAGGTGCTCGCCGTCCGACAGAACTGGTCCGAAAAGAACCCGCAAGTTCTGGCCGCGCTGATCCGGGCGGCATCTCGCGCCGCCGAATTCATCGAGCAGCCGGAAAATCGCGCCGAGGCTGCGCATATGCTGGCGCGGCCGGAACGCATCGGCGTGGACGCCGATGTGATCCTGCGAACCCTCGACGGCCGTCTCAAGATTTCGCCTGACGGCACGATGCGCGAAAGCAGCCGCTATCTGCTGGTGGGACGGGAAGGCGCCGCCAGGCCGGAACCCGCGCAGGCTGCCTGGCTCTATGCGCAGATGGTCCGTTGGGGGCAGGCCGCGATCAGCTCAGAGGCGCTCAGGATCGCCGCGGGGGCGTTCAGGCCGGATCTTTACGACGCGGCGCTGGGACTGCCCGGGGGGGACGCGAACCCCGCTGCGTTCGGCTCAGTCGGGGCGTTCGTCGGGCCTGTATTCGATCCGGCCGACATCACCGGATACCTGGCCTCCTTTGAGGTTTTCCGGCGGGCTCCATGACGCCGGAAAGCTGCCAGAGTAAATATTAGGCAATTTTGCTTCGAGCGTAACTCTTAGGCTGATGCCTCCATAAGGAGCATCCGCGCCCGTTATTTGCCGCGCCGAAAAAATATAACCTATTGATTAAAAACGATTTTATGCAAATTGCTGCACTGGCACACGATTTGAATAGGTAAGGGCAAGCCAGCCGCCGTAGATGCCCGCTGGTCTTTTCCAAGATGGATTTCCGCAGCAACGAGGCTGATCGGATCGCTTCGAATTCTCCGATACGGCGCTGCCCTTCGAATCGAATTTCCAAGCGATTACACGCCCCCTTTCCTCGTTGCAGCCGCGCTGATGCGTGGCAGCTGGAGCTTCGATATGGATTACGCAAAACCTGCCGACGTTGTCGCCTCGATGATCGATGCCGGCTTGAAGAAGCTGGCGCTTTCCCCACGCGACCTTCTCATTCGCGGCGCGCTTTCCGGTGCGCTGCTGGGTGCCGCCACCAGCCTTGCCTTTAGCGGCGCCCTTACAACGGGCCAGCCGCTGGTTGGCGCCCTGATCTTTCCCGTCAGCCTCGTGATGATCGTGCTGCTTGGCCTCGAACTCGTGACCGGAAGTTTTGGATTGCTGCCGCTTGCGCGTCTCGAAGGCAAGGCGACCTGGAACGCCGTCATGGCGAACTGGTCGTGGGTGTTCCTCGGAAATCTTCTCGGCAGCATCGCCTACGGGATCCTGCTCGCGATTGCCCTGACCAATATGGGCAAGATCGAACCGGCGGGCGTCGCGGCGCGCATCGTCAGCATCGCCGAGGCCAAGACCATTGCCAACGAGGCGCTCGGTGTAGCCGGGATGGTCAGCGTCTTCGTCAAGGCCATCCTCTGCAACTGGCTGGTTTGTCTTGGCGTCGTGATGGCTATGACGTCCACCTCCACCGTCGGAAAGATCGCCGCAACCTGGCTGCCGATCTTCACATTCTTCGCGCTGGGATTTGAGCACACCGTCGTCAACATGTTCATCATTCCGACCGGCATGCTGCTCGGCGCCAAGGTCAGCGTTTACGAGTGGTGGGTGTGGAACCAAATTCCGGTGACGCTCGGCAATCTCGTCGGCGGCTTCGTCTTCACCGGTTTGGCGTTGTACTCGACCTTCAAGCCGGCACAGCCGCAGACGTCCGCAGCAGCGCCGATCGCGGCGCAAGTTCCCGCACAATAACGGCATCGGCATCATGAAACTTGAAACAACAGCAGCCGATTTTAGCGACGAGCAGAAGCGCTATCTGGAAGGCTTCATGTCGGGCCTTCAGGTGGGCCGGGTGGGGCGCCTCGCCGGTAGCGCCGCGGCGCCGGCCGGCAAAGCCGATCCGGAGCCGATGGGTCCGGACGCCGCGGGCTTCAAGGCTCAGGACAGGATCATCGCGTCGGGCAAAAAACTTGCGGACCAGGAAAAATTCAAGCGCGAAGA
>DASQOU010000105.1:0-3470 GCA_035644295.1 Bradyrhizobium sp.
GGAAAACGCATCGCGGTGACGCAGACCGGCTCGAGCTTTCACTACTCGCTCGGCCTGCTCGCCGACAAATACGGCTTCAAGCTCAGTGACGTTAAAGTGCTGCCGCTGCAATCGCTGTCGAACGCGGCTGCGGCGCTGAAAGGCGAAACCGTCGATGCGGCGCTGTTGCCGGTCTCGACCGCGCGGACGCTGATCGACGCGGATGGCGCGAAGCTGTTGGGGTGGGTCGGCGACGAGACGCCGTGGCAGCTTGGCGCGGTGTTCGCCTCACCCAAGACATTGGCCAACAAGCCGCTGGTTACAAAGCTTCTCGGCGCGCTGGCCCGGGCCGATCGTGAATATCACGATGTCATTCTGGCCGCCGTCACCGGCGGCAAGGCGCCGATCAACCACACAACAAAACCGCTGTTGGTGATCATCGCGAAATACACCAACCTGCCGGTCGAGCAGGTGGTCGGCAACTGCGCCTATATCGATCCCGACGGTAAGCTCGACGTCAAGAATGTCGGCAACCAGATCACATGGCTGCAGGAACAGGGTTTTGTCGACAAGGGATTCGATGCCGACGCGATCATTGCCAAAGACTATGTGAAGGCGGATTGATGCTCGCGCCAACCGAATCCGTCATTCCGGGGCGATGCGAAGCGTCGAACCTCAGATGTGCAATTGCACATCGGGGAATCTCGAGATTCCGGGTCTGGTGCTAACGCACCATCCCGGAATGACTCCAGTCTGGATTGCTTCGCCACTTTGCTTCTCGCAATGACGACTCTCGGGATCACGGGACCGGAACGCTAAATGGATCTGATCGCTGTCCACATCAGTCACCGGTTCGGCGCGCTCGAGGTGCTCGACGACGTGTCGTTCACGGTGGGGTCGGGCGAGGTGGTCGCGATCGTCGGCCCTTCGGGCTGCGGCAAGAGCACGCTGCTGTCGATCCTGGGCGGATTGTTGCAGCCGAGCGAGGGCCTGGCGGAATTGCGCGGCGCCCCGCCGCCGGACAGCCGCAACCCGCTGACGTTCGTGTTTCAGGATTTCGCGCTGCTGCCCTGGTGCACGGTCGAGGAAAATGTCGAATTCCCGCTGCTGCACGCGGGCCTCGGCATGCCCGAGCGCCGCGCCGTGGTCGACGACGCGCTGCGCCGCACGGGTCTTTTGGATTTTCGCGGCGCCTATCCAAAACAATTGTCGGGCGGCATGCGCCAGCGCGTCGGTATCGCGCGTGCGCTCGCGGTGCGGCCCGCGATTCTGTTGATGGACGAGCCGCTGTCGGCGCTGGATTCGCAAACCCGCGAATTGCTGATGGAGGATTTCATCCGCCTGCTCGCCGATGGCTCGATGGGCGCGGTTTATGTGACGCATAATCTTGAGGAAGCGGTTCGGCTCGCCGATCGCATTGTCGTGCTGTCGCGGCGGCCCGGCCGCGTCCGCGAGGTCGTGACGATTCCTCTGACCCGCGGCGAACGCGGCGACATCGATGCGCGCGGAAAATTGCTCGCGCTGCAGAGCGATCTGTGGTCGCTGATCCGCGGAGAGGCGATCGACGCCGAACGCGAGGTCCAGCATGCTTGAGCGCCCGAACGATCCGGCCGACGCGCCGCAAGCCGATGGCGAGATCGCGCCGCGACCGGTCAAATTTCGCGGCGCGGGGTTTGCGCCAAGGGCGGGCCGCTATTCGGGCTGGATCGCGCTGGTGCTGGTGATCGGGCTTTGGCAACTGGCCGGCAGCACCGGCTGGGTCAATCCATTGTTCCTGCCGGCGCCATCGGCGATTGCGGTCGCGATCTACAAGCTCGCGCTCAGCGGCGCGCTTTGGCATCATCTGTCGGTTTCGATCATGCGTATAGGCGCCGGCTGGATTCTCGGAACGGTCGCCGGCGTCATCGTCGGCTTCGCGATCGGTCTCTCAAGCCTCGCGCGCGGCGTCGGCATCACCTTCATCTCGGCGCTGTTTCCGATTCCGAAAATCGCGCTATTGCCGCTCCTGATCCTGTGGCTCGGGATCGGCGAAGAGCCGAAGATCGCCACCATTGCGCTCGGCGTGTTCTTTTCCACCGCGATATCGGTCTATAGCGGCGTCGATGCGGTGCCGCGCAACCTGATCCGGATGGCGCAGAGCTTCAATGTGCCGTTTCGCGCCATCGTGCGCCGGGTGATCTGGCCGGGCGCGCTGCCGTCGATTTTGGCCGGCTTTCGCATCACCGCTTCGGTCGCGCTGCTGCTGGTGGTGAGCGCCGAGATGATCGGCGCCGAATTCGGCATCGGCGCCTTCGTGCTGCAGGCCGGCAATCTGATGCAGACCGATCAGTTGCTGGCCGGCGTCGTCATCCTGTCGCTGTTCGGCCTCGCGGTCGGACGGCTGATCAATCTATTGGAAACCCGCCTGCTGCACTGGCGGTGAGGGTCCGTCTCGAATAGTTCGTCATGCCCGGGCTTGTCCCGGGCATCCACGTCTCTCTTTGTCTTGCGCCAAGACGTGGATGGCCGGGACGAGCCCGGCCATGACGAACTCTGGATTATTTGCGTGGAGCTGACGCTATTTCGCGCCCGGCGTGTCGTCGCCGATACTGGCTTTGGTCGCCAGCGCGCATTCGCCCAAAATGGTCAGAAAGCGTTGCACAGATGACGACGTAACGGATGTCGGAGGGATCGAGGCCGACCTTGCGCAGGCCGCTCTCGATGTTGTGCTCGGCTTCGTCGGCGTTATCCATGGCGTCGACGATGATGATGCCGGCCGAGGTCTTGATCGCCCATGCCGTGCTCCAGCGCGCGCCGAGGAAATACAGCTCGTCCATCACCCGCATCGGCGCCGGCGGCGGCCCCTTCACCATGGCATTATAGTTGTCCATGAAGCTGGGGCCGGGCGTCGCGGTCGCGGTTCGGCACAGCGTGAGCGGCCCGAGCAGATCCGATTTCGCCGCAGCGGCGGCGGCGGCGGCGGTATGCTCCTGCACCGCCGCCGGATCGGCTTGTTGCGCGCGGCTTGCGGAGAAGGCTGCCAAGAGAGTTACCGTGGCGAGCGCGATGCGCCGGAAGCGTTGATGTTTCATGATGTCACCTTGTCGTCGTCCCGGCCTTGAGCCGGGACCCATACCGCGTGATTTATCGGTAGGGCAGTGGGGTTGACGCCTTCCGCAAAGCGAATACCGGCGGTTATGGGTCCCGGCGTTCGCCGGGACGACGCTACACGGTGGATTGCTTCGCGCTACGACGAGCCGTCAAATCACGCGTTGCCGCGGTCTTCGCGAAACAGGTCCAGCTTCTGCTGCACCGGGCGATCCGAGAAACTGAACACCACAGAATCTTCGTCGGCCTCGTGGGTGACCCATTGCCAGCTCGGCACCACGAACAGGTCGCGCGGACCCCACTCGAAAGTCTGCTCGCCGACCCGCGAACGACCCTTGCCTTCGATCGCGGCGAATACCGTGGCGTCGGTCGAACGATAGCGCGCGGTCTTGAAGCCCTTCGGC